>JBBRFQ010000006.1:0-49732 GCA_038224035.1 Gemmatimonadales bacterium
AAAGTGTCACGCTCGTCGCGGAACAGGCGATGGCGGTAGCGCGCGATGTGGATCGTGCCGTGGAAGCGGCGCAGGAAGTACGCGAGCTGACCTCCGCGCGCAGTGTGGGTTCCTCGCGATAGCGCATGCCGGTCACTCCCATGAACAGCGCTGACCTCTCGGGCGCCAGGCGTCAGGACGACAGTGAACTGTTGCTCGCGCGGGTGCGCGTGGCCGTGGCCGAACGCTATGATGGGCTGCGTGAAATCGGACGTGGTGGTATGGCGGTGGTGTACGCGGCGCGTGATCGACGTCTCAAACGCGACATCGCACTCAAAGTGCTGCCGCCGGACCTTGGCTTTCGCGCCGACGTGCGCGAACGCTTCGTGCGCGAGGCACAAACGGCCGCGCGGCTCAATCATCCGAGCATCGTACCGATCTACGCGGTCGACGAAGCCGATGGCCTCGTGTACTTCGCCATGGCGCTGGTCGCGGGTGAAAGCCTGGCCGCTCGGCTCGCGCGTGAACCAAAGCCCCCGCTGCCGTTTGTGCGCAATGTGCTCGCGCAGGTCGCGGATGCGCTCGCGTACGCGCACGCCTCGGGCGTGATTCACCGCGACATCAAACCTGACAACATTCTGCTCGAACACGCCACTGGTCGCGCGATTGTCACCGACTTCGGGATTGCGCGCGCGGTGCAAAGTGGCGCGCGGCTCACGCAAACGGGCATTGCCGTTGGCACGCCGGCGTTCATGAGCCCTGAGCAGGCGATGGGGCAGCGCGAGATTGATGGACGCAGTGATGTGTACGGGCTCGGTGTGGTGGGCTACGTGATGCTCACGGGGCGCTTGCCCTTCGACGCGGAGACCAGTGCCGGCATGCTTGTGCAGCATGTGCAGGGCACACCATTCCCGCTGGTGAACTTCCGTCCGGACCTGCCGTTCTCGATCACCGATGCGATCACGCGCGCGATTGCACGTGAACCGTCATCGCGCTGGCCCGATGCGAGTGCCTTCGCGGCGGCGCTGCGGGCGGGCAATGAAGACGATCGCCTGGCGGAGCTGGAGCGTGCCGAGCGGGATCGCGCGCGTGCGGCACGGGGGGCGGGGCCGGAAGCGGCGGCGGTGCCCCGTGTTGTACAGCTTGCCGTGCGCGCGCCGGACTCGCTGGGCGAGAGTATGGCGCGCATGGAAGAGTCGCTGGCCTACGCCGGCGACCGGCTGCGGCGCAGTCGTGAGCCGGTGGTGGCCGAGGCCACCGACAGTGACGTGACGATGCCGCCCAACCGCCGCATCGCGCGTTTCCGCGCGCAGGCACTGTCGATGATGATGGTGGTGGGCTTTTTGTTCTTCATCAACGTCGCCATCGCGCGCGGCTTTCCGTGGTTCATCTTCCCGGCCTTCGGCATGTCGCTGGGCCTGCTGGGCATGTTCACCGAACTCGGCCGGCACGATATCGGGTTGCGCGATGTAATCCGCGGCCGCATGAACAGTGAGAAGGCCATATCCGCCGAATCGTCGCGCGCGCAGCGTGCCCGCGATGTGTTGCGCGACTGGAAAGGGCGCGCACGACTGATTGGCGTGTCGCTGCTCGCTTCCGCCGCGGGGTTGGTGGGACTCGCGGCATCAGACGGTGCGGGAGGCTGGCTGGTCCCGTTCCTGGGCGGCGGTGTCTTCGCCCTGTTCAACGGCGCGATGCTCGTGCGCGATTCGCTGCGTCTGAAGGACGTGGGGCTCACCACGCGCGATGCGATCGGCGAATCGTGGCAGGACAAGATCGCCGCCATGGACGACCGCCCGCGCAACGTGCGCATGGCCAGCGAAGTGGCGCTGCTCGCCGACCCTGATGTGCTGCGCTCGCCGCACGGTCGGGCGTTGCGGGAGGCCGTTGATGACTGCACCACGATCCGTGAAACGTGGGCGCGACTCGACTCGGCCGATCGTGAACTCGTGCCCGATGTCGGACCCACCGCAGACGCACTGCTCGAACGCGTGTCCACGCTGGTGACGAATCTGGCGCGCCTCGATGGCTCGGTTGAAGCGCACGCACTGCCGTCGCTCGAACAGCGAATCGCCGAAGCGGATGCCGTGCCCGATCGTTCATCAGATGCGGAGCGGCGCCTGTCGTTGCTGCGCCGTCAGCACGCGTCGCTCACCGAACTCGTGCAGCGACAGGACATGCTGCAGCGGCAACTCGAAAGTGCTTCGCTCGCTCTGCGGTCGCTTCGCCTCGATGTGGTGAAACTACGCGCCTTGGGCGTGGGTGCTGCGATCGGTGATGTCACCAGTGCGACGCAGGAAGCCCGCGCGATTTCGAAGGACATCGGGCGTGCGCTCGATGTCGCGGATGAACTGCGTCGGCTCTAGCCTGGTTACTCGAACGAGTCCTGCAGCGCTTCCAGATCGGCGACCAGCGTAGCGTGCGAGTGCCGCGTCGCCGCGTCAATGCCGCGACCGATCGCTGCGCGGGCATCGTCGATCCGATCGATTGCGTGCAGACATTCCGCGTACCGTAACCAGCCGTTGCCTTCGTCATCGTGTATGGCGAGGTACTGCGCGAAGTGTTCAGTTGCTTCCGCGTGCTGCCCGAGTTTGGCGAGCTCCGTGGCCAGCCCGAATCGCGCCATCGCGTGATCCGGTTGACGCGAAACCATGGTGCGAAATGTCTCGAGGCGTGCGGTGCTCATGGTGAAACTCCGGGTCGAACGTCATTGAACCAACAATTCCGCGACGGCAATCGCCAGGCGGTCCGGCGCTTCTTCGGGAATGGCGTGCAACATGCCAGCCAGACGATGCACGGTGAACTCGCCGTTCACACACGCCGCCAGCGAACGGCGCAGTGCCTCGCCGCTGCGCGGGGTGAACGGATCGTCTGCGCCGAGCATCAACCCCACCGGAACAGCAAATGCACCAGCCGACAGCTCCACCACACTTGACGGTGCGCACACGGCTTCGAGTTGACGGCAGGCCACCTCGTGGCCGGCGTCACTGCGAAACGCTTTCAGATACACATCCATAACATGTGCGGCCAGCAACCTGTTGCGGTACCCGCGAACGAGCGCCGAGTGCAACGCCGAGGCCAACCAGTCAGGGGGCAGCCGGCGCCAGAGCGGTACGGTGCGGCACAATCGTCGGAAGCTTCGCGGCGCGTCAGCGTCTTCACCGGTCGTCCGGATCAGACACGGATTGCAGAGCAACAGTCGGGTGATGCGCTCGGGTGCCTGCAGCGCCAGTGAGGCGGCGACGGCGGCGCCCACGCCATGGCCCACAACGCAAGCGGGCTCAACGCCGAGCACGGTAAGCAGCGAGATAACGCGTCGTGCGTGCGCGTGTGTGCTGAAATCGGCGCTCGCCGGATGGTCGCTGCGCCCGTGACCGAGCAGATCCACCACGAGCACCCGATGCCCTTTCGGCAGCCGGGGTAGCAGATCGCGCCACAGATGCGATGAGGTGAACGCACTGTGGATCAGGACGATCGGCTCGCCCACCCCGCGCGTCCCAAAGGCGAAGCAGTAGAGCCTGGTGTCGTCGAGGTCGACAAACTCGCCGCGCATCAGCGCGGGGTCAGCAAACGTTTGGCCGATGTCATCCGGCGCGCCGAGGCGACAGTGTCAGAGTGGTGCGGTGCAGTCATGCTGACCGCAATCTCGGCGAAAGCGACGCAGGAAGACAAGGGAAACGCAACGAGGGGCGATCCGTGTGGACCGCCCCTCGCGACGAACGATGTGGCGACTGCTTACTTGAACGACACGGAGAATGGGGGCGGACGACGGCCCGCGCCCGGCGCCGGCATGGCTTCAACGTTCTTGTCGAACTGCACCTGCTGGTCGGGCTTGAGCACACCACGCATCGCCGTACGCTGTTCGGTTTGAATAGTCTGCATCTGCGCCATCATGGCCTGACGGTCGCCGCCGGCTTGCGCAGCTGCACGCATTTCCGCCTGCTTGGCCGCCGTAGCGGTCATGATGGAATCGACGGCCTTGGTCTGGGTTTCGTCGAGGGTGATGTCCTTGAAGAGCAAGCCCTTCATGCGCTCAGCAGCCTGCGCGCCGCCCATCCCACCGCGACCGCCACCGCCGCCACCACCACCCTGCGCCTCCACCTGCGAACTCGCCGCAACAACCATGAATGCGACAGCGACCAGCTTATTGAGGGACATCATGGAGACACGATCCTCTGGAAGAGTGTAGACTGCGTTCGAGCAAACCCGCTCGGGGGGCACCGGCATCGAACGGTACGAAATAGGAGACGCCGAGTTGTGCGTGTCGTTAATGTTGTAATAGACCGGAACGCCGCACGAGCAGGGCTTCCCCTACGAAGTGAGGCTTTCCAGTAACTGGGAAACGGAAAGGCAGTATTGCTTTTGCTCGTTCGTGGGCCGCACTCGCTACTGGCGCGGCGGTTCAAAACCTGTATGATATCGGAACTTGGCCATTCCGACGCCGAGCCATTCACCGCTCCCGCCCGTGACCCTGCCAGATACCTCGCCCTCGATTCCGTTCTCCCTGCCCACGGCGCCACCGCCGGCGGCACCCCCGCAGCTACCGGCCAGCTTCGCGCTCAAGTGGTTGATGACGCATGGATCGCCGGCGGTGCAATACCGCTCGCTGGTGGATGTCGCGGCGTTTCCGCTGCGTGCCGACACGCGGATCGGTCGCGTGCCGTACGCCTCGCGGCAGGGATGGGAACTGCTCTTTCATCAGCTGCCGGACGGTACGTGGGGACACGGCATGCTCACGGTGCCGGGCACGATCCTCACCAGCGCCCCGGCCGTAGGCGGCATTCTTGGTTTCCGCCGCCTGCTCGAGCTGGGATGGGAGGCTGATTCGCCGCCGCTGGCGACGTCCCGGCGTGCGTTGTTCCGGCTGCTCCCGGAGGACAACGATCCGTCGTATCTTTATGAGTTGGACAAGGATGCAGGTGCCGATCCTGAACTGATCGTTCGGGGACGGCAGATCCTGCGTGAAGCGGCCGCGGCGGCACTGGCGCAGGCGGGGTACGAGGCCGATCCGCGTCTCCGTGGCGCCGCCCGACGCATTCTCGAACGCGTCGGTGCGTTCCTTCGCACCCCCAACTCCGACAAGCCGTTCATTCGGGTTGGCAACCAACACGTCTTGCCGGTGGATGCGGCGCCGCCCTCGTTCCACACGCTGGTGATGCTGGCCTACATGCCGCACTTCCGCAGCGAGTACCACGAGCACATGGAGCGGCTGTTTACGTGGCTCTCACTGCAACTGCCTCGCATGGCGCCCATGCAGCAGGTGGGTGAGCATCACATGCTCGAACAGCCACACCTGGCGTTGGGCGATATTCTGCCCACGCGCCACGTCATGGACGCGGACATGCCCACGGCGCTGGCCTGGCTCGAACTCATGGCTCGGCTCGGCTTCCTGCGTCGCCATGAAGGGTGGAGTCGGCTGCTCGACCGCCTGCTTGACGACCGCGACCGGCACGGGGTATGGCATCCGCCGCGCTCCGTGAGCATGCCGGCCACGGTGCCCGATTGGGTGTGGCCCACCATGCCGCTTACCGATCGGCAGGCGGAGGCCGATGATTACGCGGTGGATGTGACCTTCCGGTTGGGGCTCATTGCCAAGCTTGCGGGTCGGACCATCGAGCCGATTCTGTGATGGCATCGTGTCGGTAAGCGATTAGCTTTACCAGACATACATGCCGAATACCAAAAAGACACAGACGACCTTCGCGTCGCTCGGACTCGCGAAGGAACTGCTGGACGCGCTCAACGACGCCGGTTACGCGCACCCCACGCCGATTCAGGCCGAGGCGATTCCCATTGCCTTGGCTGGTCGTGACCTCATTGGTCTCGCGCAAACGGGCACGGGCAAAACAGCCGGGTTCACGCTGCCGATTCTCAATCGCCTCATGCACGGACCGCGGCGTACGCGCGCGCTGGTGCTGACGCCAACTCGTGAGTTGTGCCTGCAGGTTGAAGAAAGTGTGCGCAAATATTCCAGGCATGCGCCGCTCGATGTGATTCCAGTGTTCGGCGGTGTGAGCTATGAACCGCAGGAGCGCGCACTGCGGGCCGGCGTTGACATTGTCGTGGCGACGCCCGGTCGCTTGATCGATCAGATGGATCGCCGCAACGTGGACTTTTCGTATCTCGAAATCCTCGTGCTCGACGAAGCCGATCGCATGCTCGACATGGGGTTTGCGCCGCAGATTTCCAAGGTCGTGGAGCAGATCCCGCGCTATCGACAGACGATGCTGTTCTCCGCCACGATGCCGCCTGAAGTCGAAGCGCTGGGACGCAAGTACCTGCGTCGTCCGGTGGTGGTGCAGGTGGGACGGCGTTCGCAGGCGGCCAGCACCGTGACGCACGCCGTCTACCCCGTGCGCAAGGAGCGAAAAACGGAGTTGCTCGTGGACCTGCTCACGAAGTCGCATCACGACTCGGTGCTGGTGTTCACGCGAACCAAGCACGGGGCTGACAAGATCGAGCAGGAACTCACGCGGAAAGGCATTCCCACCGCCGCCATGCACGCCGACAAGTCGCAGCCGCAGCGTATTCGTGCGCTTGAAGATTTCCGGAAAGGGACGATTCGCGTGCTGGTGGCCACGGATATCGCGCAACGTGGACTTGATATCGACGGCATCTCGCACGTGATCAACTTCGATGTGCCACAGGCGCCGGAAGACTATGTGCATCGTATCGGGCGGACGGGCCGCGCGGCGTCGACGGGTGATGCGTACACGTTCATGTCGCCGGATGAGATTGGAATGGTGCGCACGATCGAGCGTGAAATCGGGCAGGAAATTCCGCGGATCTCGGTGCCGGGGTTTGATTTTGGTACGGTGAGCGCGACCGCGGCGGCGGCAAGCGGTGCGCCGGTGCATGTATCAGCGCCGATCGGCTGACAAACGTCGGTGAGGCGCGGCGCCGTTTGGCGCCGGTTCGGAGTCGGATGGCGGTGGTATTGTGCGGAGTTTTGCCGGGCTGATTCGTGCGCGGCATGGCGCCAATTCCGGGTCGATGCGCGTCGTACGCCGCGGGCTCCTCCTCCCCCTGCCGTCCGTCAGCGCACCCGTCCAAGCCGTGAAATCGTCACCGTATCTTGCCGTCTACCGCGTGTGAGCGCGATGCTCACATTGGCCGCGCCGAACCCCAGTCCCGACGGCATATAGGCCATTGAATCCCGCGTGGCTTGAAGCGAGACCCCGTACGCCTGCGAGAGTGACAGCGAGAGCAACGAGTCGTTGCCGGCGTGCACGACAACCCTCGCATCGCGACTCGCAAAATGTACCGCTGCTCGTGCCCCCGAGGCGGCCGCATGCTCGCGCGCCAGCGCCACCGCGTCTTTGACGGCTCGCGTAGCGGCTCGCACTGCGAAACGGTCGCGCAGCGCCCCGATCCCTTGCATCCCGATGGCCAGCAGTACCGCCAGCAGGGCGATAGCCAGCAGTTGGTCGATGATGGTGATGCCCGCACGTGACCGCACTCGTTCCTCCATGAAGGGTGAGCCGTTATATCACATGGTCGGGCCGCTGGCGCGTCACCGAAACGGCGCACGCAAAATCATTCTGCTGCACCCGCCGTACCTCTCTTCATCACTGCCCGGAGTTTGCATGCCTGCCCCTCGCACATTCCCGCTTCACGCGCTGCTCCTTACCGGCGTCGCGATGATGCTGGCCGCGGGATGCAAGCAGATCACGAACCCGAACGCCGACGTTGAGCTGCAGCAGTCGCTGTACGACTTGCAGGATCTGCTCGTGCAGATGCGCGACGAAACGTCGCTGCTGCAGATGCAGGTGGATTCGTTGCAGCGCGTGGTGGCGCGCCAGGACACCTCACTGCGCAAGATCGCCAATCTGATGGGATCGCCGATTCCCTGAGCGCGTATCACTTCGGTCTCTGTCGCCCAGCGGCGCGCGAAGGGATCGCGGTACCACTACATTCCATGCGGTCGTCGATCGACGACGATCGTTTTCCCCAAGTCGTCTCTGCATGCGCATAGCACTCTCCACCGGTGGCGGTGATGCCCCCGGCTTGAACGCCGTGATTCGGGCGGCCGTCCTCTCGGCCCGCGGACGTGGCTGGGACGTACTTGGCAGCAAGCGCGGGTACGCCGGACTGCTGGGCGACGACGATGTTGTGCCGCTCACGGCCGATTCGGTGCGGGGCATCATGGCCCACGGCGGGACGATTTTGCGCACAACCAATCGCGGAAGCCCGTTTGCGTATCCCGTGAAAAATACCGATGGCACCTGGTCGGAAGTGGATCGCTCCGATGAGATCATGGAGAACGCGCGCAACCTCGGCATCGACGCGCTGATCTCCATTGGCGGCGACGGGTCGCTGTCCATCGCGCAGCGCCTGGTCGACAAGGGCATGCGTATCGTGGGCGTCCCCAAGACGATCGACAACGATGTGTCGGGCACGGTGATGACGTTCGGATTTGACACCGCCGTGACGACTGCCATCGAGGCGATCGACAAGCTGCACACCACGGCCGAGAGCCATGACCGCGTGATGGTGCTCGAGGTGATGGGGCGTGATGCCGGGTTCATTGCGCTCTACGCGGGCATCGCTGGAACGGCCGACGTGATCCTGATCCCGGAGATTCCGTGGGCCATGGACAAAGTCTGCGACAAGATTCGTGCACGCGATGCCGGTGGCCGCCTCTTCAGCATTGTGGTGGTCGCGGAAGGGGTGACGATGCCGAGCGGAGATGTTGGCTTGATCGGCGAATCGTTGCCCGGGCAGTTGCGGCGCGTTGGTGGTGTGGCCGACATCATCGCCCGGGAGATTCAGGAGCGCACCGGCAAGGAGACTCGCTCCATGGTGCTCGGCCATTTGCAGCGCGGCGGTACGCCGACCGGGTATGACCGTTTACTGGCGACGCGATTTGGCGGGGCGGCCGTGGAAGCGGTGGCCAACAAGAAGTGGGGGCACATGGTCGCCCTACAGTCGCCGAATATCGTGACACTGCCGATTGTCGATGTGCTCAAGGAGAGCAAACGCGTCGATCCGGATCATGACGTGGTGCGAACCGCGCGCGCGGTAGGGATCAGCTTCGGGGATTGACGGGTAGCAGAAAGAGGCGGTTTCGTCACCCCACGGGGACGCAATCGTCCTGCACTGGGGACGCACTGAGCTGGTCCGAGACCCATGCCCGACGAACCGAACGGGTGCTGTGAGAGTCCGCGTACAGAGGGAAAACGGGCTGGATTGGTAGAAGTGGCGGTTTGTGGCACGTGTCCTGCACTAAGTCATCGTAGCGGCGTGGCCCTCATCAATCGTGATGCGGCGTCGGCGCCTTGTCGGAGGACATCATGGTACGTCGAATCCTGAAGGTGTGCGGGTTGCTGATGGCCGTCGCGGCCCCGTGGGCGGCGGCTGACGCGCAGCGTCCCACAGGGAGTCGAACGGCGGCCGACAGCGTGCCGAAGGAGTATCAGCCGCCTGTCGGCATGTGCCGGATCTGGTTGAACGGTGTGCCGCCCACGCAACAGCCGGCGCCCACCGAGTGCAGCCTGGCGGTTCGCAACAAGCCGCCCAACGGTACGGTGGTGTACGGCCCGCAGAAGACCGGGAAGACCAACTCCGGCTTGGGTGAACAACCTGTCATCAGGCCGTTTGACGGAAAGTCCACCGCCAAGCCGCCCATCAAGATCCCCGGACGCCCCGATGCGAGTGAGGCGGGGCGAGAGCCGTGGGAGTCTAAACGCATCACCGACGACCAGCTTTTCGCCGACCGACAGGGAAACCTGTCGGTCTCGTCGTCTGCAGGGATGGCGGTAGGTGGCGCCGGTTCGCCCGGATTTGACGCCTATGTAGGCCAGGGCGGGCTGATTCTCGGCACCGGGCCGATCACTGACCCGCGCTACTTCTCAGGCAATACACCCCCTCCGGGGCGCGGCTCCACCACGTGTCTGGATCGCGACGGTGATGGATGGTGCGACGATTTCCGTTTCGGCCCGCCGCCCTGTCTCGACCGTGACAAGGACGGGCGCTGCGACGATCTGCCCGCGTTTGCGTCCGCGCCGTATCCGCAGGTGCTGCCGCGCATGCAGGCGGCCGTTGATGTCGTGCAAGGCCGGCCGAGTGTTGAGGTAGCGCAGTGGTTGGGGACCAACGAGTTTGTCGCGCGGTTGCCCGATCAGGGGCGCAGCACCCCGTGGCGCGCGATTTTTCTCGACGCGAACACCAATCAGCTGCTTCAGGTGTGGACTGACCGCGACAAGGATGGCCTGGTCGACCGAGTCGAAGTGTTTCGTGATGGTCAGCGAGTGAAGCTGATTCAGCGATAGGGTCATGCTGGGTGTCGCCATGCGATGGAGGGTATCCTTGCCATGAAGATTCCCGTGACTGCTTCCGCGCGTGCCCGTGCACGCTGGCTGCTGACGGCGGTGTTGTGCAGCAGCGTGTTGGCGTGCACTGAGCAGGTGGCGACATCGCCGATCGACGCGCGCGCCCGTCCGCTCATCGGTACCACGTGGCGCGTGCTCACCATCGAAGGGGCAGCGCCCGCACTGGCGCTCGACAGCGCACAGTATCTGCGCATTGTGGCACAGAATCGGCGCACCTTGAGCGCCACGGCGCGCGTCGCGTGTAACTCCATCTTTGCCAACGTCGACACCATGAGTGCGAGTATCCGCTTCGACGGCATCGGCGCTTCGCGCGTGTGGTGCGGCGACGCACGCAATTCGCTCGAAGAGCAGTTCGTGCGAGGGCTCGCCGAGGTCGAGTATTTCGTGGTGCTCGGCGACACGCTCTGGCTGTACGACGGCGGGCGGCGCGAACGGCTGCGGTTCACGGCGCGGTAGGCGTAGCAAGTGGGATGAGGACTTCTGATCACCGCGCCGCGTGAGAATCAGGTCCCCTGATGCTGGTTGGGCGCTTCGCGCTCCGCGTCGGGGCGCGCCGTTGGCGTGGAGAACGGGTGGGGTAACCACCGAGCGTGTCGTGGGCGGGCGCACGGTGAGCATAGTCACGGAACGCGTTGCGGGCGGTTAGCTTACAGCGTGCGCACCGTCCACGACCGCTATCTCCCGCCCGATCGCGAAGCTTTCGTCGCGGCGAAGCCGTCCACCGGACGGGTAATTGTCATCGCGCCCACGCGCGCCGCCTGCGAAACCATCGAGCTCGCCGTTGGCCTGCACATCGAGACGTTTCTCGAGCGGACGCGCGGCGATGATCTGCGCCGACTCGCCGCCAGTGGCCGAGGCTTCGGTATTGTCGCCGGTACCGGCTCCGGCAAAACGCTCGCGATCCGTCCGATCGCGGAAGTGATTCTGGGTACGGAGCAGCTGCGTGTTGGTGTGATCAATCGGGAGCGTGAAGCCACGCCCGATACGCCAACATGGAATGTGATCATCGTGACCACCGGCATTGCGCGTCGCTGGTTTCAGGATGGTGACATTCTGCCGCAGGACACGCTCATCGTAGACGAGATTCACCAGACGAGCGCGGAACTTGAGTTGTGCCTCGCGCTTGGCAAGCGCACCGGGTGCCGGTTCATCTGGTTGTCGGCGACGGTCGATCCTAGTTTCTACGCGCGCTATCTCGACAGCGCCGAAGTGCTCGCCGTGAGCACGTTCGACGCGGAAAAAGCGGCCAAGGTGGAGGTGGTGCGCAAGCAGCCCGTGGAGTTTCTCGATGACGGGTTTTTGCGCAAGGCGGTCAAGGCGGGACGTGGTATGGCCATGTTCCTGCCTACGCGCGCGATGGTGGAAGAAGCCGCGTCGTGGGTGCAGTCGCGCTATCCCGGCATTGAAGCGGCGCACTATCACGGCGGCGAACCGATTCGTGTGATCCGCCCGTTCCTCGAGGGCGAGGTGAAGAAGCCGTTCTTCCTCGCGATGACGGCGGCGGGACAGAGTGCGCTGAATGTGCCTGGACTTGATACGGTCATCATCGATGATTCGCGCTTCACGAACGTGATCATGCGCGGTCGCAACGTGCTCACCCGAACGCATCTCGGCGCCAACGAGATCCTGCAGATGGCGGGACGTGTGCACGGACGTGTGGCCGGTGGTCGCGTGCACATTCTCAGTGATCGCGACATTCATTTTGCGTCGCTCAAGCCAACGGAGCCTGAGTTTCAGCTGGCTGGTGATTCGGAGCGCGTGGCGCTGACGTGCGCCGGACTCGGTGTGCGCGCCGACGATCTTGAACTGCCGGTGCCACTCGATCGCACGGCGTATCGCAAGGCGTTGTCGTTGCTCGAATCACGCGGATTGGTGGAGCAAGGTCGGCTCACCGACTACGGGCGCGCGGTGGAAGCACTGCCCGTGGAGCGTGCCTGGGGCGAGCTGATTGTGCACGGTGAAGATGCGCTGTTGCCGTTTCTGGCCGTGATGAGCGGCATCGAGTCGCTGCATCGCATGACGCGTGATGATCGCAATCTCGAAGGCCTGATCTTGCACGGCAGTGATCACCTCACGGCGTACAATCTGTATGCCGAGGCGTTCGGCGAGGCCGGGCATGTGGGCGAGGTGTACGGGCTGGCGCGTCACTTGTTTGACGCGGAACGCATTGCGTTATGGGCCGAGCGTCGTGGTGTGCTGGTCAAGTCGCTGGAAGACGCGGCACTGGCGATGGCGAGTGTCTATCGCAGCGTGACTACCCCGCTGCCGCAGTCGATGCCATTTGCGCGCGAGAGCACGCTGCGCCGGTTTCAGGATTTGCTGGCGCAGTTCATGCCGTTTGATCTCGTCGTTGACGAAGAAACGGTGGACGGCCAGAATGCGCGCGTTTCGCGCACCAGTGTGTGTGGCAGCTGGGGTGCCGTCGCCGGTTCGCTGCGTTTTTTTGCTGATCGTTTCGGTGTGCCGCGGGCCGGCATTGAAGGTACGCAGCTGTCGCTCGATCTCATCCGGCAGCACGCGCATCGGCACGCGCCGGAACTCGTGCTCGATCCGGGGCGCGGGCACACGCCCATTGTTGAGCGTCGTCGTGTGTCGTACTTCGGCTTTGAACTCTCGCGCGAATCGGAGCCGCTGCGCGAGTGGCAGGGTGAACACGCATCGCGCGCGCGTGATCTGGTGGCCGAAGGATTGGCCACCGGGCAACTGCGCCATCACGCCGTCCGGCGCAATCACGCACCGATCGAAGAAGTGCGTGAGGTGTGGCGTCGGCTCGCCGGCACCACGAAAAAGCTTGGTCAGGCCGAGCTGACCGCGTGGTATCGTGCGCAGCTCGACGATGTGCACAACTGGGAAGAGGTGCGTCGTCTGGCGTTGCCGTTTGCGGTGAGCGAGTTCGTGAACGAGACGGAGCTTGTGCGTGCGAGGGCGTTGCCGGATGACATCATGGTGCGCGAACGCGCCGTGCCGCTCGACTACGACGTAGAGTCGCGTGACGATGGGTCGCTGGCACCGGTGGTGCGGCTGCGGTTGCCGGAAAAACTGGCGCGCACGTTGCTGGCCGATGAAGTCCCGTCACTCGGCGGGCCGCTGGCCGGTCGCCCACTGCGCTTTCTCGTGACGCGCGGCCAGCGCGGTGCGGTGCGCGCTGATTCGCTTGTCGAGCTGCAGGACAAGCTCGACGCCCCGTGGAGCGACGAGGAGATCGCGGCCCAGTCGCGGGCGCGCGATGTCAAACGCGAAGCCGGCCGGCCGGAGACGCGAGGTGGCCGCGGTGGGCGGCCCGGTCGCGGCGGTGGTCGCGACGGCGGCTCCGGCGGTGGCTCTGGCAGTCGCGGCGGTGGCGGCGGCGGCGGTGGCGGCGGCGGTGGCGGCGGCGGTGGCGGCGGCGGTGGTGGCGGCGGTGGTGGTTCCCGCGGCGGTGGCGGCGGCGGTGGTGGCGGTCGTCCGGGCGGCGGTGGTGGGCGCGGCTCCGCGCCGGGACCAAAGCGACGCGGTCGCTGACGTTCGTTCACGCCTAGGACCCTGTGTCCGATTTTCCGACACGCTGCTTTCCCCAAATAACGACATCACACAGTCACTGATCGGTCACGGTTTGACACCGTGGCTGTGGTCGTTGGTGCGAGCTCTGCTGTAAACTCATGAAAATGAAGGTGTTACACGATATGTGCGGCGGCTCTTGCATTTTGGACCAAACGGTCCTAGTTTCCCTGCACGATGTCAGACAGACGCCTTCAGATCCTCGATGCCGCCGCGACACTGATCGCCGAAAGCGGATACACCGCCACTTCGGTGGACGATGTGATCCGCGCGTCCAAGCTGAGCGGAAAGAGTCATTTCTATCACTACTTCCGGTCCAAGGAAGAGTTGGGATACGAAGTGCTCAACCGTCAGTTTGAGCGGTTCGCTGAGCGGGGCCTCGCGATTTTGCGTGAGCCGATGATCGATCCATTGGATCGGTTGTCGCTGTTCATCGACGCCGTGGTGGCGTTGCAGGCGGAGCGCGGCGGGCGCGGTGGGTCGCCGTTCGGCAATCTGGCCGCGGAGCTGGCTGATGCGCATGAAGGTTTCCGCATCCGAATCGAGGCCGTGTTCGAACGCTGGGCTAGTCAGATCCGCTCGTTGTTGTGGGAAGCACGTCCGCAGCTCAACGATGACGTCGATGCAGTGCGCTTGTCGCGCTTCATCATTGCCACACTCGAGGGCGCGGTGTTGATGACGCGGGTGAAGCGGGATCTGGGTGTGCTCGAGGGCATCGCGATTGATCTGAAGCGATTCATCGGGACACATGTACGGGATGGCGGCGCGGTTGTCGCGTTTCAGGGAGCGTAGAGGGTGGTGGTCCGCCGGGCAGGCTCGGGACGCGTCGGTCGCGAGCATGAGACGGTGGTAACGGGTGGAGAGGCCGCGTCTAGTGCGGCCCGGGAGCAAGCGGCGATGGTGGCGAGCAATCAGACGGTGGTGCGTCAGGCAACGGTGCCTGATGTGGCGGGTGAGCCGGCAACCGAAATGACGGCGGAGGCACTCTTCGATCGAGCGGCGCGGCGTGCGCAGTTCGAACGGGAAGCGCTCGTACATCTCGATGCGCTCTATTCCTTCGCGCTCAAACTTGCGCGCTCCCGCGATGACGCCGAGGATCTGGTCAGCGACACGATGCTGCGCGCCATCGAGCGGTGGGAGCAGTATCACCTGGGCACGAACATCCGGGCCTGGCTCTTCACGATTCTCTATCACGTGTTCGTGAGCCGCAAACGTCGCATCGACGCGCGCGAAGTGCAGCAGCCGGAAGACACTGAAGGATGGGCGCTGTTCGAAGCCGTCGGCGAAGCGGATCCGGAAAGTCGTTTTTACGATTCTTTCCTCGATGACGAAATCACGCGGGCGATTCGCGCGTTGCCGGAGGAGTATCGCGCCGCTGTGGTGCTCAGCGATCTGCAGGGATTGCGCTACGCGGAAATCGCCGAGGCGCTGGGTGTGCCCGAAGGCACGGTGAAGTCGCGTCTCTTCCGCGGTCGCCGCATTCTCCAGAAGAAGTTGGCGGGTTACGCGGTGGACATGGGCTACATCAAGCCGTCATCGATTGTTGATCGCTCCGTGGTGAAAAACGATCGCCTCTCGGTGCAAACGGCCGCGATTTGATGTCGACGCTGGCGGTCACCCGGTAGCCGACACCGTCTCCCTCACTCATTAGGCGAGACGGTGTTTCGCGTTGCGGTGCAAGGGGCGGTGCGGATTTTGTCGGTGGTGTCCGTGATGGCGACTTGATGACGGATCTGCTGTACGCGATGGTCGATCCTCGAGCGAGGGCGAAGTAGCGCTGCGCAGCAGGCGCAAACCGTAAACTGTGTACCGAAACCGTTCCCTGAGGGCGCGATCGCCGCAGACCAATGAGAGTGCGTAGTTAGCGGCAACCGATTACCAAAACCGTTTCCGGTCAACGGTTTCCGATCAACGGTTTCCGGTTGACAGTATTCGGCATTTACTGGAACTCGTTCGGCCTCGCGCCCTCGGCGCTGATCGATCCGGCTGCGCGCGACAACTCCGCCAGTGCGCGCTCTACGGTCCCGCTCCACGCATGCAGCCGTGATCGCAGCGCGGCCAGCTCACTCGACGCGGCCTGCGCGTCGTGCGCCGCATTGTCGCGCTCGAGCTCAAGCAGTCGCACGTGTTCACGCAGTTGCTGCAGCTGCACGCGCTCCCGCTCGAACGTCATCACCCGCTCGCGCAACGTGGCTGAGGTCTCTTGCAAGCGCGCCAACTCCGTGACGGCCATCGATGAAGCACGGCGCTGCGCAACGACCTCGTCGACCGTCTCCTGATGCACCGACGTGAGCAGCGTCATGCGATCACGCAGTGTTCCGACTTCCGATTCGAGACTTTCTCGCGCACGCTCCGCCCCCTCGAGCATCGTGTGGATCATCGCGCGGGTGCGTGTCTGGAACTCACACATCGCGCGCCAGCTGTCTCGCTCCTGCACCAGTGCACGCCGCGTCGCCAGATCGCGCCCAAGAATGTCGCGCAGTCGCGTCAGCCGTGCGACCAGCGAGCCATTGCCGTTGACCTTGGTGGCGCTGCCGAGCAACTGCAGTGCTTCCTGAATCTCCCGGTCGAGTGCGATGCTGCGTTCGGCCTGCTCGTCCCGCGCGCGCCGCGTTTCGTCGAGCGTCGTGAGCGCTTCACGCAGCGCGCGCAACTCGACCGCGATGCGCCGCACTCCACGCGCTTCGCCCTCCGCCACGAGCCAGCGCAGCGAAGCCACGAAGCCACGCTCGAGCGTGGGGTCCGGAGTGTGGCGCGGAATGCCGGGGACCGGATGATCCGGTGTGCGACGGGCGTCCATGTCAGCCCGCCGCGCGGTCTGCGGCTGCAACGAGGTCTGTCGCGGCCACGCGATCTTCGGTGCGTGCGCGTGCACGATGACGCGCCGCCTTGGCACGATTGCCGCACGTGCCCATATCGCACCAGCGACGTGTGCCATTGCGCGAGGTGTCCAAAAACACGCGCGAGCAGCGTGACTCGGCACACCGCCGCACGCGCGGCAACTCGTCGATGACGAGCGCGTCGGCGGCCGACTCCACAATCGGAATCATGAGTCCGGCGAACGCGTCGCCCGTGGGCACAAAAACACGCACAAAGTCGCCGTCTTCGCGCTGATCCAGTCGGCGCGTACCGGTGGAGCGACCGAGCACGCGGTTAATCTCGGCGACTGCATCGTCGCGCACGGTCGCGCTCGCGACACCACGTTCGGCCAGTGTGCGCAGCGCGGCGCGCACCCGGCGTGCGTCAACCAGCGTGGCGGAAGCGGCGGCGGGCTGCAACAGCGCGCGCCGACTGAGACCACCGGCGCGCTCGAGATCGACCACGCCGCGCTCCACCAGCCACTTCACGAGAGTACCGAAGTCGCGAAGCAGATCACCGCGCGGCACAAGCGACGCGGTGTCGGTGTTGACAAACTCGAGCCACAGCCGGGTACGCGGCGCGGTCCGTTCGGCAGACCGCGCTCGCCCAGGGGCCCGCGAAGGCGCGGCGGATGGGGCGAACATGCAATGCGGCTACGTTACTCGCATACGTGCCTGCAAGCAAGCAATTTCCACATCCTGTGCGTCGCGCCATTGCGCCGTGCTCCACTATTCATCCACAGGAGAGTGCGTTGTGATGGATCCGGTCACGCGTGATGCGCTGTTCGCCAGGCGAGCTCAGCTTTTCGTCCACGTGCGCCATGTCGTGGTTGGCAGCTCCAATCCCGTGAAGATCGCGTCGGTTGCAGCGGTTATCTCGCGTGTTGCGCCGGCGGCGATTGTGCGCGGCGTTGCGGTGGAGTCGGGGGTGCCAGCGCAACCGTGGGGCGACGAGCAAACGATTGACGGCGCCCGCGCGCGTGCCATCGCCGCGCTCTCGGCCACGGGCGCCGATCTGGCCATTGGGATCGAAGGCGGCGTGGTGCAACTCCGAGACGGGGGCGTGCGCACCTGTGCGTGGGCGCTTGCCCGCGCGCCGGATGGGCGGGAGGGGGTAGGTGGCTCGCTCGCGCTGCCGCTGCCCCCGCGCGTGGCCGCACGGCTGCGCGCGGGCGAAGAACTCAGTGATGCCATGGACGCCGAGGCCCGCGCCACCGGCACGCGCTTTGACCGTGGCGCGGTGGGTATTCTCACCGCCGGTCTTCTCGATCGGCAGCAGGCGTATGAGCCGCTCGTCAGTTACGCGCTGGCTCCATTTCTGTCTCCCGACTACTTCGTCTGACTTTCGAGATCGGTGGGTCGGTAGAGAAGCATCGCTTGCGGCGAGCCGCGCAGGACGGCGTCCGAGACGCTGCCCAGTACCAACCGGGCGATGCCGGTGCGGCCGTGGGTCGCCATGGCGATCACGCCCGCGCCGCTATTGGCTGCCTTCTCGATGATCGCGCGGGCGGCCGTCATGTCGGTCGCGACGTCCACGGAGGCCCCTTCCGGGAGCGCGGCCGCCAAGGCTTCGAGCCGCTGGTGCGCGTCGTGTTCCTGACGCGTGAGATCGCCCTCGTCGGCCAGCAACGCTCCGGTTCCGAACGGCGCCATCGGAATCGCGCGGGGAATCGCCACCGTGAATAGCATGATCGGCAGGCCGACCGACTGCGCGAAGGCCACGGCGTGCGGCACGATCGCGTCGGCGAAGGTGGAACCGTCGAGCGGGACGAGCAGCGAGCCGCCGGGCAGGGGCGCCGCCGGATTGGGCGCCGTCTCGCCAGTGGGCCGAACGAGGAAAACAGGGCAGGGCGCACGGTGTAGAAAGCTCGTGGCCACGCTGCCGAGCCAGAGTCGCTCCAGACCACTGCGTCCGTGCGTGGTCATGATGACGAGGTCTGCACCGATACTGGTCGCGTGTTCCGAGAGCGCCTCGACGACCGTACCCTCGATCACACGGCCGGTGGCGATCACGCCCTCACTCGCGAGTGTGTGGGCCACCGAGCCAATGGCCGCCTCATCTGCGATGCGACGCGCGGAGAGGGCGTTCGTATCCATCACGGGCACGAGCACTTCGCCCGGTACAAACGGGACGTACGCGCTGGGGTCGAGCACGGTGACGAGATGCAGCGTTGCCCCGCAGCGTTTCGCCAAGGCCGAGGCGACCGGCAGCGCTTTCGCGCTGAAGGGTGAGCCGTCCAGGGGCAGCAGAATGGTCTTGTACATACGCGCCTCAATATCCTCGGGAAGACGAGCGGAGCACTCCAGCGTCGGCGCTGAGGAGACTTGTATATTGCGTCATTCGCAGCGTCGTGGTCAGGGGCATTTTCAGATCCGGTCGCATCGCTGTCTCCACAAATATCGCACCGCGCCCGGTCGCATATGGATCCCAAACCGCATGTTTGCGCCGAGCGCGTTCGCTGGGCTGATGTCGATCTCGTGGGCATCGCCCGGTTCAGTGCCTTTACGCGCTTCGTCGAACATGGGGAACAGGAATGGCTTCGCGCGGCTGGCCTGCCATTCAGCGAAATTTTTCAGGCGCCAAGCATCGTGATGCCGCGTCGACACCTGAGCATCGAATACCTGGCGCCCGCCCGACTCGACGAGGCATTGGCGCTGGTGACCTATGTCTCGCGCGTGGGCGACAGCTCGCTCACCTTTCACGTGGATGTGCTGGGCCTCGCTGATGGCGCACCCAAAGCGGCGGCGGCGGTTGTGGTCGTCTGCGTAAATGCGAGTGATTTTACGAAGCGACCGCTGCCCACCATGATCCGTGAGGCGGTCTTGCCCTTCCACATGACGCGAGAGGCGGCGCTGCTGGCCGCAGAGCCGATGCGCCGCGAGCTGGCGTCGCTTGTTATCTTTCAGTGATATGACCGATTCGACGACTCTTCCGTTCGCCTCCGGCACGCCCGAGGCCGGCGCTCCCGCCGGCCAGTACATCCGCAAGGGATTCGGGCTCAAAGCTGCCGTGCAGGACACGCTGGCCGCGGACTACACCGGCCATCTGGTGGACCTGCTGCGCGCGCGTGATTTCGAACTGCAGGTGGGCGACACGACGATCCGTCTCGCCCGGGAGTTCGGATTCTGCTACGGCGTGGAGCGCGCCGTGGACTACGCGTATCAAACGCGCCAGAAGTTTCCGGAGCGTCGCATCTTTCTGGCCGGCGAGATCATCCACAATCCGCATGTCAATGTGAAGCTGCAGGATATGGGCATCACCTTTCTCTCGGCGAAGGACACCGGCTTCGACTATTCGCCGGTGGAGCCCGGTGATGTGGTGCTGCTGCCCGCGTTTGGTGTCACCATTCACGACTTTGAAACGCTGCGTGCGCTGGGGTGCGTGATCGTCGATACCACGTGCGGATCCGTGCTGAACGTGTGGAAGCGCGTGGAGGCGTACGCGCGGGACGGGTTTACGGCGCTCATTCACGGCAAGTATTACCACGAAGAAACACGCGCCACGGCATCGCAGGTGGAGAAGTATCCGGGCGGCACGTATCTCGTGGTGCGCGATATGGACGAGGCCGCCATGGTGATGGACTATATCGAAGCGTCGCAGGGCATCACCACAGGCCGACCGGCGCTCTCCCGTGAGGCGTTTCTCGACCGATTTGCCAAGCAGGCTCCGCTGCATTTTGATCCGGATCTGCATCTGGTGCGCATCGGCGTAGCCAATCAGACCACCATGCTCGCGCGTGAATCGCTGGCCATTGCACACGCCGTGGGAGAGGCGATGGAGCGGGCGTACGGCGCCGAGCACCGCGCCGCACACTTTCGTTCGTTCGACACGATCTGCAGCGCCACGCAAGAGCGGCAGGATGCCGTGGTGGAGATGCTGAAGGAACCGCTCGACGTGATGGTGGTCGTTGGCGGATACAACTCCAGCAATACGATCTCGCTGGCCGCGCTGTGCGCCGAGCAGGTCAAGACGTATCACATCTCCGATCCTGACGAAATCGACGTCGAGGCCAACACGGCGCGATTCCGCACGATTGGTCCACACGGCGAGGTGGTGACGAGTGCCGACTGGATGCCGGTTGACGCGCCACTGCGCATTGGCATCACAGCCGGGGCGAGCACGCCGAACAACAAGATCGGAGAGACGGTGGCGCGCGTTTTTCAGATTCGAGGAGTTGACCCGTCGTCGATTACGTGACCTCGCCTGCGGTGTCGCGCGTCACAGGCTCTGGTCAGCGGTGAGCAAATAGGTGTACTTCGGGTATAAAGGGGGGCAGTCCCGCCCACCACGATCGCACCCAGGAACCGCTCATGCATTCGTTCAATAGATCGATCGCTTCTCGTGCCGCCGTTGTCGCCTCGCTCTTCGCCATCGGTTTGTCGGCGTGTGGCGAGGCCACCGGTCCCGGCACCGCACCGCCGGCCACCATTGCCGCGCTGCCTCGCACGCTCACCACGTTTGAGCAGGAGGCCATTCGCGCCAGCAATGGTTTTGGTCTCTCGCTGCTGCGCGAAGTGGCGTCCGAAAGTGCTGGTAAAAACGTCGTGCTTTCCCCGTTCAGTGCATCCGTCGCGCTCGGCATGGCGTATGCCGGCTCCAACGGCACCACGGAAACCGCGATGCGCGAAACGCTTGGCTGGGGAGCGCGCTCACGCGCCGATATCCTGTCGGGCTATCGCGACTTGCCGGGCTTGATTCTGGGTCTTGATCCCAAGGTCGACATTCGCAGTGCGAATGCGCTGTGGGTGCGGAACGGATTCCCGGTGCTGGCGAGCTACACCAGCGAAATGCAGTCCGTGTTCAGCGCCAGTGTTCGCAACGGTGCGTTTGACGCTGCCACAATCGCTGAAATGAACGCGTGGGCGTCGCAGAGCACCAACGGCCGCATTCCGAAGGTCGTGGAGTCGTTGGATGACGACATGGTCGCCATGCTCATGAACGCGCTGTACTTCAAGGCCAGCTGGCGTGATCGTTTCGACGTGGCGAAGACGCGTTCCGTGCCGTTCAGCACGAGCGCGGGTGCGCAGCCGAGCGTCGCCACGATGTTTCGCGAGGATACGATGGCGTACGGCGTGTCTCGCGGTGCGCAGGTCGCCGAGCTTTCGTACGGCAACACGGCGTTCGTGATGACGCTGGTGCTGCCGCAGGCTGGTACCTCGCCGCGCCAGTGGTTGCAGGGGCTGGACGCCACCGCGTTTAGCGCGGCACTACCCACGGCTGAGCGCAAGGTGGATCTCAGCCTGCCGAAATTCCGCCTCGCCGTGGACTATCAGTTGGCGGACGCGCTCTCCCGGATGGGCATGGGCATTGCCTTTCGCGCACGCGAAGCGAATTTTACGCGCATCGCCAACGCTGAACTTTTTCTCACCCACGTGAAGCAGGATGTCTTCATTGACGTGAACGAAGAGGGCACCGAGGCGGCGGCTGTTACGCAGGTGGGCGTTGGCCTGGTCTCCGCGCCGGTCATCCCCGTCATGCATCTTGATCGTCCCTTTCTCTTCTTCATCAGAGAACGTCTGAGTGGCACGATTCTTTTCGCCGGCATTATCGAGCAGCCCGCGAGCTGACGCGCCAGGCAGTGTGGTGCCGTCCGGCCTGTGGCCTACGGACCGGATTCGCAGCGCGGCGGTGACACGAGTCATCGCCGCGCTCGTCTTTGCTGTGCCGTCTCTTATCGGTGCCTGCGCGCGTGCGCCACGACCCAGCGTGTCAGCGGCTGCGTCCACGTCGCCCGTGCGGTTCCTGTTGGTGAACGACGTGTACGTGTCGGATACCCTGCGCGACGGGTCGGGTGGGCTCGCGCGTGTGGCCGCGTGGCGTGACTCGGTGGAGTTGGTCTCCGGTGAACGGGTGCTCTTTTTGCTGGCGGGCGATCTTTTTTCGCCATCGCTGCTGAGTAAGTGGTTCAACGGTCGCCAGATGGTGGAGGCGTTCAATGCCGCGCGCCTTGATTACGGCACGCTCGGCAATCACGAGTTCGATGTGTCCCGCGAGGAGTTCACTGCGCGGGTCAACGAGTCGAGTTTCCGTTGGCTCTCGGCCAACTGTCGGTACGGCGACGGCGCGCCGTTTCCCACAGTGCGCGGCTGGGATACGCTCACGGTACAGGGCACGCGCATCGGCATCTTTGGCACGACGGTGTTGGCTGAGTACCGCTCGTGGGTGCGCTGCACCGACCCTGACGTTGCGGGGCGCGCCGCGATCGATACACTCGAACGGCTCGGCGTGGATCTGATCGTCGGGCTCACGCATCAGTTCATCTATCACGACAGCGCGACGCTGGTGAACGAACCGCGCGCCACGCTGCTCTTTGGCGGCCACGAGCACGACGGGCGGCGGGTGGCCCACGATGGACGACTGTTGCTGAAGGCGGCGTCGAATGCGCGCACCGCGATTTACGCCGAGGCGCGGCGCGCGGGCGGCGAGTGGCAGCTGCGTGACACTGTGCTCAAGCCCTCGCGCACATGGCGTGAACAGGCGGCTACCGCGGTGGTGAACGCGGCGTGGCGCGATACGCTTACGCGACGAATCGGTGCTGATCGGGTGATTGGCGTCGCGTCCGAACCCATCGATGCGGTCGACAGTACGTCACGCGGTGGCGAGAGCCGGTTTGGCAATCTCGTCGCGGATGCGTATCGCATCGGCACCAACGCGGATGTTGCGCTCATCAACTCCGGCGCCATGCGCCTGGATGACATGCTCGGCCCCGGTCCCATCACGGCACATGAGATTGAGTCGGTCTTTCTGTTTGCCGACGAAACGCGTGTGGTGACGTTTCCGCTCACCGGCGCGCGGCTTCGCGAAGTGCTTGAGCACGGCGTATCACAGCGGCGACTCGGTACCGGCGCGTATCCGCAGGTGAGTGGTGTCATGTTCCGCTTCGATCCGCGGCTGGCTACCGGCGCACGTGTTCTGGGTGACCTGCGGCGCACCGACGGGAGTACCATTCGTACTGCTGATGTCGTGCGCGTTTCGTTGCCCACGTATCCGGCCTGCCTCGGCGGCGATGGGTACGTGATTCCCGAAGCGCGTGCCGCGTGTGATGCCTACACGGTAGACAGCAATATCGCGCCGCGCAGTGCGCAACTGCTGATCTCGCATGTTGAGTCGATGAACGGACGCATCGACATGCCGGCCATCGGGCGTGTCAACCGCCTGGACGGCCGACGCGGCAACCGCTGAGTTGTGCCACCGCGCGCCGCGCCGTAGCGTCTACGGAGCCGTGCTACAGCTTTCCTTTTTCTGGAGTCGCTCGTGTCTTCGCATGAACCCGTAACCTCTCGCGACGCTGACGCACACGCGCGGCTTCGGCTCAATGGCAAGGTCGCCATTGTCACGGGTGGCACCCGAGGCATCGGATTCGCCGCCGCCACGACACTTGGTCGCGCTGGCGCGCGCGTCGTGGTGTCGAGCCGCAAGGCCGATCACGTCGAATCGGCTGTGGCCGCACTGCGCCTCGATGGCCTGGAGGTCACCGGCATCGTGGCCAACATGAGCCACATGGACGATGTCCGCGGTCTCGCGGCGCGCACGGTGGAAGCGTACGACGGCATCGATATCATCGTGAACAATGCGGCCACGAATCCGGTATTCGGGCCGTTGCAACAACAGGGCGAAGACGCCTTCACCAAAATCATGGCCGTCAACGTGCTCGGCGTGCTCGAGCTCTGCCGCTCGTCACACTCGGCGATGCAAGCGCGAGGCGGCGGGTCGATCGTGAACATTTCCTCCATCGGCGGGGTGTCGCCGGAACCGGGGCTCGGACTGTACTCGGTGAGTAAGGCCGCGCTGATTTCCCTCACCAAGGTGATGGCGATGGAGTGGGGCGCGGACGGTATTCGGGCGAACGCCATCTGTCCGGGACTCATCAAGACGCACTTCAGCAAGGCACTGTGGCAGGACCCCACGATTGCGCACACCATCGTGGACAAGCAGCCAATCGGCCGGATCGGGACACCGGACGATATCGCGGGGCTCATCCTGTTTCTCGCCAGCGATGCCTCGTCCTACTGCACGGGTGGCACGTACATGGCCGAAGGCGGTTATCTGCTATGACCGTTGCGGAGACGCTGCTCGAGACGGCGCGCACGTTCGTGCGTGGAGTGCTGGTGCCACGCGAAGCGGAGCTGTTGCGCGGCGACTGGGCGCAGATCGAGCCGATCCTGGCGGGCCTGCGACGCGAGGCTCGTGCGCTCGGCCTGTGGGCACCGTTTCTTCCCGAATCGCACGGCGGCCGCGGGCTACCGCTCGAGACGTTTGCGCGTTTGTCCGAAGTGCTCGGCTGGACACCGTTTGGCCACTACGTGTGCAACTGCCAGGCGCCTGATGTCGGCAACATGGAGTTGTTGCACCAGTTCGGCACGCCCGCTCAGCAGGCGCAATGGCTGGAACCGCTCGCGCACGGTGACATTCGCAGCTGCTTTGCGATGACGGAACCGGAGTTTGCGGGCTCGAATCCCACGCAACTGGCCACGCGCGCGGAACGCGACGGCGACGAGTATGTGATTACAGGGCACAAGTGGTTCACGTCGAGTGCCGATGGCGCATCGTTTGCGGTGGTCATGGCCGTGACCGATCCCGAGGCCGCGCCGCATGCACGGGCATCGCAGATCATCGTGCCGCTGCCTGCCGACGGGTATACGCTGGTGCGCAACATCTCCGTGATGGGCGAGGCTGGTGGAGGGTGGGCCAGCCACGCCGAAGTGCGCTTCGACGGGGTGCGTGTGCCAATGTCGAACCGGCTGGGGGACGAAGGGGCCGGCTTCGCTCTCGCGCAGGAGCGATTGGGACCGGGCCGCATTCACCATTGCATGCGCTGGATCGGAATCTGCGAGCGCGTGTTCGACCTCATGTGCCGGCGCGCGGTCACGCGCGAGCTATCGCCCGGCGAGCCGCTCGCGAACAAGCAGGCCGTGCAGTTCTGGATTGCCGACTCGCGCATCGAGATTCACGCGGCGCGCCTCATGGTGCTCGACGCGGCCGCGCGCATTTCGCGCGACGGGCAGCGTGCGGCACGCGAGGAGATCGGGTACATCAAGGTGTTCGTGGCCAACGTCCTGCAACGCGTACTCGATCGTGCGCTGCAGGCACACGGTGCGCTCGGCATGACGGACGATACGCCGATTGCCTGGTGGTACCGGCACGAACGCGCCGCGCGCATTTACGACGGCGCGGATGAAGTGCACAAGAGCGTGATCGCGCGACGTGCGCTGGCGCCGTATCTGAAGTGGCACGCCGGCGCCGCGTCAGCGTGAGTGGAATTCCGTGAGCGACACCGCCGGTGGTCCGCACGACACGGTGCCGGTGCGGCCCGGCGAAGCGCTGGATGCGGCCGCCCTCACCGTGTGGCTGCACGAGAACGCGCCGGAGCTGCTCGGCAGCTCGACGGAAGCAATTCAGGTGTCGCAGTTCGGCGGCGGATTCTCCAACCTCACGTATCGTGTGTCGGCGGGCACGCGCACGATGGTGTTGCGTCGCCCACCGCGTGGTGTGGCACGTGGTGTCGCGCACGACATGGGACGCGAGTACCGCCTGCTGTCGGCGCTGCATCCAGCGGGTGTGCCCGTGCCTCACGCGCTCGCGTACTGCGACGATGATTCCGTACTTGGCGCGCCGTTCTATCTCATGGAGTACGTCAGCGGCGTGATTCTCCGGCAGACGCCCCCTGAGGGCGCGCGATTCGATGCCGAAGTTGCAAGCCAGCTGGCGACGGCGTTCGTTCGGCAGTTGGTGGCGCTGCACGCGCTCGATGTGCGTGCGATTGGCCTCTCCACGCTCGGACGCGCTGAGGGCTACGTCTCGCGGCAGGTAAGCGGATGGACCAAACGGTGGGTTGCGTCGCGTACATCGGACGTGCGCGTGATGGATGATGTCGCCGCGTGGCTCGCGAGTAGTCAGCCCGCAGAGTTCGGTATCGCGCTTCTGCACAACGACTTCAAATACGACAACCTCGTGCTCGATCCCGGCGATCTCACGCACATTCGCGCCATTCTCGATTGGGAGATGGCGACGATCGGCTGCCCGCTCATGGATCTTGGCACATCGCTCGCGTACTGGGTGGAGGCGGGTGACCCGCCGATGCTGCGGGCGCTTGGACTCGGCATCACCGCGTCATCAGGGAGTTTGTCGCGAAGTGAACTCGTGCGAGCGTATGAATCGGCGAGTGGACGTTCGGTCGGTGATCCCGTGTTCTACTACGTCTACGGAGTGTTCAAACTGGCTGTCGTCGCGCAGCAGATCTACGTGCGGCATGTGCGAGGCCTCACCAGCGACCTCCGATTCGCCCGACTTGATGCGGCCGTATTGCTGCTGGCGCAGTTGGCGGCCTCCGCCATCGACACGCAAAAATTCGGTCGCTTGTAGCGAAGCGCACATCGCGTTCGTGATCCACGGCACCGGTCCGACGGTCCGGCGTAGGATGAGGAACATCGGTGCCGATGATGTGTCGAATGCGGTCTGGCCGCTCAGGTCGGATTTTTGTTTGCGACATCAAAAGCACTCGGTCGTTCGCGTCTCGGTGCAATCCCCTCTGGAGGAACAGATGATTTCATCCCGCTTGCCGATGCTCCCGTTCGCGTTTGCCGCTACGATCATGCTCGCGGCGTGCGGTGGCAACACCGCCGATGATGCTCCGGTCGATGCCGCAGACGCAGCCGCGGCTGACGCCGCTGCGATGACAGAAATGGAGTCCGCCGAAACGTTCATGGTAACGCTCAGCGGTGCCGCTGAACGTCCGGATCCGGTCGCCACCACGGCCGCGGCCGAAGCGACGATCATGGTCTACACCGACAGCATTGCGTACGTGGTGAACGGACTTGACGTGAAAGGAGTGACCGGGGCCCACATCCATCGCGGCACTGCGGAAGAGGCGGGTCCGGTACTGGCCACGCTCTACACCAGCGACGCCGGCACCGACTTCGCCAGTGGCCCGATCGCCAGTGGCACGATCACGCGTGCGACCACACTCGCTGAAGGCGCCACGTTTGATGAATTGCGCGAGCTGGTGCGCACTGGTGCGGCCTATGTGAATGTGCATACCACAGCTCACCCGAAGGGCGAGTTGCGCAGCCAGACGGTCAGCGCCCCGATGTAACATCGCGCCCGGGCCCGACGCACGCGCCGGCTCGCGATCGTATAGGCGGAAAAAACGAACGCGGGGCATTGACCGGAGTTGGTCGATGCCCCGCGTTCGTACGCGTGCTGTGCCGAAGTCAGTACACTTCGAACACGCCGGCCGCACCCATGCCACCGCCAATGCACATGGTCACGAGCCCGAGTCCACCACCACGACGCTGCAACTCGTGCACGAGCTGCGTGGTGAGCTTGGCACCCGTTGCGCCAAGGGGATGCCCGAGGGCAATCGCGCCGCCGTTCACATTCGTGCGGGCCGGGTCCATCTCCAGATCCTTCATCACCGCCAGCGCCTGTGCCGCAAACGCCTCGTTGAACTCGATGAGCTTGATGTCCGACAGCGACACACCGGCGCGCGCGAGCGCTTTGGGTACCGCCTTGATCGGACCTACGCCCATGATGTCGGGCGACACACCGGCCGTCGCGAACGTCACAAATCGCGCCAGCGGCTTGAGTCCCAGCGCATCGGCCTTCGCGCGGCTCATCACCAGCACTGCAGACGCACCGTCGGAGAAGGGCGAAGCATTCCCGGCCGTCACCGTACCCTTGGCGGAGAACGCGGGACGCAGCGCCGCCATCTGCGCGCGTGTTGTCTCAGGACGTGGGCACTCGTCGGTGTCCACGACGTGCTCCGTGCCCGTTCTTTTCGCGCCTTGCCAGCTATCCCGTGTCACCGTGATGGGTACGATTTCTGGCGCAAAGGTTTTGTTGGCGAGCGACGCGCCGGCCTTTTGCTGCGACGCAAACGCAAAATCATCGGCCATCTCACGCGTGATGCCCCACTGCCTGGCAACACGTTCGGCGGTGAAGCCCATGCCGATGTAGCTCTCCGTGATTTCCGGCGAGAGCCGCGTGTGATATCCCGACATCGGTACCTGCGACATCATTTCGGTGCCACCGGCCAACACCACATCGGCGTGACCGGCGATGATCGCTTGCGCGCCGTACGCGACGGCCTGCAATCCCGAGGAACAGAACCGGTTGATCGTGGCCGCTGGAGTTTCCACCGGCAGGCCCGCACGCAACCAGGCGAGTCGCGCGAGGTTGAGGCCCTGCGACGCTTCAGGCATCGCGCAGCCCCACTGCACATCGTCCACCTGCGCCGGATCAATGCCTGCGCGGTCGAGCGCCGCCTGCATCACCGCCGCTGAGATATCCACCGGATGCACCAAGGCGAGCGCGCCGTCCGACTTGCCGCGCGTCACAGCGGTGCGCACACAGCTTACGATTACGACTTCAGTCATGGATTCAGTCTCCTGTGTCGCAATCAGTTACGAAGCGGCTTGCCCGTGGTGAGCATGTGCTCGATCCGGGCCTGAGTTTCTTTGGTGCCGAGCAACATGAGGAACTGCTCACGCTCAAGATCGAGCAGGTCCTGTTCGTTGACCTCGCGTGGTGCGCCGTCGCCGCCGCACAGGACGTACGCCACCGATCGGCCCACGCGCAGGTCGTGGGCTGACGCCTGACCGGCTTCGCCAGCCGCCCAGAGTGCGTACTGCAGGTTGCCGAAGCCTTCGCGACCCAGCGCGCGCATACGCTTCTCCGCCGGTGTGACATAATCCGGTGCCAGATCGAGCACCCGCTGCTTGGCGTCGAGCAACTGCGTATCGCGGTTCATGCTGATGCGATCGCCCTCTCGCAGGAAGCCCATCGCCCGCGCCTCGGGCGCACTCGTGCTCGTGGCCGCAAACGCAATCAGCTTGAAGGCGCGCTTGATCGCCTCAAACGCATCGGCTTCCTCATAGGGCGCGAGTGCTTCGGTGAATCGGAAGGCGAGTTCCTTGGTACCACCACCGCCCGGAATCACGCCCACACCCACCTCCACCAATCCCATGTACGTCTCAGCCGCCATTTGCACACGGTCGGCGTGCAGGACGAACTCACTGCCGCCGCCGAGCGTGAGCCCGTGCGGCGCGACCACGACGGGAAACGGAGCGCGCCGAATCGACATCACAGTTTGCTGGAACGCGTGAATGCTCTGCTCGAGCTCATCCCACGCGCCCGCCGCCACGCCGAACGACACGGCCGCGAGATCGGCACCGGCGCTGAAGGTGCGCGGATCGTCGTTGCCAATGACCAGTCCGGCGTAACCTCCACGCTCCACTTTGCGCAGTGACGTGGCCAGCCCCTCCATCAATCCCTGGCCAAGCGAGTTCATCTTGGAGCGGAACTCGAAGCAGAGCACACCGTCGCCCAGATCGATCAGGCGCGCCGAGCCGAAGTCTTCGACCGTTCGGCCGGCCGCGTGCTGGAGCGCGAGATTGATGTTGCCCGGAAGCGACGGCACCGTCTCGTACACGCCTTCAAACGTGAGATACTCGCCGCCCTTGTAAAACGCCCCGTGTGCCTGGTCGAGCAGCGCCGGTACGGCATCGCCACGCGCCGTGAACTGCGCGCGCAGCCAATCGTGGCCGAGCGCGTCCATCACATGGAACGGTCCGATCTCCCAGCCGTAGCCCCATTGCAGCGCGCGATCAATCGACACAAGATCGTAGGCCAGACTGGACGCAAGGGACAGCGTGTAGTGCGCCGCATCGAGCAAGTGGTCACGAAGAAACGCGCCGTGCGCGCCACCCAGTTCACGTGCGCCGGCGAGTCGCGCGGCGTGCGGTTGACGAATGAGTTGACCAATATCGCCACCACTCATGCGCTGCTGCGGCGCGTATGTCGCGCTTGGCCAATCGTACGTAAGGATGCTGTCCCTGGACTTCTGATAAAAGCCGCCACCCGTCTTGTCACCCAGCTTGCCCTGCACGATGAGCGCCTGCACCCAGTCGGGCAGTGCCAGATCTTCCCCCGTCTGCTGCGCCATGCCTTTGGTGACATGACCAAGCACGTCGAGTCCTGACAAATCGCCGGTGCGGAACGTGGCCGTCTTCGCACGACCGATGAGCAGCCCCGTAAGTCCGTCCACTTCATCGATCGTGAGCTCGTGCTGCATCATACGGCGCATCGTGCTGACCATACCGAACACACCCAACCGGTTGGCGATAAAACCTGGCACGTCCTTCGCAATCACGGTGCCTTTGCCGAGAATGCGCTCGGCAAAGGTGCGCATGCCACCGATCACCGCCGGATCTGTCTCCGGCGTGGGGATCAGCTCCAGCAGATGCATGTAGCGCGGTGGATTGAAGAAGTGCGTACCAAGAAACCGGCGACGAAACTTCTCCGAGCGCCCTTCGAGCAAGACCGACATCGGAATGCCGGAGGTGTTCGTGGTGACAATCGCCGATGATTTGAGCAGCGGTTCAAGCCGCGCGAACAGTTGTTGCTTCGGCTCGGGCAGTTCGATGATCGCTTCAACAATCCAGTCGCAGTCGGCCAGCCATTCGAGATGGTCTTCCGTATTGCCGCACCGAACGCGCGCGGCAGCACTGGCGTGCATGAACGCGGCCGGTTTGGCCTTGATGGCTTTCTGCAATCCGGTTTTGGCCGGCCCGCTGCGATCAGGGGAGCCAGGGATGTCGAGCAGGACGACGCGGAGGCCGGCCGAGGCGGCGAGGGCAGCGATGCCGCTGCCCATCGCACCCGCACCAACCACGCCGACAGTCGTGACGCGCATGAACGCTCCGGTGGGGACGCAGCCAAGCCGGACGCACGCCGCCGATCAGGGGGACCGCACCAGCGTGGCGCCCGCTCCGCTGCGCCAGAGGGGATTCCTCAAATCTTCCGCCATGCGCCCGCTTCCGGAAGGGGTGCGCACGGAAAACACGACGCTCACGTCATGTTTGCGGGACGCTCAGCCGTTGCCAGAACAGCTTGCGGGCCTTGGCCACCTTGGGCGCCACCACGCCCATACAGTAGGGAGCACTCGGATTGTGTGCGAAATAATCCTGATGAACCGCCTCGGCCGGCCAGAACTCTGGCGACGGCGTGATCTCGGTCACGATTGGCTGGGGCCACAGCGCCTGCGTGGTGAGATGGGCCACCAGCTCCTGTGCGATACGTGCCTGTTCGTCATCGTGCGTGAAGATCACCGACCGGTACTGCGTGCCTTGGTCGTACCCCTGCCGGTTGAGCGTGGTGGGATCATGAATCACGAAGAACACGTCCAGCAGGTCTCGGTAGCTGATGACCGCAGGATCGAACGTAATGTGCACGACCTCCGCGTGGCCCGTCACTCCCAGGCAGACCAACTCGTACGTCGGGTTGCGCGTGGGGCCTCCCGCGTAGCCGGAAACGACCTCGTGAACGCCGCGGAGTTCGCGGTAGACGGCGTCGAGGCACCAGAAGCAGCCACCGCCGAGAGTTGCGGTTGCCAGGAGCGGTGTAGAATCGGACATCGGTGCGTGAGAAGAGGGTCAGGCTTGCAGCGCCGGGTGATACCCGCGCGTGTTGTCGTAGTAGGCTTTGATACGAGCGATGTCGACCGCGGGTTCCACGTCTGGATTCACGGTGAGTGTGGGCCCGAATCTCACTTCCTTCGTCCCCCAATCAATCGCGGCGCACACAATGGGAACGTTGGCCGCCCGCGCGATGTGCCAGAAGCCACTGCGCCACTTGTCTACCTTGTACCGTGTGCCCTCCGGCGCGAGCACGAGCACCATCTGTTCGCGTTGAGCGAATGCGTGCGCGGACCTGTCCACCACGGAGTTGGCCGTGTGTCGGTTCACTGGAATCCCGCCCACGGCGCGCATGAACCAGCCGAACGGCGGCCGGAACAAGGTGTCCTTGCCCAGAAACGTGACGTGGAACCCGAGCGCCCATTTCGCCGCGAGTCCGATCGGGAAATCCCAGTTCGACGTATGCGGCGCCACGATCACCACGAAGCGCGGGAGATCGGGGATGCTCCCAGTGAGTTTCCAGCCGGACGCGCGCAGTATCGCGCGTCCGATGAAGCGAACGAATGCACCCCGGTGCTGCGGGACGGCGGGGCCGAGAAAGGGCGTCGCATCAGGCACGGCGTGACGGCTGGCGAGGGAGGAGGACATACGGTTCATTTGAAGCATGACTGACAAGATCCGCAGGAGCGACGACGAGTGGGCCGCGCAGCTCACCAAGATACAGTTCAAGGTCACCCGGCAACACGGCACCGAGCCCGCGTTCACCGGTGAGTACTGGGACCATCATGAGGAGGGAACGTACTGCTGCGTGTGTTGCGGCGCGGCGCTGTTCGCCTCTGATACCAAGTTTGAATCCGGCACCGGCTGGCCCAGCTACTCGGCGCCGATCAGCGAGGAGGCGGTGGAGACCACGAGTGATCGCAGTTGGTTCATGGTGCGCACAGAGGTGCATTGTGCCCGATGCGAGGCACATCTTGGACACGTGTTCGATGATGGCCCGGCGCCGACGGGACTTCGATACTGCATGAACAGCGCGTCGTTCACCTTCCAGGAGCTCGGTGCAGATTCGCCGGGGAACTCACAGGTTTTGCGAGAGGACGAAGCATGACGCTGTGGTCAACGCTTCGTCGCGTTGCCGGGTGTTCGCTTGTGCCCGTCGCACTCGCCGCGCAGCCGGCGCCGAACCTCGATGTGGTGTTCGGAACGACACCGCCACCCGCGGCGATTGCCCTGCGCATTCCGGCGGGCACGGTCGCACTCGCGTTGGGGAACGTCGGCATCGTTTCCACCGATGCTGAGGTGCTGTTTTACAATCCCGGCATGCTCACATCCGCGCGCGGCGTGGCGCTGTCCGTGCAGCGTTATGGCGGCAACGGCACGACGGGGTCGCTGGCCGGCACACAGATGTTCGGATCGATCGCCGTCGGAATTGGCGCACGTCTGGCCGATTGGCGCAGTCCCGAAGGCCAGTACGGCGACGCGGTTCGACCGGGTCTCGGCGTGCTCGGATTTCGCGGAAGCAGTCGTGCGTCGAGCACCGCGATCACGGCGGCCGCGGCGCGCGCGATTGGTCCGGTGCGAATCGGTGTGGGCGCGACGTATGTGCGCGAGTCGTTTCACATGGAGAATGATGAATCCGCGCAGTTCGATGTTGGCGTTGTTTGGCCGATCGGGCCAACCAGTCTGGCGTTCACGATGCAGCAGCTTGGGAAGCCGCTGGAGCTGTCCGGGCTCCCGATCGCCAATGGCTCGGCGGAATTCGAAGGCGCGTCCGACTGGCGCGCATCAATCGGTTACGGCGGTTGGGGGTTCCCGCTGGCCACGTTCTGGGATCTCGGCGGCACCGTACAGCTCTCCCTCGATGACTCGGGCACGGTTCGTTCGGCCGGTGGGGGCGAGCTCACGTATGTGCCGCTGGAAGGCGTTGCGATTGCCGCCCGCGTGGGCCATCGATCAACGATCGGCAACGAGCGTCCGCTGACCGCCGGTCTTGGGTTCACGCTTGATCGGTATTCGCTGGACTACGCCATCGAATCGTTTCGCGGTGGTCGCAGCGCACATCGCGTTGGTCTTCGCATTCGATAACAATCACGGCACGAATCAGATCGGATACTTTGCCGCCAGCTTTCGTACGGTGGTGATGTTGCGCATGGTTGCCGGTGCACCAAGCAGTTTTTCGAGACGGGCACCGGAGAACTCCGACGTGCTGACCGTCTTGCGACAGTGCCAGTAAATCTCGCGCTCGTGCACGAAAAAGTGGTCGACGTCAGATTCGAAAGTGGTGAGCGCGCGTGTCGCGACTTCGCTGGGCGGTTCGTGAAGAAATGCGACGTACAGCGCGTCCCCATGGGGCGGAAACGTCAGCGCACTCGTCAGTCGACGGCCGGCGATTTCAACATTCTCGCCTGACGTGCGCAAAAAGACCGCTACCTCAAATCCAAGCGCACGTTCGAGTTCAGCTGACAGCCAGCGTTCCAGCTCGGCGGCGTCGTCCGCGCGCTCGGTGGTGAATACCACATTGCCGCTCGCGATGAACGTTTCGACCGCGTGGAGGTCGAGCGACGCCAGCTGCTCGCGCAGGCGCGACATCTGGACGGTGCGCCCGCCCACGTTGATGGCGCGCAGATAGCCGATATAACGTTTGGTCACAGGGACAAGCTGCTTGTCAGCTTCCGCGACCGCCAGAGCGCAAGACGGGGCACAAACCAACAGAAAGCGCGTATATTTCAGGGTTATCTCTCCTTCCCTCCGTCACGAGGCCGTGCCCATGACCCATCTCCTTCTGCTGGCAGCGCTGATAGCGCCTACGGCGGCGCCGGATTCGACGCGCCTCGAGTCTCGCGCCGATTCAATCGTCTTGCGCGAGACCGCCGCGCAGGCCTCGTTCGGCTTCTCGCTCGCGCTTGGCGGCGACTATGCTTTTCTCGGCGAGCCGCGTGGGCCCAATGGCATCGTGCACGTGTACCGTCGCAGCGCTGCCGGCTGGCGCGCCTCCGCCATGCTCAAAGCCCCCGATCCGAGCGTGAACGATGGCTTTGGCAATAGCGTGGCCACCGACGGTACTACGCTGCTGGTCGGTCGGGCCACCGCGCCCACGTCACCCGATGGTGGCCGAGGCTCGGTGCATGCGTTCAAACGTTCGACCACCGGAACGTGGGAGTCGGCGGGCGTGTGGTCGGCCGAGACGCCGCTGCCGCGATCGAACTTTGGCGCGGCGATGCTGGTGAAGGGAGATGTCGCGTTTGTCGGCGCACCGGCTTACGAGAACGGCGCCGTGTTCGTGTACAAGCGGGGCACCGATGGCACATGGTCGACCGCCGGTCGCCTGGGCGTTGAGGGACTCGCGGATGGTGATGCGTTTGGCAGCGCGATTGCGATGGACGGTGATCGCCTCGCTGTTGGCGCGCCCGGACGCGCGGCCGCCAAGGGTGCGGTATTCGTCTTCACGCGCGACGCCTCGGGCAACTATGTGCAGTCGGGCATGCTGGTGTCAGCCGGCGCCGCCGACGGCGCGCGTCTCGGTGCCAGCCTCGCATTGCAGGGCACACGTCTGGTGGCCGGTGCGCCGGCCGCGTACGCGATCGCCGGACGCCGTGGCGCAAGCATGGGGTCGGCCACGATTTTTGAGTACAGCAGCATCGCGGAGATCTGGCGTGAACGTCAGAGTCTGGCGCCGTTCGTCGCGGGCAACGCGCGCTTCGGACAGAGTGTGGCGATGGCCGGCAACGAGCTGTGGATCGGCGCGCCGGCGACGGCCTTCAACACGGGAGTGATCTACCGGTTGCAGCCGGACGCCGAGGGCGAGTGGGGCACCATGCGCACGCTCGAGGTGCCCGGGGTTGAACCCGGCGCGAGTTTTGGCGCGGTCGTCGCGGTTGCGGGCAATACGGCCGCCGTGGCGATGCCCACGGACGCCGGGGGTGCGGGTTCGGTGATGTTCCTGTCGCGCAGTGCCGCCGGAGCGTGGACGTCGACGGGCACGGTGTTCCCGGCGCCCACTACGAAGACGTACTCCGCCGTCAAGGGCAAGGAAGTGATGTGCAGCCCCGAGGGTAAAACGGGCGAATTCGAGTGCGGGAATACGTCGCTGCTGTCATTCCTGCCGATTTCGGCGATTGGTGGCAAGCGCGGCACGAACATGAATGACAACTGGGGTTGGACCGACCCGGTCACGAAGAAAGAAATCGCGATTCTGGGACGCACCGACGGCACGTCATTCGTTGACATCACGGATCCCGCGAATCCGCGCTACCTCGGCGACTTGCCCAAGACCAAGGGTTCGCCGTCCGCTGCGTGGCGCGACATGAAGGTGTTCAAGGATCACGCGTTCATTGTGGCCGATAACTCGGGCGAGCATGGCATGCAGGTCTTCGACCTCACGCGTCTGCGCACCGTTCGGACGCCGCAAATGTTCAAGGCGGACGTGACGTACGATCGCATCAACAGCGCGCACAACATCGTGTCGAACGAGGAGACCGGTTTCATGTACGTGGTAGGCGCGTCGGGCGGCGGCGAAACGTGCGGAGGCGGACACCACATGATCGACGTGAACACCCCCAAGCAGCCGAAGTTTGCGGGCTGCTTTGGCGATGAAAAGACCGGCCGCGCCGGCACGGGTTATTCGCACGATTCGCAGTGCCTGATTTACCGCGGTCCCGACAAAAAGTACGAAGGTCGCGAGATCTGCATCGGCTCAAACGAAACGGCGATCAGCATCGCCGACGTCACCGACAAGAAGAACCCGGTCGCCATTTCGCGTGCGTCGTACCCGAACGTCGCGTACGCGCATCAGGCGTGGCTCACGGAAGACCACAAGTATTTGTATCTCAATGACGAGGGCGATGAGTCGGCGGCGCAGGGCGAGGCGGCCAAGGGCACGCGCACGCTCGTGTGGGATGTGCAGGATCTTTCCGATCCGGTGCTCGTAAAGGAGCATGTCGGCACGACCAAGGCGATCGACCACAACCTGTACGTCAAGGGCGACCGTATGTACCAGTCCAACTACACATCGGGGCTGCGCATTCTCGACATCAGCGATCCGCGCAACCCGAAGGAGGTCGGATTCCTCGACACGCATCCGGGCGACGACGGCACGCCGTCGTTCAACGGGTCGTGGAGCGTGTATCCGTTCTTCAAGAGCGGGTCGATCGTGGTCACCAGCATCGGTGAAGGGGTGTTCTTCGTGAAGGACCGCACGCGTAAGATCGTCCAGTAATGCCCATTCGTCGCGCGCTCGCGGCGCTGGTCCTGTGTGCTGTCGGCGTGACTGCCGCTGGCGCACAGGATCGGTTGTACGTGGTGAATCAGGCCGGTGCCACCATTTCCATCATCGACCAGCAGCGACTGGCGGTGGATACGGTGCTCGACCTGCGCACGCTTGGTTTCACGGCGAATGCCAAGCCACACCATGTGGTCGTTGAGGATGACGGCAGCTTCTGGTACGTGTCGCTTATCGGCGACGGGCGCGTGCTCAAGTTCGATCGGTCCAACAAGCTGATCGGACAAGTGGAGATGGAAACACCGGGTTTGCTCACGCTCGACCCGGTGCACGATTCGTTGTATGTCGCTCGTTCGATGACGGCGGTGAATCCGCCCAAGGCGCTCGGTGTGATCGCCCGCCAGCCGTTCACGCTGGTGGACGAGCAGGAGATTGTCCTTCCGCGTCCGCACGCGCTGGCGGTCACGCTCGATGGCAAGTGGGTGCATACCGCGTCGCTCGCGGAGAACCGGATTGCGTCGATCGAGGTCGCCACGGGCCGTGTGCAGCTGACCACCATTGCCGGCGCACCACGTTCGCTGGTGCAGTTTGCGCTGTCGCCCGACGGACGCACGATGGTCGCGGGCGGCGAGTTGTCGAATACGCTCCTTGTGTTCGACCTCACGCGGCCGCCTCCCATGCAGCCGGTCAGGGAGATCGTCGTGGAAGGCAAGCCGTGGGAGCCGCGGTTTTCCCCCGATGGTCGTACGCTGTACGTGTCGCTGCTCGCCAGGAATGCCGTCGCCGAACTTGACGTTGCCACATGGCGTATCACGCGCACGTTGGAAGGACGGCTGGCGCAACCCTACGGCATGATCGTGCGGGCGGACGGTCGGTACGCGTTCATCAGCAATCAGAACGCCGGCGCCGTCAAGGAAGGACACAGCGGGCACGAGATGCACGGCATGAGCGGCATGTCGGCCAACGACGGCTGGCTGACCATTCTCGACCTGAAAACCGGGCAGGTGCACTCCACGCTCATGCTGGGCAATGGCCCGACGGGCATGGGCGCGGCGCGCGTGCGATGAACCGTTCGTTCGTCGCGCTGGTGGCCCTTGTCGCCACGGCCTGCGCGTCGCCGGTACCGCAGCTCGCCGCGCAGCCCGAACGCAGCACGCTGCAGTTTGCGCGCCGAGTCTCGCCATTTCCGCTGACCGATGCGTCGGGGCGTCTGATCGCGCAGCCCTTTCTTGGCGGATTTGACGTACCCAGGCCGCAGCTGGTGGATATCGATGGCGATGGCGATCTCGATCTGTTTGTGCAGGAGCGATCCAACGCGATCATGTTCTTCGAGAATGTGAACGGCACGTTCACCTGGCGCACTGATCGCTATCTGGATCTGCCGGTGGGCGAGTGGTATCGCTTTGCCGACCTCACTGGTGACGGGCTGCCCGATCTGCTGAGCGAATCGCCCGTGAGCTACATCCGCGCGTGGCGCAACGTCGGCACGCGCACTCTGGCGAAATTCGAGATCGCGGTGGACTCGCTGCAGAACAGTGACGGAGTGCCCATCGCAGCCGACCGGCAGAATATTCTCAACATCGTCGACATTGACTGCAACGGGCGTCTCGATCTGTTTCTCGGTCGCGTTTCCGGTTCCGTTGATCGTTATGAAGCGGTTCCCGGCACCGAGCGCCAGGGCGTGCCGCGTTTCGTGATGCACACCGAGCGCTTCGAAGACATCGAGATTGTGGGGCAGGTCCCCGGTGGTGTGCCGGGACTCGAACATGGCAGCATGCGCCACGGCGCGAACACGCTTGCCTTTGGTGACATCGACGGCGACGGCGACCCGGACCTCTTCTGGGGCGACTATTTCGAAGCGGGTGTGCTGCTCATCGAGAACCGCTCGAGTGGTTGCACGATTCCGAGCATGCGTGGCAAGCCGGTGCCGTTTCCCGAAGGCGCACCGGTGCTCACGAGTGGTTACAACGCCCCCACGCTGGGCGATGTAAATGGCAACGGGCTGCTGGATCTCGTGATCGGTGTGATTGGTGGCTCCTACTCGCCTCGCACCACGTCGATCGACAACCTGCTGCTGGTATCGCAGACATCGCGCGGCAAGTTCAAGACCATGACGCGGCGCTTGATCCCGGTGATTGATGTGGGCAGCGAGGCGATGCCCACACTTGCCGATCTCGACGGTGATGGTGATCTCGATCTGCTTGTAGGCAACAAGATTGCGACTGATACCGACACGACGGGCACGGTGACGTGGTTTGAGAACGTGGGTACACGACGAGCCCCGTCGTATGCGGAGCGCGGATTGCTGCCGATGCGCGGCGAGTTTCACTATGCGCCCGCCGTCGCCGATCTCGATGGGGATGGCTTGCCGGATCTGGTGCTCGGCACCTGGCGTGATCGGGTGCAGTGGTGGCGCAATACCGGCACGCGAACGGCGCCAACGTACGCCATGGCTGACAGCGCGCTGATCACGCTGACGCGCGGCAGCAATACCACGCCGGCGTTCGCCGATCTCGATGCTGACGGCGATCTGGATCTGATCGTGGGCGAAGCGTCCGGGCAGCTCAACCTGTATCGCAACATCGGCACGCGCACGGCCCCGACGTTCAAGTTGGTAAGCGATGTGTTTCAGGACATCGATGTGGGGCGGCGCAGCGCGCCGGTCTTCGCCGACTTCCGCGGTGACGGTCGGCCCGATCTGCTGCTTGGAAGCGAGGACGGCGGTGTGCAGCACTGGCGCAACGTCAGCGATGCGCGTGGTGTTCGCTTTGTGCGAGAGGCGGTCTACGCGATCGAGACGGGGACGTTCTCGACGTTGACCGTGGGTGATGTTGACGGCGACGGTGATCTTGATCTCATCGCTGGCACGGCCTCGGGCGGACTGTTGTACTTCGAGAACACCGGTGGCGTATTGCGCGCCGCCTCACCGCCAGATCGCGATTTCCGGCAGTGATTTGCGCGCGATGTCCGGCACGCGCGCATCGGTGGCGGGATATCCCACGGGCATGACCAGCATCGCCTTTTCGTTCACCGGCCGCTTCAGCAGCTCCGACAGGAAAGCCATCGGACTTGGCGTGTGGGTCAGCGTGACGAGTCCCATCAGGTGGATGGCGGCGATGAAGAAACCGGCGGCGATGCCGCACGATTCCTGCGTGTAGTAGTACGTGCGCTTGCTTCCGTCGGCGTTCACGCCATACGTCTGGCGGAAGAGTACCACTACCCACGGGGCATCGGTGAGATGCGTCTTGTGCTCGTCGGTGCCGAGCGGTGCAAGGGCGGAGAGCCACTCCTCTGGCGCCTTGCCGTGATAAAACGCGTGTTCCTCCCGTTCGGCGGCCTCGCGTATCCGACGCTTGAGTTCGGGATTCGAAATGGCGACAAACGTCCACGGCTGCTGGTGCGCGCCAGACGGTGCGGTGCCGGCGGATCGGATCGCCAGTTCGATCAGGTGTGCGGGCACCGTGTCTGCGGAGAAGTGACGCGTGGTGCGACGCGTGGCCATGGACTCGTAAAAGGCCGTCGCGTCGTTCAGCGAGTGATCGACCGGCCGACGGCTGAACTGGAGCAGTACGAATCCGGGCGGCGTGTTGGCATCAGACATGGTGTCGTGATGAGGGTGATGGAATCGCTTACATTCAAGTGAACGATACGTCTACCGTCAAGCATGACACTTCCGCCGATGACCCGCCCGCTGGACGTGGGGCGGCCCGATCGCTTCGGGCGCGCCCTGTTTTCGATACTGTCGCTCGCGATGCTTGGCACGCTGGCCGAGTTGTTGCTGCTGGAGCATTACGACGGCTGGCGACAATGGATCCCGGTGTCCGTGCTTGCGGCGACCGTGTTGGTGCTCGCGTGGCAGGCGTGGTCGCCGAGTGCGGGCAGCGCACGTGCGCTGCGCATCCTGATGTGGATGCTGATCGTCGCCGGCGTGGCCGGTGTGGTGCTCCATGTGCAGGGGAATCTGGAGTTCGAAGCAGAACTCAACCCCGGTATGACCGGCTGGCCACTGTGGCTTGAAGTGGCTCGAGGCGCCACGCCCGCACTCGCGCCAGGCTCCCTCATCCCGTTTGGTTTGCTCGGCCTGCTGTACTCAGCTCGTTATCAAACTTTCTCTTCCCAGGAACCGTAACATGCGCTCCCGTTTTCTTTGCGCGGTCACCGCGCTCGTCACGCTGGTCATTGCCGGTACGGCGGTGCAGGCGCAATCCGGAAAGTCACTCGGCGTGCAGGATGTGAACATCGCCGCCGAAAAGGACATCGCGACGATGCCGCACATGACGGCGGTGCTGGCCAAGGAGCTGGTGTCCAAGCGTCCGTTTCTCACCATGACGGCACTCGATGAGTTTCTCGCCACCAAGCTCACGAAAGAGCAGCGGACCGCGCTCTATCCCAGGCTGTTTCTGCAGATCAATCTCAATAGCGCGACGCGCGAAGAGATCATGCTCGTGCCGCAGATGGGTCCACGGTTTCTCCGCGAGTTTCTTGAGTACCGCCCGTACAAGTCAATGGCGCAGTGGCGACGCGAGATGGGCAAGTATGTGAAGGAAGACGAAGTGGCACGCATGGAGCAGTACGTCTTCGTCCCGGTCGACCTGAACGCGGCGACGGATGCTGATATGCTCACGCTGCCCGGTGTCGGCGCCCGCATGCTGCGCGAGTTCAAGGAGTACCGTCCCTGGAAGACCATGGAACAGTTCCGTCGTGAAATCGGAAAGTACGTGGACGCGAAGGAAGTCGCGCGCCTCGAACGCTACGTGGAGATTCGCTGATGTTTGCTCGACGGCGTCGTGGGCACGCCGTGGGTGTTGCGAGCGCGTGTGTGCTCGTCTGCTCGTCCGTCGCGGCGCAGGCGCAGTCGGCACCGCTTCCGGAGCGCACCATCCGGCGCGACATCCCGATTACGAATGCGATTCGTCGCGCGTTCGAAGCGGGTACGCGGGATTCCACCGGGCGTCCCGGTCGTAACTATTGGAAGTTGCGCGCGGACTACACGATCAACGTCAGGCTCGATACGGCGACCTCGCGCTTGCGCGGGCGTGAATCGGTCGTGGTGCACAATACGAGTCCCGACACCATGACCGTCATCGGGCTGCGGCTCGATCCGAATCACTTCATCGGGACCGTGCCGCGCGCGGCGAGCTGGGTACCGGCTGAGAACACCGAGGGCATGGTGATCACGCGTCTGGCGGTGGATGGGCAGACCGCCAGTCTCGCGGTACCGACCGGTGGCCCGGCGGCGCCAACCGCCCAGCCGTCACTCACGGGCGCGAAGTCCACCGTGGCGCGTGTGCGACTGGCCAAACCGTTGCCGCCGACATCATCGGTCACGCTCGAGATCGAATGGAATCATCAGTTGCCCGGCGGTCCCGGTGTCGGCCACCGCATGACGCAGCGGTGGGCCGATACCCTGTACCAGCCTACGCAGTGGTTCCCGCGCGTCGCCATGTATGATGACCTGCGCGGGTGGGATGCCGAGTTGTATCTCGGTCCGTCGGAGTTCTACAACGTGTTTGGCCAGTACGATGTGCGTATCGATGTGCCGGCGGGGTGGATTGTGAGCGGCACAGGAACGCTGCAGAACCCGGAGCAAGTGCTCACCGCCACGGCGCGTGAGCGTTTGTCACGCGTGCTCTCGAGCGATGCGAACACGATGATCGTCGGCCCCGAGCAAGTGGGTCCGGGGAAGGCGACGGCTGCGGGCAACGCTGAGGGGCGCCTCGTGTGGCACTTCACCGCCGACACGGTCAACGATTTCGCGTGGGCGACGGCGAAGCAGTTTGTGTGGGAGTCCACGCGCGCCACGATACCCGGTAAGGGACCGGTGCCGATTCACATGTTCTACCTGCCGGGTCGGGCGAATCTGTTCGCGCGCGCCGGTCCGATTACGCGTCACGCGCTCGAGTACTACTCGGCGCTCTGGTTCCCGTATCAGTTCCCGCAACTCACGTTACAGGACGGTCCGAGCGCGGGCATGGAGTATCCGATGGTGATCAACTCCAATCAGGGCGCCGCCGATCATGAAGCCGCGCACCAATGGTGGCCCATGGTGGTGGGCAACAACGAAACGTGGTACGGCTGGATGGACGAAGGATTCAACCAGTACATGAACATTCTCTCGGATGCGGATGCGGCGGGGCGCGCACCGGTGCTCGATGGTCTTGGACAATCGTATGGCCGGACCGCGGGCAACGAGGCGGAGCCGACCATGATGTGGAACGCCAACTACGGTGGCCCGCAGTTCTACGGTTTCACGACGTACCAGAAAACGCCGCTGATGTTGTCGATGCTCGGGGGCATCGTTGGCGATACCGCCGTGCAGCGCGCGCACAAGGAGTGGGGGCAGGCGTGGATGTACAAACATCCGTCGCCGTGGGATTGGATGTTCTTCATGAACCGTGCGCTCGGACGTGATTTGGGGTGGTTCTGGTACGCCTGGCTGTTCAGCAATGAAAGCGTCGATGGTCGGATTACCCGCGTGAGCGCGGCGGGTATTCGAACGAGCGTTTCGGTGAGACAAGACGGCCAGATGCCGTCGCCGGTGGTGCTCGAGGTGAAGTTCGTGCCGTCCGGCGCGGCGATCCGCCCGATGCGCAACGCGGTGATGCGGGACAGCGTCACGGCGGTCGTCACGTATCCGGTGGATGTGTGGTTTGCGGGAAGTCGCGCGTTCACGGCTGATCTTGTGTTTGGCGGTCGCGCAATCGAAAAGATCACGCTGGATCCCGGATGTCGGTTTCCGGATCGCAATCCCGCCGATAATGTGTGGGTGCGCGGGCAGGGGACGGCCGGTTCCGGTGCCGCGGCATGCGCCGGCGGCGCGCGGCGATGAATGGGCAGTGTACGGTACACACCGTCAACGGGCGCCGTGTGCTCATAGCGTCAACTGAAAGCGCGATCGAAACGGTACACGTGGCGAGCGGCAACGGTGAACCAAAATCCGTTGACGGTTCACGGTCAACGGTTCACGGTCAACAGACGCGCCCCTTACGCGCTGGCGAATCGTGCCGTCGGGATCGCGCCTTTGGTTTACGGTTCGGGTTCACAGTTCACGGTTTACGGTTTACTCAGCTGTAAGTTCTGCGGTCGCGGCGAAACAACCCTCCACCACACCTCATGTTCAAGTCTCTGCGTGTGCCTGAACGGCTCTTTCAGATCGCGATGTGGGGTGTGTCGCTCGTGTTCGCGAGCTTTCTGATCGGGCTCGGCGGCAAGATCGTGGGCGATCTCCCCGGCGTCGACCAGCGCATTCAGCTCGATCAGTACATCGACACGGCTGCCATGGCCGTGCTCGACGCCCGGCAGGACTCGCTGCGACTGGCGGAGCGCGCGCGGATCGGCGAGCGTGAACGCGCGGTGTTGGCGTTGACGGCGTCGCAGAACGCGTACAACGCGGCGCGCGAGAGTTTCTCGAACTGGATTGCCACGCGCACCGCCACCACCGATCCGCAGCAGGATCCGGAAGTCATCACGCGGACGCGGGCGCTGGACGCGCTCGGTGTTGGTGCACGAGACGCCGAAGAAAACCTTGAGCGGATCGACGCCGACCTCCTGCGAATGCGACAGGCGCAGTCAGGGATTGCGTTGCAAGCCGATGCCGTTCGTGACGCCGCCAGCGCCACGTTTGAACGTGCTCTCTTCTGGCATGAACTCAAGATTTTCGGTGTGCGACTGGCGCTCACCTTGCCGCTGCTGCTGGTGGCCGGCTGGATGATCGCGCGCAAGCGCCGCAGCGAGTACTGGCCCTTGTTCCGGGGCTTTGTGTTATTCGCCGTATTTGCATTCTTCGTGGAACTGGTGCCCTATCTGCCGAGCTATGGCGGCTACGTGCGCTACGGGGTGGGAATCGTCGCCTCGGCGATTGTCGGGCACTACGCGATCCGGGCCATGCGCCGGTACCTCGTGCGCCGTCAGGAGGAGGCGCAGCGCACGGAGGCCGAGCGTCGTCACTCCCTCGGTTATGAAGAAGCGCTCAAGCGCATGAACAGTGGCGTCTGCCCCGGATGCGAACGCGCGATTGCCGGCGGAGTCAGTTCACCGTCGAACTTTTGCGTGCACTGCGGCATGATGTTGTACAACCAATGCAGTGCGTGCGACACACGAAAGAATGCGTTCTTTCAGTACTGTCCGAGCTGTGGGGTACCGGCCCATGATACAGACACGCGCGTCTCAGAACGCGAGGACCGTTCAACTTATCATGTTCAGCACGCTGGGCCGGGGAGGAGAGGAGGCGTCAGTTGATCTGACGCCTCGCCGTCCTGACACGTTTCCACGAGAGCGGGCTACCAGCGCAGGTCGATATGGTACGGCGCGGCTCCACTCCTCGGGTCCCGCACACGAACGATGGCCGTGTAGTCATTCCATGGCGCCGGCTGCTGCGTGACGCTCACCGTGCCGCGTCCATCGGCCGACATCACGCGAATCTGCCCCGATTCGCGCGAGAGTCCGGAGCCAATGAACGTGCTCCGGACATCGCGCGTCCGCACGTTGCCACGGTCAACCACTTCAACCCGGCGTCCACGAATTTGAAGGTCGGTGTCATGGTCCACCAGTCCGCTCCAGCGTAGTCCCGCGTTATAGCGATTGTCCCGGTCACCGCGCCCCCAGTCGTCGTCACGGTCGCGATTACGGTCACGGTCACGGTCACGGTCGCGGCCTCGGTCATCGTCGCGGGCCCAGCGCCCCTCCGGCTCCCACGAGGCGCTGATGCGATAGCGATCATCGCCGCTCTGCGGGTCGCGAATGCGCAGCAACGTCGTGTAGTTGTTGCGCGCGTCGGGCTGTTGCACCACATCAAGATTGCCCCGGCCATCGAGCAGGCGAGCCCGCACGATACCTTCTGTGCGTGGCAATGCGCCGACGGTGGTGCTGCGAGACCGATCATCACGCGATGCGAGAATGCCGCGGTCACCGCGCACCTGCAGATCACGTCCCTGCATCACGAGAATCACTTCACGATCCACCGTGCCAGTCCACGTGAAGAGCGTTCGCGTGTTGTCACCGCGCGAGTTGTTGCCGCGACCACGATCATCGTCGCGATTGTTGCCACGACCCGGCTGTGCGTCCGCGGTCAGAGGCAGTGCGGACATGAACGCGAGGTACATCGTTGCTGCGGTCACACGAATCAGAGACATGCTCCGCTCCTGCTGCCGACGCCTGGTGACACCGGAACAGCGCTGCGTCGCTACGCTGTCCGACCATCGAATGCCACGTGCGTTGGTGCACGCGTGTCGAAAGCGGAACAGTGCAGGGGCGGTGCCACGGGGCATGCGCGTTCGCCGCGACGCGGGCAAGTCTTGATGCGACTTGTGGTTGCAACCCGATCGTCGCGTGGCGCGCAGCTCGGCGGTGTCACCCGCCGAGGACAGTCAGTGGCAAAGAAGCGGGGACGTCACACCGCTTATCGTGCGGGGGACGAGGGCCATAGCACACCCTGATCACGCTTGGTGACCGGGCGCACGCCCTTGTAGACAAACCGCTGCAGACGCTTGCCTTCGTAGGTCTCGGTGGTGAAGATGTTGCCCTTGGAATCGGTGGCGATGCTGTGCACCGCGAAAAACTGACCGGGTTGACGACCGCCGTCCCCGAACGTGGTCAGCACGTCGAGCGACTGCCGGTCCATCACGTGCACGCGCATGTTCTTGCCGTCGGCGAGGTACATGTACTTCTGCGCCGGATCGCGCGAGAACGCAATGTCCCACGTGGAACCGTCGCCGAGCGTGCGTGGCATGACTTGCACTTCTTTCACAAACGTCCCGTTCTTGCGGAACACCTGAATGCGATTGTTCGGGCGATCACACACGTACACGTGGCCGTCATTCGTGGGCTCGGCGCAGTGCACCGGATTGCGGAACTGCTGCACCAGCGGCGCGTCCGGATTGTACGGTCCGAGGTTGCTGTCGCTCGGCACGTTCCCATACGCGCCCCAATAGCGTTTGATGGCACCCGTGTTCATGTCGAGCACGGCGACGCGCTTGTTGAGGTAGCCGTCCGACACGTAGGCTTCATTGGCGGCATTATCAACCGAGATCTTGGCGACGCGGCCGAACGCATCCATCGACTTGCTGTCGGCCGTGCGTCCCGGCACGCCATACTGCGCGATGAACTTGCCGTCGCGCGAGAACTTGAGAATGTGGGAATCGTTGGTGCCGTTACCGCCGATCCAGACGTGATCGTTTTTGTCGATCGTGATGCCGTGGTTGGACTGCGGCCAGGTGTAGCCTGCTCCTTCGCCGCCCCAGGAGTTCACGAGATTTCCTTCCGGGTCGAACTCGAGTACGGGCGGCGCAGCGGCGCAGCACGCCCCACTCGGCGGATCGGAGAGCAGGCCGGCTTCGGTGCGCGCGTTGAGAGTGGCCGCGCCGCGATGCACGATGAAGACGTGGTCGCGGGAGTCCACGCCCACGCCGATGACCATGCCCAGCAGCCAGTGGTTGGGCAGTGGCTTCGGCCAAAGCGGATCTACCTCGAAGGCGGGTGCCTGCTGCTGCTCCGCGACGGCTTCGCTGACCCGCGACTGGGCAATGGCGAGCGCGACGATCGCCGCACAAAGGAGGCCGGCGAACAGCGGCTTGGAGGGGGTACGCATCAGGGAAACTCCCGTGTGAGGCGGCCGACCGTGTGCAGATCGGCGGGGTGTGATAAGTTCGGCGGGTAGACCCGTGCCCACAAGCCCGGGGGCGCGGTCGCATGGATCGTGTGCTAACTAACGCATCATCGCGCCATTCGTCCAGAGTGGCCGCCCCACAAAAAACCGCCGGATGTCATCCACGGCTCGCCACACGGTCTTCTTTCGCTTCTGGCTCCCGTTGCTGTCGCTGCTGGCCGCCGTTTTTCCGGCGACGGCGCAGGCGCACGAAATGCCGCAGCGGGTCGCAATTACAATCCTCGCGCGACACGAGAGCGACCGCTTGCGACTGCTGGTACGTGTGCCGCTGGAGTCCATGCGGGATGTGGACTTTGTGGTGCGCGCGGACGGCACGCTGGATATCGCGCTCGCCACGCCGCTGTTGCGTGAAGCGGCCACGGTCTGGCTGGTCTCAGGCTTGTCGGTCTTTGAGAATGGGAACGCGCTGGCGTCCGGCAGCCTGCTCGCGGCACGACTCGCAGCCCCGTCGGATCGTAGTTTTTCGAGCTACGACGCGGCGCTGACGCACCTGCAGCGTACCGCCGCTGACACTATGCTTGACGTGACCCGCGAGAACGCGCTGCTCGACGTATGGCTTGAGTATCCCGTACACAGCACCAGCGCACGATTCGAGGTGGAGCCCACCCTCGCCAATCTTGGCGTGCGCACGGTGACCGTCCTCCGGTACGTGCTGCCCGGTGGTACGGAGCGCGCGTTTCAGTATACGGGTGATCCAGGTCGCATCGCGCTCGATCCGCGCTGGCATCAGGCGGCCCGTACGTTTGTATCACTCGGCTTCGCGCATATTCTCGGCGGCATGGATCATCTGCTCTTCGTGTTCTGCCTCGTGATCCCGGTGCGGCGGTGGCGGCCGTTAGTCGCGATCGTGTCGGCGTTCACCGTCGCGCACTCGATCACGCTGGCCACCGCGGCGTTCGGCTTTACCCCGCAGGCGCTGTGGTTCCCACCGCTCGTGGAAACGCTGATTGCGGCTTCCATCGTGTACATGGCGATCGAGAACGTGTTGCGCCCCGCTGAGGTGCTCGAGCGGCGCTGGCCGATGGCGTTTGCGTTCGGACTCGTGCACGGCTTCGGTTTTTCATTCGCATTGCAGGAGTCGCTGCAGTTTGCGGGATCACACTTGCTCGCGTCCCTGGCGGCGTTCAATGTGGGTGTCGAGCTCGGTCAGGTGGCAGTGCTCGCGGTCGCGGTGCCGCTGCTGGCCGTTGTGGCCCGACGCGTGCCGAATCGCTTCGCGCTGACGGTCGTCTTGTCGGCGTTGGTGGCGCATTCCGCGTGGCATTGGACGACCGAGCGGGGCAGCGAGTTGTTTGCCTACGACCTCACATGGTCGGCGCCCTCGACGCTCGTCTGGTTGGGCCTCTTGCGTGGCGCGTTGCTGCTGGCCGTGGCCGCACTGGTTGCGTGGGGGCTCTCAGGGGTGTTCGACCGGCTGTCGGGTGCTCCGCGGGGCGAGGTGCAGGCCCGTGAGCGATCGGCCTAGTGCGGGGCAGTCCGGGACCGGTCGGCTCTGGCCGAGAGCGGCGCGTCGCCCCAGATTCCATAGTGATCGCCTGATCGATTCCTTCCCTCTGTTCTGTCGCATGTCATTTTGTCGTTTGGTTCGTTGGCCGATGCTGGTGATCGCGCGCGCTGCCCGTCTGGCCGCCGTCGCGACAGTTGTGAGTGCACTTCCCGCGGCGCTTGGTGCGCAGCCGTTCGTGCCGCAGCGTTCGACGGTCGATGGTGTCTTCACGGCGGCGCAGGCTAA
>JBBRFQ010000007.1:0-49155 GCA_038224035.1 Gemmatimonadales bacterium
CTCAATCGCGCGCTCCACGTGCGGCAACCTGCGCACGCAACTGCGCGAAGTACCGCGTCACACCCTCAGCAATACCGAGCGCATACCGTTCCTGCCACTCGGGATTGCGCATCGCGGCTTCCTGGTCGGGAAACATGAGGAACAGTCCCTCGGCGAGCGCCGACGGATACCAGGTGGGGCGCGCAATCGCGAGGTTCTGATAGTGAATGCCGATGTCACGTTGACCAATGCGCGGCATCAACTCCGACTGGATCGCCCGGGCGAGTGGTTCCGACGCCTGGTGGAAGAACAGTGTGCTGGTGCCATGATTGGTGAACGGATTGGTACCGTCGCCGAATGCGTTCAAGTGCACACTCAAAAATGCGTGCGCATTGGCGCGCCGAGCGAGCACTGGCCGGTCGGTGAGCCCCACAGTCGCCGCCGTGGCGCGCGTCATGATCACGTTGGCACCACGCGATTGCAGAATGGCTGCAAGCTTCTGCGCGACCGGCAGCACCGCCGCGGCTTCGGTGAGCCCGGTGGGGCCGGTTGCACCACCGGGTGGATGTCCCGCGTCCACCACGATCGTGAGTCCTTTGAGCGGACTGCGCGCATCGATCGCCGGCACACGTCGCACGCGCAGCACCAGCGCTCGGCGCGCGTCATCCCAGAGTGCGAGCCAGCCGAACACGGGTTCGGAGAGTCGCACTTCGAGCTTCGTGCGATCGGTAGCCACGGGCTCCCACGCGAGCTGACGCACGAGCGGGTCGTTGCCCATCATCGGCGAGATGTCGGGGCTGAGTCGCGTGTCATACAATGTGATGATGAACTTGCGTTCGTCGGTCTCCACGAGAAACGCGGGGCGAACGCCCGTGGGTATGATCACATCCACCCACTCCACCGACGGCAGCACGCGCAGTCCGCCACTCACCCGTCGCACGGCCGGCGCACCATCGGGCAGCGAGACGAGATCATCGGTGGCGACCCACGTTTCGAGTTGCGAGTCCAAACGCACACGCGATTCCGTGCCTTGCACACCCGTCACTTCCACCTGCGTGCCCGGAAGCAGCGCCCACTTATAGAAACCGCCGGGCACCGGACGCGCCGTCACCACACGATCAGTATCACTTTGCGCCGCGAGTCCGGTGCCGCGATTGCGCAGCACGGCGTAGGCACGCGGTGCATCGCGTTTGATGATGTCGGGCACACCGAGCGCGAGTCGCACTGTATCGCGGTCGCGTGCGATCACGAGTCGTGCCGCCGAGGTGAGTTGTTCAGCACGCACTTCGCCGGCGAAGACCACCGGCGCATCGCTACGCGGAGCGGCCCCATTGCCTGCCCCGGCCGCCTGCGACACGGTGGACGCGATATCCGATGTGCGAACGAGTGGCACCGTGCGCGAGTCACTGGTGCGAACCCACGCGGTCGCGTTGCCGGGCGCCCGCACACTCACACGCACGAGTTCGTCTTCGGCGAGCCGCAGGGCGCCGCGAGGCTGCGTGGAGGCACTGTCGACACGTAACGCGCCGCTGGCGGGCAGCGGCGTGGCCGCCGCCGGCCGACGAATCGCGATGGAACGCCGCACTGAATCAACAGTACCCGTACGAACGGCCTCAAGGATATACGCAGGAGCGGAAGCCGGCGGCACGGCGAGATAGGCGAGAAACGCGCCGTTGTCGGCGACGGGCACCGGTCGGCCGTCTATCCGCAGCGTCGCGTCACCGGTACCCACGGTCCCGAAGATGAAGGTGGAGTCCACCGCGAGCACGGTATTCGGTGAAGGATGCTGCACCCGAATGTTGATCGGGCCACGCTCCCGCGGCACCTCGGGGAGTCGGGGCACGACCGAGGCGCCGGAACCCGCCTCCGCGGCGCGCGAGGGTCCGGGTCCCGGAACTGCCGAGCCGGAGGACGCGCATCCGCCAGCCAGTGACATCGCGGCGAGCACGAGCAGAGCGTCCGACCGGCGGCAAGCGACGGAGACGCGAGCCGAGACGCGAGCCGAGACGCGAGCGTCGAAGTGAGCTGCGACGACCGCGGAGATTCTATTGATTGTGGCCTGGGGCATTCCTAAAGCTCAGCAATGGTGGGCTCGCTGTCGAGCGACCGGAAGGCTGAAGGCTGGTGCATTCCGTCAATCTGGGATCGGATTTATGGAACTTTCGCGTCGCCGTGCGTTGACCGATACACGGCTGGCGGGCATAATACCCCCTGCGGTCCACCAGCCGGAACCTGCGGCGAGTTGAGCCGTAGGGCTCAGGAAGCGCTGGTATTTCCTGGTCCGGTCATTCCTACCACATGTGACCTCTTTCGCCCTGCACCCAACTCCTGTGCCTCCAGACGCCGATCCGCGCGTCGTCGCCCGCCTCTACGGTGCGACGGACGTGGGGCACACGCGCGAACACAACGAGGACACGTTCCTCGTGGCCGATCTCGAAACGGGGACCGTGATCACCTTCGACCACGGCACCGAGACGCGAGCCGAAGGCATGCACGGTCTGCTCTTCGCCGTGGCCGACGGCATGGGCGGCGCGGCCGCGGGCGAGATCGCCAGCGCCATGGCGGCGCAGATCGTATTTGAGCAGCTGCTCGCCGGCTGGCGGAAAGTAGAGCAGCCCTCCGCCGATGCCTTCGCCACCGCGCTGCGAGATGCGGCGGAAATGGCCAACGCACGCATTCACGCCTTCGCGCGCGAGAACCCGCAGCACCGTGGCATGGGGACCACGGCCACGATTGCGGGGCTGCTCGGCGACACGGTGTACATCGCACAAGTCGGCGATAGCCGCGCGTATCTGTTTCGCGACGACAAGCTGATTCTGCTGACGCGCGATCAATCGCTCATGCAGCGCCTGGTCGACGCCGGTGAGATTTCGCCGGAGCAAGCCGAAGCGAGTGAGCGACGCAACATCATTCTGCAGGCGCTGGGTCCGGAGCCTACGGTGAAGATCGATCTCACGCACCAGCAGTTGCGGCTCGGCGACATGCTGATCGTGTGCAGTGACGGACTCTCGGGCGTGGCCCGTTCCAGCGACATCGAAGATGCGGCGCGCGCCGAGTCGGATCCGGCCGTGCTGTGTCATCGCCTGATTGCGCGCGCCAACGAACTCGGGGGACCCGACAACGTCACCGTTGTGGCCGCGCTCTTTGACGGCAACGGATTGCAACCGGCGCACGAAGCGGACGCGGTTGGACGCGTGGTGTACCCACTGCGCGGCACACTCGGTGAAGAAGAAGCGCTGCAAGTGAATGGACCGCGGCCGGCGCCCTACAAGTCGGACCCGAGCCCGTTCCTGCGGGGCGATGCGTCGGGCTCGTCGCCACTCATGTCGAACGGGGACAACGAACGCCTGCGACATTCGGGGCCGACGATCGAACGCGAGGCACGACGAGAGCGCGCGCAACCCATCATGTTGATGCTGGTGCTGCTCGGCGTGTTGGTGGCAGGCTGGCTGGTGTGGCAACTGCTCAAGGGGCGCTGAGCGCAGCTCTGAACAACGGAGCCGGCGACTACCGCTTCTTGATCATCGCCCGCGCGGCCGCCTGCTGCATGACCGCATCGCCGCTCCAGGCATGCACCGTTGGTATGTGGAGTGCCAGCGCCTGCACCAATCGTGGATCGCCCATTGCGCACACGATCACATCGCGCTGCGCGTCGCGCGCTGCCTCGAGCACTTGCCGCACGCGCGTCTCGGTATCCGCCGACAGTCCCGCCCTGCCCTTGGCCGGCAATCGATCACCGAACACCGCCACGACCATCGGGCCATGACTCACCGCGCTGGGTACTTCGGCGCGGCGCGCGTCGATGCCACCGGTGCGCAGGGCGTCGAGCAGTGCGTTGCGCGTGGCGTGTGAGCCCGGCACATGCACGTCGTCGTCAACGATCACCACTTCCGTGACGCCCGCGAGGGCCGGCAGCGGACCATGTTCAATGCGCACGCACCGATCGGCGAGCAGCGCGCCCCACGCCGTATCGGCGCCCGACGGACGACGCCAGTCGTTGGGCGGTGACGCCCACTGCGCCCATTTGAGACGCCGACGCATCGCGCGACGCGCCACTTCGGGATCGAGGCGGCCTTCGCTGCGCGCGGTTTCGAGTGCGTCCACCACGGCTTGCACGTCGTCAGGTTGCAACAACACATCGCAGCCGGCCTGCACGGCCATCACGGCGGCGTCCGTTTCATCGCGCCCTTCGAGCACACCGCGCATGATGAGCGCGTCGGCGACCACCAGGTTGTCGAACTTGAGTTGCTGACGCAGCAACCACTGCAGGATTTCACGCGACAACGTAGCCGGCAATCCCGAGGGATCGAGCGCCGGATACGCCACATGCGCCGTCATGATTGACGCGACACCGGCCGTGATGGCGGCACGGAACGGCCCAATGTCCTGCTCTTTGAGGATATCGAGCGGCGCATCAACCACGGGCAGCGTGAGATGCGAATCCTGCACCGTTCGGCCATGACCGGGGAAATGTTTGGCACAGGCGAGTACCCCCTCGCTCTGGCACGCTTCAATCCATGCGGCGGCCAGTTTGCCCACGCGCATGAAGTCGTTGCCAAACGATCGATTGCCCAGCACCGGATTTTTCCACTCAACATCCAGATCGCACACGGGCGCCAGATTCCAGTTCACACCCATCGTGCGGGCTTCCCGCGCGGTGAGCCGTGCGGCACGCTTGAGTGCTTCCAGATCATCGAGTGCAGCGATGGCCGCCAGCGGCGGCAGTCCAGTGGCGCTCGTGAACTGCTGTCCGGCGCCGCGCTCGAGATCGGCCGCGATGAGCAGCGGATGCCGGCTCTCGCGCTGCAACCGTTTGGTCAGGGCGCGCACCACTTCCTGATCGCCGCCGATGAGCAGGAACCCGCCCACGCCCATCGCGAGATACTCGGCAATGCGATCCTTCTCGTGATCGAACCCGCCGGGCGCACGCCAGACGAGTGCCGGAATCACCAGTTGTGCCAGCTCACGCGACGCCGCGGCAGCGCTCATGCGTATGTACGCGCCGGAGTGAGCGAACCGAGCACACGTGGTCCGCGCGCTCCGGTCGATGACGGCACATTGCCCGCGCGTCCGTTCACGTGCAGCCAGCCGAGCAGCGCAAACGCGACGCACTCTTTGGCACCGCCGTCAAAGAACAGGTCGGAAAAACGGCACACGCGTGGCGCCCGGCTACCCAGACGCGTGCGCATCGCGGCGTCAATGGCCGTGACGAGTGACGGATTCTCGCCACCGCCGCCGGCGATGACAAACTCTGTGAACGGTACGTGCACGAAACGAGCCACCTGATCGGCAATGGATTCGGCCGTGAAGGACACGGCGGTGGCCACCACGTCGGCCACACTCGCCTCCGGATGTGTATCACGGCAGGCGGTTATGAACTGTGCAATGTAATCGGTGGAGAACCACTCGCGGCCCGTGGTTTTGGGCGGCGGTGCGTCGAAGTACGGATGGGTGAGCATCGCCGACACCACGTTTGTGATCGGCGTCCCTTGACGCGCGAGCGCGCCGTCGGTGTCGTAGAGCAGCGAGGGCACGAGCGTGCGCACGATCGCATCGATGATCACCACGCCCGGGCCGGTGTCAAAGGCCATCGAGTCGCCGGCCGCGCCCGCCGGCGGAACGAGCGTGAGATTGCCAATGCCGCCGAGATTCTGGAGCACACGCCATTCGGTCGCATGCGCAAAACACAGTACGTCGGCCACACTCACGAGTGGCGCGCCCTGCCCGCCCGCCGCTACATCGCGCGCGCGCACATCGCTGATCACATCCACATCGAGCCGCTCGGCGATCACCGCCGGCTGTCCGAACTGCCAGGTGCTGTGTCCCGGCTCATGCCAGAGCGTTTGGCCGTGCGAGACGACGGCTCGCACTTGCGAGCGTGGCACACCGGCGGCTGTGATGGCCAGCTCGGCGGCGTCGGCGAGCCAGTGTGCCAGATCAACGGAGAGGCGGCAGTAGTCCCGCGCCGTGCCACCGTGCATGGCGTCGAGCAAGCGCTCGCGTTCCTCTGGTGTAAACGGCCGGTGCGCCTGCGCCAGCAACGTGGGCGTGACGCCGGCGCCATGTGGTTCGAAGGTGGCGGCGGCCGCAGTGATGCCGTCGAGCGATGTGCCGGACATGAGTCCGACAAACACATTGGCGTTCGTCTCCGCGCTCACGGCAGCAGCTTCCGGATCACACCGCCTTCCTGCTCGAGGCGATCCACAGCCGCGTCGTAATTCACACTGAGCGTGTGCATGACAATCGCGTATTTCACGCGTCCGCCGGCCTGCGCGAGCAGTGCGCGCGCGGTCTCACGCGGGACGCCGCACACTTCCATCACGATGCGTTCGCTGCGGTCCACCAGCTTCACATTGGACGCACGCAGATCCACCATGAGATTGCCGTACGTTTTTCCGATTCGAATGAACGCGCCGGTGGTGATCATATTGAGAATCAGCTTCGTCGCGGTGCCGGCTTTGAGTCGCGTTGAACCGGTGACCACTTCGGGCCCCGTCACGGCGATCACCGGCACGTCGACAAATCCGAGCGCCGCGTCCGGCGGCGGTGAACAGGCGACGATCCCCGTGGTGGCGCCAATCTCGCGCGCCCGCTGCAGCGCACCGTGTACAAACGGCGTGGTTCCCGACGCCGCAATACCCACCACCACATCGCAATCGGTCACCGCGTGCTGCACGATCGCGCGCGCCCCTTCGGCGGGCGAATCTTCTGCGCCTTCCACGGCGTTTCGCAGCGCGTGGTCACCGCCGGCGATAATCCCCACGACCATGCGCGGATCAGCACCAAAAGTGGGTGGACATTCACTCGCATCGAGCACACCGAGACGGCCCGATGTACCGGCGCCCACATACAGCAGGCGTCCGCCCAGTCGAAAGGCGTGCTCCACGTGCGTGATCAAGCGCGCGATAGGCTCGGCCTGCGATGCGACTGCATCGGCAACGGTGCGGTCTTCGGCCAGCATGATGGCCACGATCTCGGACGGTGATGCAAGATCGATGTTGGCCGAACGCGGGTTGCGGCGTTCAGTCACCCGGGGATCGAGTGCGGCGTCAGTCACAGAAAGGGAATCGCGGGTACAAGGGTTGAGTTAGCTTTCCCTAGGGTAACCGAACCGCAAGGCACTTCACAACTTGGCATGCATCGATCTATTCCGCTGGCCCTGCTCGCACTGTTGACCCTGGCATGGTCCCCGTCGCTTTCCGCGCAGCTGCGCGGCGGGGGCGGACCGGTCCGTTCCAGCGGGATCAGCGGCTGGTGGTTCAGCGGCGGCGCGGTGGTGGCCGGCCTCGGGCCCGTGAACGATGGACGCACCGGGTCCACATGGGATTTTGACGGTGATCCACGCTGGCAGCTGCGGGGCACGCTCGAGAAGGCGATCAACCCAACCACGACGTTCGGCATTGCGGTGAATTACGGCAATGTAGACTTCGAGTACCGTCCGCTCGCCGGCGCGCCGGTGCTGGACGTCGCCCCTGGAACACCGGGGTCAGTGGCAGCGTGTCAATCGGCGGGCTGCCAGGCGCAGGTGAATCTGATGGGACTGCAGGCGGTGATCCGGGGCGGAGGCGCACGCGAGGGCCTCTACCAGATTGTCGAGGCGAGCGCCGGCGCGATTGGTTTTCAGAAGTTCACCGCTCAATCGGACGGCGCGGCGTTTCCCATCGAGCGTGCCATCGATTTCACTGCCGGTCTCGGATACGGCCTGGGCTTCGCCCTATCCAGCGATGCGCACATCGCGTTCGTACAGGACTTCGGCATCGCGTGGCACAGCGGCGAGTCGCTTCCGGATGGCACCAAGCGCACCTATCGTACTCGCAATACGCGCATCACTTTGCGCTATGGACTCGGCTCTCTCTCCCGCTGAGTATTTTCGTACCACGTTTTTTCCCGCCTCATGTTGCCCCTTACATCGCGCTGCCTTCCGCCGCTGCTCGCGGCGCTGACCCTCGCCGCCTGTTCATACAGCTCCACACAATCTGGGACCAGCATCGGCACCGGGGCGAGCGTCAGCACCACGCCGGGCGCAGGCCTTCGCGCGTCGACATCGGTGGGTGATCCGCGCATTGCACCGCGCGTGGCGGCGCGTTTTCCTGACACGTGGCGATTGCCGTCGGGCGCCGAGGCCACGTTTGCGAACAATGCGATGGCGGTGAGCAACAGTCCGTCTGCGAGTGCCGCGGCGGCGCTGATTCTGCGGCGTGGCGGCAATGCCGTTGACGCTGCGGTCGCGCTTGGATTTGCACTCGCGGTGACGTGGCCTGAGGCCGGCAACATCGGCGGCGGTGGTTACATGGTGATCAAGCTCGTGGACGGACGCACCGCCGCGATTGATTACCGCGAAGTAGCGCCGCTCGCGGCCACACGTGACATGTACCTTGACGCAAACGGCAAGCTGACGGACAAGAGCATTGTCGGACACCTGGCGTCGGGCGTGCCGGGCGCCGTGGCGGGCATGGCGCAGGCGCTCGAGCGATACGGCACCATGTCGCTGCGCGAAGTAATGCAGCCGGCGATCACCCTCGCGCGCGACGGCTTTGTGGTGGACTCCGGCCTGGCGAGTTCCATTCGCGGCAGCGAGCGCGTGCAGCAGTTCGAAGGTGGGACCATGTTCTTCCCGAACGGACAACCGCTCACCACCGGCGCGCGTCTCGTACAGCCTGATCTCGCGCGCACGTTGCAGGCGATTGCCGACCAGGGTCCCGCGGGATTCTACCGTGGATGGGTGGCCGATTCGCTCGTCGCCGAGATCAAACGCGGCGGCGGCATCATCACGAACGACGATCTCGCGCGCTACAAACCGCGCGAACGCCGACCGATTCGCAGCACGTATCGCGGCTTCACGTTGTTGGCGATGCCGCCGTCATCATCGGGCGGTGTCACGATGACGGAGTCACTGAACATTCTCGAAACGTGGCCCACGACAGCGCCGCATGGCAGCACGCAGTGGTATCACACGGTGGCCTCAGCGTACCAGCGGGCGTTCGTCGATCGCAATAGCAAGCTCGGTGATCCCGACTTCATCAGCGTGCCGCTCGAGCAGCTCACGAGTAAATCGTACGCGCAGTCGTTGCGCCGCACGGTGCGTGATGACCGCGCCACCCCGACGCGCCTGGTCGATTCACTGATGCAGGCACCGATGCGCGAACCGATGAACACGACGCACTATTCGGTGGTCGATCGATTCGGCAACGCGGTCGCGACCACTACCACGCTCAACGGCAGCTGGGGATCCGGTGTGTGGGTGCGCGGTGCGGGGTTCTTCATGAACAACGAAATGGATGATTTCGCCGCGCAGCCCGGCATGCCGAACATGTTCGGTCTTGTGCAGGGCGAGCAGAACGCGATTCAGCCCGGCAAACGCATGTTGAGTGCGATGTCGCCCACGATCGTGCTGGATTCGGCGCAGCAAGTGTTGCTCGTGGTTGGTGCGGCCGGCGGGCCCACCATCATCACGGGCACATCGCAGATCGTGCTCAACGTGCTTGATCACCGGATGAATCTGGCCGACGCGATGCGCGCACCGCGGCTGCACCATCAGGCGCTGCCGGATTCGTTGACGATTGAGATTGGTGGCGTGGCTCCGGCGGTGCAGGACTCGCTGCGGGCCATGGGGTGGGCGCTTCGCCCACTGCGATCACTGGTGAATGTGAACGCCATCATGCGTGTGAGAGGCGGCTGGGAGGGTGTACCCGAACCGCGCCGTTCTGGCGGCGCGGTGGGGTACTGACCCGACAACAGGAATCAGTCGGTGACGATCTTAACCGTGACCGGCTGATCGAGTGTCACGCGAACGGTGCCGCCAGAGTTGATGCACGTGTCGAAATCGGCCGTGCCAACTGCCGCGGCCGTACCTGCCGCTGCTCCGGCCGCCGCACCAATCACCGTGCTCTTGGTGTTCTTGCCGAGGATCTGTCCGGCGATCGCTCCGAGAATGGCACCACCAGCAACCTTCTTGGCATCAGTACCAGTGCCAGCCGCACGCACACGCGTGGTCGCGGCCGATTCCGTGGTGGCCTGCACCGGATACACATTGCCCTCGATTGTGACGGACACCAGTCGAACGGTCAGGAAGGTATTGTCGTTCTGATTCTGCGCACGCTTCGCACTCACGACTTCGAACGTACCAATTGCACCGGCGGGGAACGTGGCACCGTTCGTGCCGGAGACTTCGCCGCTCAGCCGTGCGGTGAACTTGTCCCCAATGTTCTGGTCACCCGTGCAGACCTTGGTGTTGGCCACGAAGTTGAGCGTTGTTCCTGAGGCAATCATGCCTTCCGTTGGCGCCGCGGGTGCAGGTGCGGGCACAGGTGCTGGCCTCGGCGCTGGCCTGGTTGCAACCGGTGCGCGCGGACGCGGACGGGCCGGAGCGGGCGCCGGGGCAGGCGCCGGCGTAACCGGCGTCACAACCGGCGGTTCGACCACGGGTACGTCTTGTAGTTGCGGCACCACAGAGTCCTGACCGGCCATCGCGAGATCGCGACCCAGCGAATCGTCGCCACTGAGCGCCGAGTCGGCGTTCTTGTCTCCGCCGCAGGCGGCCGCCGAAAGCACAAGCGCCAGCGCCCCGATCATCGCCCTGGAACTGCGTTTCCCACGGGTATATTCACGCATTGGTCATTTCTCCTTCATTGTGAGATCCTTTCCGTACGAGTACCGCATACCGGTACATCGAGCGGCCCAGCCGTCATTTCCCATTTCTACACTGCAAGTGTGACTTCGGTGCCCACGCGCGTCGCCCTGCGACGCTTGATCCCATATTTCAAGCCGTATCGCAAGGGGCTGTTCCTTGGTCTGCTCTTCGTGGTCGCGGCGTCGGCGGCCGCGAATGCGGTGCCGACGCTGATACGTCGCGCGATCGACACGATGGAGCGCGTGCCGAATAACGGTGACTTGTGGCCCATTGCCGCCGTGATGCTGGTCACGGCCGCGGTGGCTGGGTTGTTCCGCTTTGGCATGCGTGAGTTGCTCAACGGCATCAGTCGCCGCATCGAGACCGACTTGCGACGTGATGTCTTCAGCCAGTTGTTGCTGCTCGACGCAGCCTGGTTCGCACGCATGCGCACGGGCGACCTGATGGCGCGACTCACCAACGATGTGCAAGCGGTTCGCATGGCCACCGGTCCGGCGATCATGTATTTCGTGAACACGATCTTCGGCGCGCTGTTCGCACTCATCATGATGGTTCGCATCGACGCAATGCTGACCCTCGTGGCCTTGCTGCCCATGATCGGGTTGCCATTCCTCATGATCAAACTCGGACGCGCCGTGCATCAGCGCTTCGAGTCCGTGCAGGAGCAGTTCAGCACGCTGAGCATTCGCGCGCAGGAGAACCTGTCGGGTGTACGCGTGGTGCGCGCATATCAGCAGGAAGACGCCGAGATCGAACGGTTCGCCGCGGACGGTGATGAATATCTCGAACGGAATCTGCGGCTCGCGCGGCTGAACGGCATCATGAATCCGGGTTTCGCGCTGCTCGCCGGCCTGGGCGGCGCGATCACGCTGGGCGTGGGCGGACGGTTGCTCATCAACGGCTCGCTGTCGGTGGGCGGGTTTGTGGCGTTCGGTATTTATCTCGCGATGCTCACGTGGCCGCTGATTGCACTCGGGTGGACGATCAACCTGTTTCAGCGCGGAGCGGCGTCCATGGGACGCGTGATGGAGCTGCTCGACGCGGTGCCGACGGAGGTGGTGGATCACGGAACGCTGGTGCTGCCCGACAGCACGCAGGGTCGGTCCATTGAGTTCCGCAACGTGTGGTTCAGCTATCCGGCGGCAGAACCCTCGGCCAACGGCAGCGATCCGCGGTGGGTGCTGCAGGATGTGTCGTTCCGCGTGCCAGCGGGCAACACGCTCGCCATCGTGGGTGCCACGGGCAGCGGCAAGAGCGCACTGCTCGATCTCATTCCACGACTGTTTGAACCGCAGCGCGGCGAGATCCTGCTCGACGGCGTGCCGATTACATCGGTGCCGTTGTCCTCGCTTCGCGCGCAGATCGGCTACGTGCCGCAGGATACCCTGCTCTTTTCCGAAACGATCGGCACGAACGTGGCCTACGGAATCGATGACGCACGTCGTATCGCGATCGATCAGGCGATTGAAGCGGCGGCACAAACGCAGACCGCGGAGCACGCACTGCCACGCGGTGACGATGTGATTCCCGAGGTCATCGAGGCTACACAGATTGCGCAGCTGTCCGACACGGTCACGGCACTGCCTGCGGGCTACGCGACTCCGCTTGGCGAGCGTGGCATCAATTTGTCGGGCGGCCAGAAGCAACGCACGGCGCTCGCCCGGGCACTGGCGCGCGGACCACGGATGGTACTGCTGGACGATGCGCTGTCGGCAGTCGATACACAGACCGAAGCGGCAATCCTTCGGGGACTGCGCACCGCGCTTCAGGGGCGTACGGCCATCATCGCGTCACATCGTATCAGCACCGTGCGCGATGCAGACTGGATTCTGGTGCTTGACGGCGGCACGGTTGCCGAGCAGGGTCGGCACGAAGACCTGATGGCGCACGACGGTCGGTACGCCCAGTTGCTGCGTCGTCAACAACTGCTCGAGCAAGTGGAAGCAGCGTAGCTCGATGATCCGGGCGTGATGTGTATCACGCGGCGCCACCGGGTTTGCGCGACATGAATCCAGTGATGAGATCCCCGACGTAGACAGGGCATCGCCTGCGAAAGCGCAGACGTCATGCTCCTATTCCCGTTCGGAGGTTCTTCATGTCAGACCGTCCCACCCTCGTCATCGGCGATGGCGGATTACTCACGTCGCCGCGCACGCGGCGCGAAATGCTCAGACTGATGGCCGTTGGTGGAGTCGCGGTCTTCCTTCCCAGCATGTTGACTGCCTGCAGTGATGACAACGGCGTCGGCCCTGTAGACCCGGGTACCGGCACCCCGCTCACGATCGACTTCGCCAAGGGCGATGTGGCGATTCTGCAGTTCGCGTACGCGCTTGAGCAACTGGAAGCGGACTTCTACATCCGCGTGGTGAACGCCTTCAGCGGCGCCGGTTTGAGCGCTGCTGAACAGGCCGTGATGGTGGATCTACGCAATCACGAAGTGCTGCATCGCGAACTGTTCAAGGCGGCGCTTGGCACCGCGAATGGATTCACGATCACGCCGACGTATCCGGGCGTCAACTTTTCCAATCGGCTGTCGATTCTGCAGGCCGCGCGCGGCTTCGAGGATCTCGGTGTGGCGGCGTACAACGGTGCGGCGCAGTACATCAGCGATCCGGGCACGCTGACGCTCGCGGGCAAGATCGTGTCCGTGGAAGCGCGTCACGCCTCGACGATTCGCGATCTCATCGCCCCGAACAGTACAGCGTTTGCGCCGAATGCCTTTGACGACGTGTTCCGTCCGTCGTTGGTCGCGAGCGCGGCACAGGATTTCATCACGGAACGACTCACGCTGGCGAACGGTCCGTCGACGTTCGTTCAGGGTCCCAACAACAACGGCTGAGGAACATCACGATGCAAGCATCGACTACACTTGACGTGCTGCAGTTCGCACTGCTGCTCGAATACCTGGAAGCTGATTTTTACGCCCGCGGCATGGGCGCCGCCGGCTTGATTCCCGCCGCCGACCGGGCGGTGTTCGGCGTGATCGCCGACCATGAAGCGATTCATGTGAGCACGCTACGTTCGCTGATCACCGCGGCCGGCGCGACGCCGATTGCCAAGCCGGCCTTCGATTACACCGCGAAAGGCGCGCTGCCCGGCTTCAACTTTCTTCCCTCGCAGTACGGCACGTTCATGGCGCTGGCGATGGCGTTCGAAGACACCGGCGTGCGCGCGTACAAGGGTCAGGCCGCACGCTTGATCAACGACAAGGCGGCGCTGACGGCGGCGTTGTCGATTCACTCGGTGGAAGCGCGTCATGCGGCGCAGGTGCGTCGCATGCGCGGCAAGAAGGGATGGATTGTGGGGAACAGCCGCGAGGATTTGCCGGCGTTCACGCAGGGGATTTACAATGGCGAGGATAACACCGTGCAGGGCGGAGTGTCGGTGCCGAGCCTGCCGATGGCGGCGATGTTTGGTGGCGCGGCGGCCGCGGCGGAGGCGTTCGATGAGCCGTTGACGCTGGAGCAGGTGACGGCGATTGTGACGCCGTTCCTGGCGTGAACGGGGGGCGGTTCACCGTGAACGGTTGACAGGCAAGCGTTGACGGTTTGTCGGCATTTACTGGCGGCGGCGCGTGCCGTGGAGATCGCGCCTTCGGTTTACGGTGAGGGTGAACAGTTGACTGTGAACAGTGGACTGTGGACAGTTGACTGTGAACAGCTGACTGTGGACAGCTGACTGAACAGCTGACTGTGAACCGTGGGCGGGGGTCTGGAGACAGAAGGCGCGACGACGACTGGCGACGGGGCTGGCGTGCGCCGACTGTCACCCGTCGATGCCGTGCTACAGGCGGTCTCGCAGGAAGTCCGGCGTGAAACCGTCGAGATAACCGGCGAGTACGGTAAACCAATTGGTCATCATCAAGACGCCAACAATGATCAGCAGCACACCGGAGATCTTGTTGACCGTACCCATGTGCCGGCGGAACTTCTGGAACGCGCCGAGGAATCGCTCCATGGCGATCGCGCTCGCAAGGAACGGAATCGCCAGACCGAGCGAGTAGGTGGCCAGCAACGTCATGCCACCCGACACGTTGCCACTTGAGCTCGCGTAGGTGAGAATCGCGCCAAGAATGGGACCGATACACGGCGTCCATCCGGCGCCGAATGCGATACCCACGAGCACGGTCCCCAGGTAGCCCACCGGCTTGTCGGACAGGTGCATGCGAGTGTCCTGCGCGAAGGCACCGATGCGCAAAACGCCCAGCATGTACAAACCAAACACGACGACGAGCGCGCCACCGATGCGACTGATCCAGTCACGGTACGCGAGCAGCAGATTGCCCAGCGCCGTCGCGCTTGCGCCAAGGGCGATAAAGATGAGCGAGAACCCGAAGACGAAGAGCAATGCGTGCACCAGCGTGGTGCGCCGCGAACGCGTCACGTCTTCGAACCCCATGCCCGTGATAAACGTGATGTAACTCGGGATGAGTGGCAGCACGCACGGCGAGAGGAAGCTCAGCAACCCGGCCGTGAAGGCGATGGCAAGTCCGAACGATGGTTCCATGTCTGGGTTCCGGGGTCAGCGCGCTCGCGCGGCGGCGTCAGACCGGGCAGTACGCTCACCACGCCGGCACGCGCCACACACACCCTGAATGACCAGCCGATGGCGGTGACGCGCAAAATCATGCGCCTCGGCGATGATGGTCGTCATGCGTTCGAGACGTTCGTCCCGGAACTCCTCCACGGCACCACACGTCGTACACAACAGGTGTTCGTGATGCGGCACGTCGCGCGCGGCCTCGAAACGCCGGAAGCCCTCACCGAAGTCACGCTCCACCACGAGTCCGCTGCGTACCAACAGATCAAGCGTCCGGTATACGGTGGCCGTACCGGCCTTCTCCCCGTGCGCGCTCAGCGCGTGCGCCACTTCGTCGGCCGACAAATGCTCCGCCGACCCGATGATCACTTCCGCAATCGCCAAACGCTGCGCAGTGATGGGCAGATTATGGTCACGCAGCCAGCTCTTGAACGATTCACGTCCCTGACTGGCCGTTCTCGTCGTGCCCACCACCGGACCGGTCGTCATGCCGACTCCACAACCTCAAGTCGCAACACATGCGTGAGCGACGCCGCATCGTAGCGCAGCGGATCGTCGAGATCGCCGCTGCGACGCTGCACGCCCCGCACCACCGTCTCCACCGTGATGAGCGGCGCGTCGGCCTCGGCGACGCACTCGAACTCCCACCGGCCACGATCCGGGCCTTTGACCACGAGCCGGTAGCGCGCAGTGTACACCGTGTGACGCGAGTCTTCGGTTCGTTCTTCGCCCTCGGGCCAGACCGCGATCACCGCCACGCCGGTCTCGTACACACCCTGCCGCAGCGCCGTGAACAAATACAACTCGGCGAGACGAGCAATGGGGACCTCGCCAACAATGGCCCGGAGAAACCGCTCGGCGGTCTCGGTCACGGGACGTCGGTTGTCGGCGGCAGCGGGCGCCGTCATGCGACGCCAGAAACGCGCTGACCTGAGGTCGGCGATACGGTACGGCGGAGATTGCGTGGATTCACAAAGTGTTCCGAAAGGTCTGACTTCCTGGCGCAGCGCCTCGTCGAACTCAGCCGGACGGCTGCATCGCGCACAGACGGAAGATCACCTCTGCGCCCCCACGGCTACAAGCGGTTGCGCCGCCCGGTTCCGCCGCGCTTTTCAGAATTCGTGGGCACTTTTCCGTGGCGACTAGCATTTAGCTCAGAACTAAGATACATTTCATGGGTATAGTCCACACCGCGGCGCCATTCGCCGACTGACTACTGACCCATCTCTCCAGGAGTTTCCATGTCCTTTCGTCGTCTGAGCGCCCTGCTGGCGCTGCCCCTTGCCCTTATCGCCGCGCAGCCGCACACCGCGGCCGAACCGGTTCCGCACGTCATCGACAAGGCGCACAGTCAGATCAACTTCATTGCCGACTCGCGCCTCATCAGCGCCCGCGGCCACTTTAGCGCGTGGGACGCGATGATCTCGCTCGATCCGGCCAACCTCTCGGCCTCTTCGGTCAGCATCACGATTGATGCGACCAGCATCGACACGCGCGTTGATCGCCGCGATACGCATCTCAAGAGCGCGGACTTCTTTGACGTCGAGAAGCACCCGAAGATTACATTCGTGTCCACCGCGGTGCGCCCGAAGACGGCCGAGGCGCTCGACATCGAGGGTGACCTGACAATCCGTGGCACCACCAAGCGAGTCACCATTCCGGCGACGATGGTGTTCTACGAGGAGGGCGTCGGTCGCTTCCGTGGCGAATTCGTGATGAAGCGCAAGGAATACGGCATTGTGTACGACTCGCGCGTCAACCCGATCAAGGACGACGTGACGGTGCAGTGGGACATCGCGGTGCAGAATCCGGCCGCGAAAAAGTAATCAGACGCGTTGGCTGCGACACCGGAGGCCTTCGCTCAGCGCATTACCGCTGCGCGAGGGCCTTCGCCGCAACGGTCAGTACCGACGCGGGCTGTACGAGGGAAATACGGAACTTCCCTCGTCCCGCTTCGCCAAAGGCAATACCCGGCGTGATCACCACGCCGAGGTTCGACATGCAGTGTTCCACCCACCCCCAATCGTCGAACCCGTCGGGCACGGACAGCCACAGATACATCGTGGCACGTGGTGACGAGACCTGCCAGCCGCATTCCGCAAACGTCTGCACCAGCGCGTCGCGACGTGCGGCGTACTCCTGCACAATCGGCTTTACGATTTGTCGATAGTTTGCAAAGGCGGTCGCGGCGGCCAGCTGCGGCAATGTGGCCGCGCCGTATCCCGTGTTGCTGCGATAGGCGTCGAGTGCGCCAATGGCCTGTGGGTTGCCCACCGCAACACCGACGCGATATCCGGCCATGTTGTAGCTCTTGGACGCCGAGTGCAACTCGACCGTGCACTCCATTGCGCCTGGCACCTGCAGTGCACTCGGGGGCGAGTAGCCGTCATACGCGAGTTCGGCGTACGCCAGATCACTCACGAGCAGAATGCCATGCGTGCGCGCGAACTCGACGAGCCGCGTCATGCCCGCGAGATCGAGCGTGGCCGTGGTCGGATTGCACGGAAAGTTCGCGATCAGGATGCGCGCGCGCGCGATGTGATCTGGCGAAATGGCGTCGAGATCAAGTGATCCGTCGGCGGCGAACGGCACCAGCACCGGCTCCGCGAGCGCCAGCGCGGTCGCGCGCACATACACCGGATAGTAGACCTCCGGCACGAGCACCACGTCTCCAGGCTCACAGATCGCAAGCACGAGTTCGGCCAGCCCTTCTTTGCTGCCGGCCACCGCCATGTAGTCCCGGTCGGGTTCGGTGTACACCGCGAAGCGATCAATCATGTAGTCAGCGACGGCGCGCAGAAACTCGGGATGTCCACGAAAGTGCGGGTAACCGCTCAGTTCCTTGCGACCGGACGCTTCGCGCACCGTGTCCACCACCTGCTGCGGGACGGGCTGATCCGGGCTGCCGATGCCCAAATCCAGCAACGTGCGGCCGGCCGCGCGATGCGCGCGCTTGCGCTGGTCGAGTTCCCAAAACACGTATTTGGGAATGGACCGCAGGCCCTGCTTTGGCTGAAACACCGGGTTCGATATGGCGATGGTCATGGGAGAAAGCTAGCAACGACAAAGGACCCGCAAGGATTTCCCTAACGCCGATGACCGCCTGCGCTACAACAACGCCACCGGATCGCGGTCGACGACCAGACGCACCGACTCGTCACGTGCGGCCGGCGCCCGCTCGGCGACAAATCGCACCAGTCTGGTCAGCAACCCACTACGCGGCGTGCGCAGGAAAAAATGCCAACGCCAACGTTCCTTGATGCGATGAATCGGACACGGCGCCGGTCCAACCACCTCCACATCGCGGATGCCCCGATCCCGTAACAGCGCACGAGTCCAGTCCGCGGTTTCAATCGCGCGTGCCGACGTGATCGATTCGTCGGCGCCGCTGATCACCACGTTCGCGAGACGCACAAACGGCGGGTACGCCGGGGCGCGACGCGCGGCGAGCTCAGCCTCAACAAATGCGCGTGCATCATGCGTCACAGCGCACCGCACCGCGTGATGTTCCGGACGACGCGTCTGAATGAGCACTTCACCGGGCTTGCTGCTGCGGCCGGCGCGCCCCGCGACCTGACTCAGCAACTGGAACGTGCGCTCTGACGCGCGGAAGTCCGGAAGGTTGAGCCCGGTATCCGCGTCAATCACACCGACGAGGGTGACGTCGGGGAAATCGAGGCCCTTGGCGATCATCTGCGTGCCGAGCAGGATGTCGACTTCGCGGCGACCGACACGATCGAGAATATTGGCGTGCGCCCACTTGCCGCTGGTGGTATCGACATCCATGCGGGCGATGCGTGCCTGCGGAAACCGCTCCGCCACCACGCGCTCCACTTGCTGCGTGCCAAGGCCACGACGCGTGAGCGCCACTCCTCCACAGACGCCGCACTTCGTGTGCACCGGCGCGCGGTGCAGGCAGTAGTGGCACACGAGCGATTCCGGCACGCGATGATACGTGAGCGCGATGGAGCAGTTGGGACACTTGGTCACGTCACCACAATCGCGGCACTCAAGAAACGAGGCGAAGCCGCGGCGATTGAGCAGCAATACCGACTGCTCGGCACGGTCGAGTCGCACTTGTATCGCGTCACTGAGTTCCGGAGACAACACACCGATCGTTTCGTCGAATGGCGCGTTGGGCGGACGGTTGGCCAGTGCATCGCGCACCACGGCGCGCAGATCGACCACGCGCACGCCGGGTAGCGACGCACCGGTGGCGCGCAGCGGCAGATTGAGCCGCGAAATTTGTCCGCGGGCAGCGCGTTCCCATGTTTCAAGGCCCGGTGTGGCGCTGCCGAGTACGACCACGGCGCCCTCGGCCTGCCCACGTACAATGGCCGCCTCACGCGCGTGATAGCGCGGCGTCTCGGCCTGCTTGTAGCTGGCGTCATGCTCTTCGTCGACGATGATCACGCCCACATTGGTGAGCGGCGCGAACAACGCGGAGCGCGCACCGACGGCGATGCGCCGTGTGCCATCGCGCAGGGCACACCACGCGTCGTAGCGCTCACCGTCGCTGAGTCCGGAATGCAAGACCGCCACATCGTCGCCAAAGGCGCCGCGAAATCGATCGACCGCTTGTGGTGTGAGCGCGATTTCAGGCACGAGCACAATCGCCGAACGCCCCTGCTCTGTCACGAGGCGCCGGAGCACTTCGATATACACGAGTGTCTTGCCGCTGCCGGTGATGCCGTGCAGCAACCACGTGGTGCCCGGCGCGGACTCAACGATCGCATGGACTGCGGCCGCTTGTGCATCGGTCGGCCGGGGTGGCGGCGGCACGTGCGCACGCTTCGCGAATGGATCGCGAACAACCGCTTCACGCGTGATGATCACTACCCCTTTCTTTACCAGCCCCTCGAGCACACTGGCGGTACAATCGGCCTGCTCGAGCAACGCCGTGACCTCGGCCTCGCCACCGCGCGCTTCGAGTAACTCGTAAAGCGCCCGCTGTTTCGGTGCGCGGGCAAACGTTGTCTCTCGGCTGAGCAGCGAATCGAGCGGCGAACCCTCCGCCGCCTTCGATTGCTCACGGCCACGTACACCGTGCATGCCCACAATTCGTGCGGTGCGCTGCGATCGCACGGTCGGCGTTGACACGGTCGTGCTGGTGAGCGCAGCGGGCAGCATCGCGCGCAGGGTGAGCCCGATCGGGGCCGCGTAATACTCGGCAATCCACTCGGCCGTGTGTAGCAAGGCTGGAGGAAACGCTGGCGGTTCATCGGGAACGGCGAGCACCGCCTTGAGCGCGACACCGGGCGGCGGCGCTCCGTGCGAGATCACGATGCCCACGGATTTTCCACTGCGGAAGGGCACGAGCACCCGTTGTCCCACGGCCGGCATCGCCATGGACTCCGGCACGTGATACGTGAATGTGCGAAAGAGCGGCACGGGCAGCGCAACCGCGACACAACGATCCGCGGCCGGCGCGGTGGCCCCGGTCGCGGCAGCGCGGTGATTCACGTCAGGCGCGCTTTTCGACGCCGAGGCCCGGGGCATCGCCGAGCGAGATGGTGCCGAGAGCGCCCGGCGCGGTGATGGTGGGGCCCACGAACGGGTCGTCGGCCAGCAAGGCGGCGCCGTCGAGATCGACGTAATCGAGCAGCGAGGCAAAGTGCGCCGCCGACGCGATACCGAGCGTGGTTTCGATCATGCAGCCGCACATGACCTGCAGATCGTGCGCTCGTGCGGTTGCGATCATGCGATGCGCTTCACGCAGCGAACCACACTTCATGAGCTTGAGATTGATACCATCAACACAGCCCGCGAGCTTCGGGATATCGCTGGCCACCAGACACGATTCATCGGCGAAGAGCGGCATTGGGCATCGTTCACGCACAAACTTGAGCCCGTCAAGATCGTGCGGCGGCAGCGGCTGCTCCAGCATTTCCACGCCGAACTCTACGAGCGTGTCGAGCATGGCGAGCGTGCTCTTGGGTGTCCACGCCGCGTTGGCATCTACGCGAATCACGGCGTGCGGCGCTTCCTCGCGCACGATGCGCAGGATGTCGCGATCCCGCGCCGAGCCGAGCTTCACCTTGAGCACAGGATACGCGGACGCTTCGCGAACGCGCGCACGCAACGTTTCATCATCCGGCGCAATGCCGATGGTGAAGGAGGACTGCGGCGCTTTCGCGGGCGAGAGTCCCCACAGCTTCCAGAGCGGCACGCCGAGACGCTTGCCATGCAAATCATGCAGCGCGGCGCTGATGGCCACTTTCGCGGCGGCGTTCCAGCGCAGCGACTGGGAGATCTCGCGCTCGATTGCCTCGATGGACCAGGCATCGGCGCCTTCGATCAGCGGCGCGAAACGCTGCAGCGCCGCGACCACCGTGTCAGTGGTTTCGCCGTAGAAGCGGCTCGGTGCCGCTTCGCCCCACCCTTCCACGCCGTCGTGATCGCGCAACCGCACCCACACGACCGACCACGTCGATGTGCCGCCGCGCGCGATAATGAACGGATGTTTCGTGTGTACCGACAACACATCGTACGAGAGTTGCATGGCCCGGGGAGCGGAGTGGGATCAGGTCGGTGTGAATCCGCCCACCCGCGCGGCGCGAGCAGCGCGCAACTCGGCGGGCTTGGCGTGTGCCGAAAGGTAGCCGATCAACGCGTCGGCCAGTTCGAAGCCGCGGTCGTAGCGCTCGGCGGGCTGCTTGGCGAGACAGCGCATCACGATCGAAGAAAGCGCGGGAGCTACATCCGGTTGCGCGCTGTCGGGCGGGACGGGTTGTTCGTGCACGTGCTTGTAGCCCACGGCGTACGAATCGGCCCCGTCGAAGGGGGGATGTCCGGTAAGCATTTCGTACAGCAGGAGCCCCACGGCGTACAGATCGCTGCGTCCGTCGACGAGACGTCCCATGGCCTGTTCGGGCGACATGTAGTGCGGGGTGCCCATGGCGCGGCCGGTGGCCGTCAGACGTCCGTGGAAGCGCGCGGTCGCAATGCCGAAGTCGGTGAGCACCGCGTTGGTATCTTCGTCGAAGAGCACGTTGTCGGGCTTCACATCGCGGTGCACGACGCCGTGCCGATGCGCGTAGTCAAGTGCACACGCGACCTGTGCACCGATGGACGCGGCCGTGTGCCCCGGCAATCGTCGTGCGCGCGCGAGCATGTCGGCGAGCGAGCCACCGGCGTAATACGGCATGACAAGATAGACGATGTCACCGGCTGCGCCCTGATCGAGAATCGCACAGACATACGGGTGTACCAATCGTGCGGCCGCTTCCGCTTCGCGCCGGAATCGCTCGCGCATTTCGGATTCACGCGCGAGGGTGCGGTGCAGCACCTTGATCACCACCGGGCGGGCGAGGGCCACATGCCGGGCAAGATACACGTGCGCCATGCCACCGCTGCCGAGCCGCTTCAGCACGGTGTAGCGGTTGCCCGTGACGCGGCGAAGGTCGCTCAGCTCTTCGTCAGGCGCTTCGAGCGGTGGCGCTGAGACGTCGGGCAGCGGCACGCCGCAACGCGTGCAGCGAGCCGCTGCCGCGCGATTCCAGGTGCCGCACTCGGGACAGAACATGGGCTGCGGGGAAAGTGTGATCGCGTAACTAGAGAATACGGCGTCGACGCAGCAGGAACAGCAGTGCCAGACCGATGCCGAGCTGGAGCACCAGCATGATCCAGAATCCGTACGGAGAATTGCTGAGCGGGATTTTGTCGAAGTTCATGCCCCACATGCCGCTGATGACCACGAAGGGCAAACTCATGGTGGCCAGCACCGACAGCGCCTTGGTTGTTGCGCCGAGACGGTTTGACACCTGCGTGAGGTAGCTCTCCATCGTGCTGCTGAGCAAATCGCGATAGGTGTCGAGCGACTCGTTGATGCGCAGCACGTGATCGTAGATATCCCGAAAATACAGTTGCGTGGCCGTGCTGAGCAGGGGGGTGGGTCGATTGGCCAGCGTGGCCAGGACCTCGCGTTGCGGCGAAAGGTGGCGACGCAGCGATAACACCAGACGTTTCACCTGAAAGATGTCGCGCAGCGCCGTGTCGTCGAACGCGACAAACACGCGCTCCTCGAGGCCGTCGACGAACTCGTCAATCTGATTGAGGATGGGGAAGTAGGCATCGATCGTTTCGTCCAGCAGCGAATGCAAAAGCCGATCCAGGCCACGTGAGAGCATTTCGGGACTGCGTGCCAGACGGTCGGCGACTACGGTCACCGCCGGCACTGTGCCCGCGGCCACGGTCACCAGGTGATGCGGCCCAAGAAACGCGAACAGATCCTGCGTGTCCAGATCATACGGATCGGTCGTGGAATCACAAAACGTTACCGCCCGCACCACGAGAAACAGGTAGCCCTCGTACTCCTCGATTTTCACGCGCGTTGACGGATTGAGGGTGTCCTCAATCGCCAGCGGGTGAAAGCGAAAGAGGTGCTCGAGCAGCGCGTGCTGCGCGGGTACGGTGGAATCGATGTGCACCCACAAGGCGCCGTCGGCGCGCGCCAACAACGCCGACAGATCACGCGGATGACAATCGACCACCCGCTCGTCGCCCGGTCCCTGCCACACGCTGATGGTCGGGCTTACGTGATGATCGATGATGGGGACGTCGGGGGCAGTCATGGTGATCGCGGGTGCGGCCATTTCACACCGCGAATGACGTGAAAGCCCACCGCGCGTTCCTGCGCCAGATCCTGCAGCAGCTGTGTCTCCTTCTCGACCGCGCCGCGCGCCGCGCGCCACCCCCAACGACGCCAGGCTCGGCTGGCGATCTGCAACTTCTGCCGGAGTGTAAAGTTGGGCGCCGTGCCCACGCGCCCGCGCGTCCCACTATCGGTCCAGTCCTGCACCTCAATGTCGACGAGACCGGCTTCGCGCATCATCTGCTTCCATTCCACGAGGTGACGCAAGCCGAGGCCGAGCCGTTCGATCACCGCCTCGCGCTCCTCCGCATCAAAGTCGGCATTCCACGTGAGCTGGCACAGCACCACTGGGGCGTAGGGTTTCACCACGCGGGCAAGTTCCGCCACCGCGCGTGCGGGATCCGCCGACGCCGCCAGAACCGGCTCACCGATCGCGCCGTCAAACACGGCATCGTCGAAGGGCAGATCGTGCAGCGGCGCCACTTGAAAGCTCACCGTGCTGGTGCTGCCGTCAGCGCCCACGCGCGTCGTCGCCGCCGCCATGCGTGCCGCATCTGGATCGACGCCGATCACGGCCGCACCTGTGCGACGGGCGAGCCATTCCGCGTTGCGCCCGTCACCACAGCCACTCACGAGCACATCCTTTCCAGCCGCCGCCTCAAGCAGATCGGCGAGTTCACGATACAGCGTTTCCACGGACGCACGCCACCGTCCGAGCACGACCGATTGCACGAGCCGAAGCACCGCGGGAACGGGCGGAACGCGAGACTCCGATGGCATATCGTCTCGTGTGCGATGAGCAGTCAACGCGCGCGGTGCAACGCGGCGGGCAACGCCATGCGGACCACCACCGGTGGTACATCGGCGCGATCGGATTGCACAGCGATCAGATCACGTTCGCGTACGGCCGCGATCCGCCATTGTCGCGACAGGCCCAACCGCACCATCGGCACGCCTTCCGCGTCGAATACCCACCAGACCCAGTCGTCGTCTGCGCTACCCACCGGCAAACGCACCCAGATGCGATCCCACGGATCCGTCAACAAGCCGGAGGCCGTTGACTTCGCCGGCGGAAAGGACGCTTCGTCGACAAATCGCCGTCGAATCGCCGAGTCGGAGCGCGAACGCGCGGTGGAGAGCACCTCCGCAAGAAACTGCGCGCGGTCCTGCTCGGTCACCGCCTCGATCGCACAATCAAAGTCGAGACGCATGGTGAGTGCGCCGGTGGAATCATGGCGCGCGACATGACAGCTCTCCGTGTCGTGCAAGAGCACGCTGTTCGTGCCGACGGTCCACAATGTGGTGCGACCGAACGGCACGCTGCCGGATCGCACGGGAATATTGTCGCCCACCGCACCCGGGCGTCCGATCTGCACTGCGCGCTCCGGACCGCGCACCTGCGCGAGCGTGTCCCGGAAGGCACCGTCACGTGCGAAGCGCAGCAGCGACATGGGCGCGCGCGACACGCCAGCCCCCTGCTCCACCGGAAGCGCCACCGTCACGCCGATGGGTGTGCCATCAAGAAACGCACCCGACACCGAGGCAAGTCGCATCAACGGATAGTCGAGCAACACCTCGGCGACGAGGCTGTCCCCGGTCACACGGGTGATTCGTCCCGCGTCGCGATCCCAAAGCAGCAACGTGTCGTGATGAAACGGCAACAGCGTGGCGCGTGGACCATACGCACCGGGCTCCGTTCCGGCGTGACTGATCGTGTCTGGCGCTGCCCCCGGTTGCATCGCGTAGCGAATGAGCGTTGGCCCACTCTCGCTGAACATGACGAATGACGAATCACCCAGCGGCTGCAGCGCGACCAAACCGACGACCGCCTCATCCTCCGGCCGCCGTCCATCGAGCAGCGTGTCGATGACCGTGAGCAACTCCGATGCATCGAGTGAGTCACGCAAGAAACCGGCGGTAACAATTCGGATGCCGGCACTGTCACGCACAGAAGTACTCGGCGCTGGTGCGTCCGCACCATTCGGCGAACGTCCACACGCGGTGACCGTGAACAGGAGAGCCAGCGTGGTGAGTGTGTTGAGCGCGCGTGCCGGCATGCAGACGGGGATGAATGATGGTGGGATCATGACGCGTCGTCGACCAAAGCCTGCAGGTGCGCAATCGCGGCGGTCGCCGTAGCAGCGGGCGCATACCCACCCTCGAGCGCACTGACCATCCGCCCATCACACCATTGGCGCGTGCGCCGTCCCAGTTCGCGCGTCATTGTCGCGAAGTCCTCGGCGGTCCACGTAAATCCGCCCAGTGGATCACCAGCCAGCGAATCAAATCCGGCACTGACGAGCACCAGTTGCGGTGTCCAGTCGCGCGTGGCGTTGTCGATCGCCTGCCAGAGCGCTGCGGTGTACGTCGTGGACGACAGCCCCGGCGCCATCGGGACATTCCAGAGCGTGCCGAACTCGCCACGTTCGTGTGCGGCGCCGGTGCCGGGATACCAAGGCGATTGATGAATCGACACGAAGCGGATGCGGGCATCATGCTCAACCAGCGACTGAGTCCCGTTGCCGTGATGCACATCCCAGTCGATGATGAGCACCCGCTGCAACTCGTGCCGCTCGAGTGCATAGAGGGCGCCGAGTCCGATGTTGCCAAAAAGACAGAACCCCATGGCCCGATCATGTACCGCGTGATGGCCCGGAGGACGCACCGCGCAGAACGCGCGAGACGCCCGTCCATCGAGGACCAAATCAATTGCGTCGAGCACGCAGCCAACGCTCGCGGTGGCGGCGAGGTACGAGCCCGTACTCACGACGGTATCCGGATCGAGATGTCCGCCACCTTGGTCCGCGAACGTACGCACCCGTTCGATGTACGCGGCGTCGTGACCAAGCGCCAGCTCCTCGGGCGTGGCGTGCCGACCCTCGTGATGCAGCAGATCGCTGAATAGTTCGGGATGGTACTTGAGGGCGCTCGGAATGGCGCGCAGTCGCCCGACGTGCTCAACATGTCCCCAGCCCGTGTCGTGCAGGCCGCAATCAGAATGGGAAACAAAGGCAACAGGCATCCTTGATGTTACGGCATCGACCGCCACAGCCGCTACCGCGACGGACACAGTTTCCGGAAGCAGCGTCGTCATGTCAGCGTGCACCGCGCAACCGGCGGGACCACCACTCGGTCAGCAGCGCGAATGCGGCAATGGCAAAGAGCCACGCCGGCGGCGGAGCGGGCGTCGAGCTTGGCGCGTCCGACGGGGGTGCGGCCGCTGACGGGGCACCGAGGCGCGCCACGAGGTCGGCATACGGTGCCGCGTCTCCGGGTAGCGGCATCGACGCGACGGTCCGTGCGGCCGAGACACGCGCCGTGCGATGCAGCAATCCGCGCCACCAATTCCGATGAGCCGCCACGGCGTTGTCGCCGCCCAGCATGCGCCATTCCCAGCTGTTCTCCCACCCCACCTGCAGCACGCGCCCCGATCCCACGCGGCGCGCGGCCAGTGCGACCGCATTCCCGGGACGTGTGCTGCGCTCGAGGACAACAGCGTCGCCGCGCAGCGACGTGATCGGCCGCAGGAGCAATCCTTCACGCGGCAAGGCGAGCGCCAGCGCGCCGGGGATGCCCGCACTCGGCGTACCAACCGTGCCGGTTCGCACGTCTGCGAACGCGCTCCCGCTCGCGGCCCCCGGGAAGAGCACGAGGCCGCCGCCACTGCGCACAAAGGCAGCGATGGCCGCGGCACTCGACCACGCCGTGCTGTCAATCGCGACCACCGCCGCATAATGCGCCGTGTCGATGCGAGCGGGTGCACCGGCGGTCACAGACACGCGGGGCGCGATGCTGAACGACGCATCGACACTCCACCCCGCGTCTTCAAGCGCGCGCATGGCGAAACGCGCTTCCCAACCCGGTGCGGCAAACAGGCGCACACGTTTGATCGGCGCGATTGCAAGCGGCGTTGCCCCAGCGACGGACGTACCGCTGGCAACGGTGAGTTGGCGTGGGTTACCCTCAAGCGTCCACGCGATTCCACCCATCGCAACGACGGCGCTGTCGAGCCAGCCGAGGGAATCCGCGAGCGCCAACGGCGAGCCGCTGGGGGCCGACACGCGCACCGTCACACCACCGCTCGGATCGGCGAGTGGCGCGACGGACAACGCGAGTGGTGCGAGCGATGTCGCCGAATCGTGTGCACTCCACGATACCGAGAGCCCGGCCTCACTGGCAGCGTGCAGCAGCGCGCGTGCGGTTGCTCCCGGGACGGCCTGCAGGCTGGCGTGCAATGTGGTGCGCGAGGGATCCGCAACCCACTCGGCGAGTCGCACAGGGTCCGCCGCGTCCACGATCGGATCGCGCGCCGCCGCATCGGGTGCAGATGGGCGACCGGTGAGCCACCACGCCATCAGCAGCGCCATCACGGCAAGCGCACGCGCGACACGCTCGGCAATCACACGCCGCGACGACGCGTCAGGTGTGCTAGTGGGTGAGCGCATACACTACCAGATTCACGCCGAATCGGGTTGGATCGACCCCCATGAAACGCTTGTTGTCGGGGTGAAAATTCCACTCCGAGCTGTAATCCTTGTTGCTGTACAGCACCTGAATGCGGTCCTGTGCGCGTACGGCGAGCAGCTGCTCATGCACCAGGTTGTCGCCCCAGCCGTTCAGCTCGTGACTCGTGGTAGGGGGACCATCTTCGAACGTGAAGAAGACCGAGTACAGCGCGTGATTGTTCGGCAGCGGCACAAGCGGCGCGATCAGGCGGCGGACTTCTTCCGTGGCGGTTTTGTGAAATGCGCCGTCGACATCGTGATTGTGATCATCGATGAAGAGCAGACCTCCGCGTTGTACGTAGCGCTGCAACACGCGCCCTTCCTGCGGCGTGAAGCGCACGGGCAAGTGACCGGTGAGGAACAGCAACGGATATCGCAGCGCGTCATCGGAGGCGAGCGGTACGGCTACACCCTGCGGAGCCACCTGAAGCGACGTGTAACGTGCGACCGAATCAATCAGGTTGCCGGGAAGCGATGGCGCGGAATCCCAATCTCCTGAATCGTACTGCGCCGTGGCAAACACAAATGGCGACGTGTGTTTCATGGTACGCTCCACGCACTCACGCCGCGCACGGACGTCGGCTTCATCAACGTTCGCCGGGCTCGCACCAGCGCGTCCGAGGCATCACGTTGAGCGGTGAGCGCCGAGAGCACCGCTTCGAGCGCGCGCGCGAACTCGGGCGCGAATGTGATCGCATCCAATCGCAGCATCACCAATGAATCGCGGCCCGCCACGGGATCGAGAAGTAACTGCTCGGAGGCGCGAAGCAGCCGCGCATCAGCGATTCGGACGGGATCGGGTGTCGACGCTCCCGGTCGGCGACTTGAGGCGCGACCGGTGTCACGACCCACAAGCCGTACCCGTGCGAGATCCACAACGACGGGGCGCACTCTTCCGCGCAGGTACACGCGCTCCGCCGCACGGGCCCGCTGAATGGCCTCCAGCGCGAGCCGCATGGGCGGGATCGCGGCTCGCGTCTCGCCGAGCTCCAGCGCTCGGCCCGCATCCCACATCGCATTGTACGCTTCGAGCAACGGCCGGTTCACCGCGATGATCGGCGATTCGTCGGTGACGTTTGCGTTGGTACGCGGCGGTGTCGCGCCCGGCATCACGTTGGAGGTCGCGCCACCGAATGACGGCACGAGCTTGCCATCCTGCAGCGTGACGCCATGATCGTGCCCATCGCCTTCGTAGTGCACATGTTCCGACTGCCCTTCACCGGACAATCGCTGATACACCACCGCGCTGACCGCCCGACGAATGCGCGCCTGCTCCAGCGCAAGCTTGCGCGCTTCGGCAACCAGCAGCTCGCGCGTGATACGCGGGCGACGCGCGTCGAGCTTTTCCGTCATGTCGAGCAGCATGCGCTGCGAGAGCAACGAGGAGTCAACCGCCGGCGGTGGTGCCGCTTCAACCGCGACCGAATCGTATTCCTCCGCGCGGGCGAATCGCAGCGATCGTGTTTCACTGATGCCCGCCTCGCGCGCTGACGCGGGGTGCGCATCTCGCGCCACGGCACGCAGATGAATCACGTCGCCCGGTGCCACGCCGAGCGCCCCGAATGACAACTGCTGCGAAATCGCGCCGGTGCGTTCACCGCCGAAGGTACGCGGGGCAAGCCTCATCGTTTTCGCCAAGTATCGCTCGCCGGAGCCGCTGGTGAGAATGAGTTCGAAGGCTGCCGATGCGAGTCCAAGATCATCGCTCACCTGCGCTGACAGCGTGATGGTGCCGACAGTATCGCGATATACCGAATCACCAAGCGGCGCGGAGAGTCGCACCTGCGGCAGTGAATCGGCGCGCGGCACAAGGACGAGGAGTCGCGAGTCGATGCGCGTAGCCACGCGCACCACCGCCGGCCATGCGGGCATCAGCGCGGACAGCTGCCAGCCACCCGTCACCGCTTCGACCGCCATCGCCGCATCGGGTCGCGTGCTGTCAGCGCGCACGGTCAATACGGCGGAAAGACCAGCCGCACTGCCGGCGCCGGAGACACGAATACGACTGCCGACCAGCGCTTCGACCGTGCCCGGATCGCGCAACGTCCGCGTTGGGAGGCCGGAATACGCGGGTGGTACCACGTCAACATCCCATGGGCCCAGCGTTGATGCGCGGTCGGCATTCGACACAACCGTTGACACCCTTCCGGCTTTCACCACACGTGCAACGACACCCTCGGGCACAAACGCCACGAGCGACAGCGCAATCATCGCGACCAGTGTCACCGTCAGCGGTGTGCGCCACGCCTGCCACATCGCGCGATGCAGCGCCGTGCTCGCCGGAATGCGCTGCGATACGGGCACGGCGGCGGCCGCAGCCAATCGGTGTGCAACCTCCGGCGGCAACTGGGCGCCGTTCACGTCCAACAAGGTCACCACAGCATGCGAGCATGGATGGTGCTCCTCGTACCACAATGCGGCGCGCACGGGCGTGATCTGGTCCCAACGCGACACGTGCCACCACATCACCATCACCATCACGGCAAAGCCCATCGCCAGCACGACGGGAAGCGGCCCTTGCAGCAGGTCAGGCCTGCTGGTCGACGACACCAATCCGTGCGCGACACGACTACCCATGATCCGGCCGATCAGGCCAAGCACCACCAACGTTGCCAAGCCAACCGCGAGCGAGAGCAGCAGTGCACGTATCGTGCGCAACTGAATCAATCGCGTGCGCAGCCGTTCGATGCGTACGCGCACGTCTGCCGGAGAGGCGAACGACGTGCCCGCGACCACTGGCGTCGCGCTCATGCGGCGACCTCAGGGTTCGCGGCGCGTTCACCTACGTCATGCGGTGCTCGCGCCGGCGCCTCGGCACGATCCCGATCCCTGCGTGATCGCAACGCAGTTTCGACCACGAGCAGCACCAGCGCCGCCAGCAACAGCCAGGGCGTGAACGGCGAAAGGGCGGGTGGTGGAGACACGCCGAGTGACGCACGAGACGCGAGGGCACCAGCGCCGGTCATCCGAGAGAGCAGCGCCGGATCGAGTGCTGGTGCGGCAGCCATACCTACAGCGGTTCCGCACTCGCGCGAGAGCGCGGAGAGCACCACCTGCGCATCAGCGCTGAGCAGTGCGTCACCGTTGGGCGCTGCAAAGCCAACCCATCTCACACACCCGCGTCCTAGGGCTTCCTCTGTTGCCGCAGCTGAGCCATCGGGCCACCACAACAGTGCGTGCGCATTGTCGGGTGCACGTGCCGTGCGCACGAGCGGTGCGACCAGCGCACGGCCACCGGCGATAACGGCACTGACCTGTGTTTCAACGGAATCGGAAAGTGCGATCCAGCGCGGAGGCACTCTGTCGCTCGTCCACACCACGATCGCCGCGCCGGCTTGCGCGGCTGCCGAATCGGAGGGCGTCATGCTATCGCGAATCACGAACGTGCGGTGTGAGGCCATATCGGGCCACTGCGCAACGGCCGCGCTGACAACATCGTCGCCTGCGGCGCGCACTGCGATTTGCAACGGGTCGGTCGTCGAGTCCTGCCGCGTCGTCTTGCGCGGTATCGCTCTCCGCACAATAGTGCCCGGCCAGGTGGCGCGGATGGGATCGAGCGCGGCCGTGGTGAGGTCCGCACGCTCGAGCGATACGAGCACAAAACGTACCGAATCCGCACCGTCGGCGAGGCGTGGCGCAGCGCGGCGCGCGCGAAGCAGCGTGGCGGCCAGCGTCGATGGCGCAGTCGTGCGTGGCACCCGCAGCACGGAGTCCATGAGCGCCAGGACGCGCGACGGATCAGTAACGTCTACCACGGTGTCGCCTACGACGATCGCACTCACCGGCGCGTACTCGCTCGCGGCGCGCTGCAGTACGTCCGCGAGCGCCGTGGAGTCGCCATGCGAAAGCGCTCGCCCCTCCACCGCGATCAGCGTGCGGACCGGCACACGAGCGCCGGTCCAGGACACGCCCGCGAGCGCAACGCCGATGCACAGGAGCAACAGCACGCGCACCAGCAACAACAGCACGTCGCGCGGTGAACTCGCCCGTGACACCGCACGCACCGCACGATCGGGAATGAAACGCGCCGTTGGTAGTCGCAACGCCCGCGGCTGCCTGACCGACAGCAGGTGCGCGAGCACCACGCCTCCGACGGCGGCGAGTGTACCCCAGAGCACCCACGGAACGGCGACGCTCATGCGCCTGCCCGCAGTGCCGCACCCGTGATGCGCCTGACGGCACGTGCCGCCGGTTCGTCGCAGCGCACTTCATGATACCTGGCGCCCGCGGCCAGGCATCGTCTGGCAATCTCCGCGCGCCATTCGTCGAACTGTGCCCGGTATTCCGCCAACATCCCGTCGTGCATCGGACGCTGCAGTGCCTCGGATTCCGGATCAACAGCACGCCACAATCCACGCGGCAACGTGAGCTCGAACGGATGCACGACATGCACCAGCGTAACGTCACTGCCGGCCGCACCGGCGCGCGCCACCGCAGTGAGCAGCGCGTCCGTGTCACCCAATGCATCGGTCACCAACACCACTCGCACTGCCGGCGGCACGCGCGCCAGCAACGGCGCCAATGGCGCGGCCCCATCGGGAGCGATCGCGTCGAGCGCGTTGGCGATGGCGTGCACGGTGCCACGACGCGTACGCGGCGCGAGACGGCGTGCATCGGGACGCGTCGCCACCCACAGTCCAACGGGATCCCCCGTGGCGTGCGCCACAGCCGCGAGTCCCACGGTCAACGCGCGCGTGGTACTCCACTTGTCGAGCGCGTTCGCGGCCGACCGGCCAAATGCCGCCGCATCGTCGCTGACGGGGAACGCCATCGACGCCGAGGCATCCACCAGCAGCCACGTCGGCCACCATGCCCGCTCGTCGGTGATGCGCACATAGGCCCGATCGCTGCGCGCGAGCAAACGCCAGTCAATGCGCCGAGGATCGTCGCCCTGCCGATACGCACGGAACTCGGTGAACTCGCCTGTGGTGCCACGCTGTACAGCGCGATGTGTACCGGGCATGCCCGCTCGCACTCGCTCACGCGTCGGCCACTTGACGCCGCGCAGCGCGTCGAGCAAGGGACCGAGAGCGAGCGATGCGAGAGCAGTCGGCATGACAGTTCAGACTGGGACAAGCGCGGGAACTACACCGGCCGCGCGCTAACCGGGGAGACGACTCGAGGGCGCGGCGACGTGGCGGAGCAGCGCGTCGATGATGGGTTCCGACGACATACCGTCGGCCTCGGCGGCAAAGTTCGGTAATACGCGGTGGCGAAGAACGGGATGTGCAACGGCACGGACATCATCAGGCGATACCGCCACGCGGCCGTTGAGGAATGCAGCCGCTTTGGCGCCCAGAATGAGTGCCTGACCGGCGCGTGGGCCGGCACCCCACCGCACGTACTGCGTCACAATCGGAGGGGCATCGCTGCTATCCGGTCGCGTGGCGCGCACCAGCGTCGCCGCATAGTGCAATACCGTGTCCGCCACCACTACATCACGCACCCCGCGCTGCAAGGCGATGACATCGTCGGCGTTCATCACGGGCGTCGGCGGAGTCGAACTGCGGCCAGTCGTGGCGCGCAGAATCTCGACTTCTTCCGCCGCGGAGGGATAACTCACGCGAATATCGAACAGAAAACGATCGAGCTGCGCTTCGGGCAGCGGATACGTGCCTTCCTGCTCGATGGGATTCTGCGTGGCAAGCACGAAGAACGGCTCAGGCAGCCGCATGGTGTTTCCGGCGGCCGTAACGCTGTGTTCCTGCATCGCTTCAAGCAGTGCGGCTTGCGTGCGAGGTGGTGCTCGATTGATTTCGTCGGCGAGTACAATGTTCGCAAAAATCGGTCCCTGCACGAAGCGAAAGGCGCGATGACCGTGCGCGTCGTCTTCGAGCAGTTCCGTCCCCGTGATATCGCTCGGCACCAGGTCCGGCGTGAACTGAATGCGACGGAACGCCAGATGCATCGTCTCGGAGAGCGTTCGAATCATGAGCGTCTTGGCGAGACCCGGTACGCCCACCAGCAGGGCGTGCCCACCCGCTGCCATGGCCATGAGAATCTGATCGACCACGACCGACTGCCCGATGACTCGACGTCCGATCTCGCGGCGCACGGCGTCGATCACCGGCACCAGATCGCGGGGCTCGGCCCCTAAGGGCTCGGCCCCTGCGGGCTCGGCGTTGAGAGGTGCGCTCACGCGAAACGCGGCATTGGCAGCGAGAACACCGGTCGTCGTCAGCGGATCACACGACGGCGCCGCGCATGCACGAACACCGTAGTGCCGGCGCGTACGTCGGCGTCGGCGAGTGTCTGCGACTCGTCATGTATCTCATGACCCCGCACTTTGGCCACGTACGCATCGGGATCACCGCCATCGTGCAGCAGTGCGGTGAGCGCGGCTCGCTTGACGGTGGCGACGTTCGTAGAGGCGCTCACCAGCACGCGCACCGCGTCCCAGGCCTCGTGCACCTGGGCCCGAATCAGGAACGGGTCTGACGCGCCGCCCGAGAGATCCACGCTCTCACCTCGCGTGCGAAGCTGGGTGACAAACGGCGTCGTCACGGCGTTATGCCGGTCACTTGCAGCATGGGCTCGGGCTCGGGTGGCTGACAGGCTGACAGCGCCGGCGCCGGCGGCAGCGTGGACAGGAAGCGCGCCACCTGCTGGTCGAACATGTAGCTCGAGCCGCTCACGCGCGTCGCACCGTCGATGGCGACCTGCGCACCAAGCGCAATCTCTTCCCCACCCTGTCCACGGTACGAGGCCCAGCCCGGACCTTGTTTCTCGAGGAACGCCGCGTAGATGCCGCCACGACGGGAGAAAAACGTCGTCGCCGCGGCAATGACCTCCTCAGGCGTCAGCGTGGTGCGGACGTCCTGCAATGTGCGAGTGCTCTGCTGGTGCATCTCTACAATTTACTGTCGCGGCCGTTTGGGTGACAGGGGACGCACCTCGACACGACCCTGCAGGGCGTGGGACGGCGTATTGATCATGTTGGCCACTACGACGGCGACGTCCTCCGGCTCGAGCATCCAGGAGCGGTCGGTGCCCTCCGGGAAAAGATCGGTGTCGACGGACCCAGGCATGACAACCGACACTTTCACGCCGGCATCGCGCACTTCAAGCATGAGCGACTCAGTGAAGCCCATCACGAAGTGTTTGGTACCGCTATAGCAGCTGCCACCGACGAAAGTGTTACGGCCGGCCAGCGAGCCGATCGTGATCACATGCCCGCTCCCGCGGGCCACCATGGCTGGCAAAACGGCGCGAGTGACGTGATACAGTGCGTTGACGTTGACGTCCACCTGCGAGTGCCACTCGTCAGGCGTGAGCTGCAGGAACGGCTTCATGACCGCGAGGCCGGCGTTGTTCACCAGCACGTCGGGCACCAACACGCCGAGTTCGCGGGCAATCGCGTCGGCATCGCGGAGATCGAGCGGCAGCGTACGGCACGACGCCCCCAAGCTCGTGGCGGCGACCGCTACCTCCGCCAAGTCATTCGGGCTGCGCGCCGTCAGGAGAAGATCGTGCGAAGGCGCGAGCGCGAGCGCAATTGCCCGACCGATGCCGCGCGAGGCGCCGGTGATGAGGGCGATGGGACGAGAGGCATCGGACATGACGAAAGGGGTCAGAGGAACGTCACGGGTGACGAAAGGTGAACGCGGATGTGCGTCTCGACGTTCACGTCGTGCACGCGGTCGTTTTGCGAATGCGACATAAGTCACTGATACAGCTCCGTGACGTCCCGAAGACCGTTCAGTGACGCAGTAACGACAAGTTGGAAGCTTCGAACGGGATCTTTCGAGCGCCCGTGCGCTTCAGACTCTTCACCCCGTGTACTCAATGTCACGCTTCTTGTCGATGTGCAAGCTGCCAACCCTCGTGGTCGGTCTGCTTTTCGCCCTCGCTACGCCCGCCCAGGCCCAGGGTGTGATCGCCGGGCTCGTTGTCGAAGAGGCGAACGGGCTCGCGATCACCGGCGCGTCCATTCGCCTCGCCACGCTGAATCGTGAGGTGTTCACGGATCGTGCGGGACGCTTCGTGATCACGGGCCTCCCGGCCGGCTCGTATCAGGTGACCACGCGATATATCGGCTACGCACCGCTCACCAACACCGTGACGGTGACCGACGGCGCCACGCAGTCCATCACCTTCCGCATCAAGCCGTCTGAGAACGTGCTCGGCACGGTTGCGATCGTGGCCACGCGCACCGGTCAGGCCGCGGCGCTGAATCAACAGAAGAACGCGGCCAACGTCACGAACGTGGTGGCGGCGGATCAGATCGGTCGCTTTCCTGACGCGAACCTGGGCGACGCCCTCAAGCGCGTTCCCGGCGTGACCGTTGCAATCGACCAGGGCGAGGCACGCTTCGGCTCGATCCGCGGCACGGAGCCGCGCTTCAACTCCGTGATGGTGAACGGCGAGCGCGTGCCGTCGGCCGAAGCCGAGGTGCGCGAGGTCCAGCTCGACCTGATTCCGGCCGACATGGTGCAAGCCATCGAAGTGAACAAGACGCTCACCCCGGATATGGATGCCGACGCGATCGGTGGCTCCGTCAACGTGGTGACCCGCGCTGCGCCCGCTGGCTTCCGTTTGTCGGCGACGGCTGGCAGCGGCTACAACTTCATTCGTGACAAGCCGGTTGCGCTTGGCAGTCTCGTGCTCGGCAATCGCTTCTTGAACAATCGTCTTGGTGTGATTGCCAGCGCGTCGTATTACGACCAGCAGTTTGGTTCAGATAATAAGGAAGGCACCTGGGACAAGACCGACGCGGGTGTCGCGTTCATGAATGAGTTCGACATTCGCCGCTACGATGTGCAGCGTGTACGCCGATCGGCCTCGGCGTCGCTGGATTTTCGTTTCAACGAGAGCAACTCGATCATGTTGCGCTCGCTCTACAATCACCGCGACGATTGGGAAAACCGTTTCCGCGCCCGGTACGTGCTTGGGGATCCGAATGCGCAGGGTGTGCAGACCACCGAAATCCGTCGGCAAACCAAGGGCGGCGGACCCGACGGCCGGCTCAAGGACGCGCGTCTTGAAGATCAGCGTACACAAAGTCATATGCTCAGCGGTGAACATCTCATCGCCAACCGCGCCACCCTCACGTGGCAGGGCAGCATCGCCCGCGCTTCGGAAACACGTCCCGACGAGCGCTACATCGAGTGGCGCGCGCGCAATGTGGCGATTCAGCCCAACTACACCGACCAGCAGAACCCGCAGTTCACCGCAGTGAACCCGGCCGCCGTCGCACCAAGTGCGTTCACGTTCCGCCGTCTCGAGCAGGAAGACGGTTACACCAAGGACGAAGATCAAAACGCGCGCGTCGATCTGCTGTTGCCGCTTCGCGAAGGAGACAACAGCACACGGCTGAAGTTTGGCGGCCGGTACCGTGGCAAGGAGAAGTTGCGCAACAACAGCTTCAACCGCGCCACGCCCTCGGCGGCGTTCGGCAACCTGTCGGTGTCCGGCGCGGAAGACTTTACCACCGACCGTAACTATGCGGGCAGTCAGTACCAGTACGGCTTCTTCTCCACACCGCAGTTCCTGTCGGGGCTGAACCTGTTCAACACGGGGCAGTTTACGCTCGTCGATCAGCCGTCGGAATACGCGGCCGGCAACTTCGACGCCGAGGAGCGGATCACGGCCGGGTACGGCATGATCGAGCAGCGCTTTGGCCCGAAGGTGAGTGTCATCGCCGGCGTGCGCCTGGAGAACACCAGCGTCGACTACAACGGTTTCGAATACAACGTCGACAACGACGACGTCCGGCCAACCGTCGGCACCCAGAGCTATACCGATGTATTGCCCAGCATCAATGCGCGCTGGGATGCGACTCCGAACACGGTACTGCGCGCGGCCTGGACGAATACGCTCGCCCGTCCGAACTACTTCGATCTGGTCCCGTACCGCGAAATCAGCCTCGACGACAACGAGTTGGCCACGGGCAACCCACTGCTCGATCCAACGCGTTCGATGAACTTCGACCTGATGGCCGAGCGCTACTTCGAGAACGTTGGATTGCTGTCGGTGGGCGTGTTCCACAAGCGCATCACGGATTTCATCTTCAACTTCACGCAGTTCCAGCAAATCGATCCGGTGACGGGAACGCTCTTCTCACAGATCAGCCAGCCACGCAACGGCGCCGAGGCCCAGATCACGGGCTTCGAGGCGGCGTTCCAGCGTCAGCTCGATTTCCTCCCGGGCGTGCTTCGCTATCTCGGCGTATATGTGAATTACAACTTCAACGATTCCAACGCGGAAGGACTGGATATTGAAGGACGCGAAGTGGAGTCACTCCCGCTGCTGGGCACGGCCAAGCACAGTGGCAACCTGTCGCTGTCATTCGACGCGCCACGGGTGTCGCTGCGTCTGGCGATGAACTATCAGAGTGAGTCTCTCGACGCGGGCGAGGGCGGTTACAACGAAGACGCGTTCTTTGATCGCTGGTCGGACCGTCGCACGGACATCGACGCGAACGCGAGCGTGCAGATCACGCCGGTGGCGCGGTTCTTCATCGAAGCGAACAATCTGAACAACCGACCGCTGCGGTTTTATCAGGGGGATCGGGGCCGGTTGATGCAGGATGAGTTCTACGGCCGTCGCATTCAGAGCGGATTCAAGTTTGACTTCTGATCGCTGACAGCGAAAGCATCGGCAACGGGACAACAACAGCAACACAACAACAGCAACTGCAACTCCAACAGAGTCGGGGAAGGCGCGAAGGACGCGAAAGCGCGAAAACTGCAACAGAAAAAGCGGATAGAACTTTTCCTTTCGTTCTATCCGCTTTTGCAGTTTTCGCGCTTTCGCGTCCTTCGCGCCTGCTGTTGCGCAGTTGGAGTTCTGTTGCCGTCTGTATTGCAGTATGCCCGCGCGATTATCCCGCCAACTTCCCCGCCAGATACGCCTTGAGCTGCGACGCGCCTACCCGGTCCTGCGCCAGGGTATCCCGATCACGCACCGTCACCGTGTCGTCGCCCGTGGACTGCGGATCCACCGTGATGCAGAACGGCGTCCCCACTTCGTCCTGACGGCGATAGCGCTTGCCAATCGAGCCCGTCTCGTCATAGTCCACCGCCATCGCGGGACGCAGATCTTCCACGATGCGACGTGCCATGTCAGGCTGGCCGTCCTTCTTGGTGAGCGGGAACACCGCCGCCTTGATCGGCGCGAGTGACGGCGCAAGACCCAGCACGACACGTCCTTCGTCTTCACCCTCCACGGTTTCTTCGCGGTAGGCATTCACCAGAATCGCCAGCGTCACCCGATCCGCGCCAACCGACGTCTCGACGACGTATGGCACATAACGCTTGTTGTTTGGCTGGTCGAAGTACTCCAGCTTCTTGCCTGAGAACGTCTGATGTTGCGTGAGATCGAAGTCACCGCGATTGTGCACGCCCTCGATTTCCTGGAAACCCAGCGTGCCACCGAAATCGAACGTCACATCGAACGCCGCGCGCGCGTAGTGAGCAAGTTCGCCCGCGCCGTGCTGATGGAACTTGAGACGTTCCGGCGACAACCCCAGCGACAGGTGCCATTGCATGCGCTCGGCCTTCCATTTCTCGAACCACTCCATGTCGGTGCCGGGCTCGACAAAGTATTGCATCTCCATCTGCTCGAACTCGCGCGTGCGGAATATGAAGTTGCCGGGCGTGATTTCGTTGCGGAACGCCTTGCCGATCTGTGCGATGCCAAACGGCACTTTCTGACGCGTACTCTGCTGCACGTTCAGGAAGTTCACAAAGATGCCCTGCGCTGTTTCCGGCCGCAGATACACCGTGCTCGCGCTCTCTTCGAGCGGGCCCATAAACGTCTTGAACATCAGATTGAACTGCCGCGGCTCGGTAAGCTGACAGGCGTCATGTTGACCAGGCTGTTTGCTCGGCTTCTGCGGGCAGCGCGCATCTTCGAGCTTGTCCGCACGAAAACGGCCCTTGCACGTTTTGCAGTCCACCAGCGGATCGACAAAACCGCCCACGTGCCCACTGGCCTCCCACACACGCGGATGCATGAGGATGGCGGCGTCGAGTCCCTCCACATCGTCTCGGCTGCGCACCATCGCGTTCCACCAGTTGTCCTTGACGTTGCGCTTGAGCTCCACACCGAGCGGTCCGTAGTCCCAGACGGAGCCCGTGCCACCGTAAATCTCGGACGACTGGAAGATGAAGCCGCGCCGCTTGCACAGCGACACAAGTTTGTCCATCACGTCGGGTTGCGCAGGCATGGAACCGTTCAGGAAGAGGTGAGGTGCGCGACAATCAGATCGCCGTGATCACGGCCGTTCTCAATGAAAATTTTGTTCGCGTCGAAGCCAGACGCGATCACTCCCGCAAGGTAGATACCCGCTAGCGGCGTCGCCATCGTCGCCGGATCGTGCTCGGGAATACCCGTGGTGGAGTTGATGGGCACACCCAGATCGGCCAACAGACCCGTTTCCGGCAGATAGCCCGTGAGCAGATACACCTGCGTCGCCTCGATCCGCGCCTCGCCCTCGGGGCCCTCGATTACCACATGCTCCGGTGTGATCTCCACGACACGCGCCTTGAAGTGCGCCACAATGCTGCCGTCATGCATGCGATTCGCCACCACAGGACGCACCCACGGCTTCACGCCGCGATCAAGATCATCGCCGAAGTGCACGAGATGCACCTTCGCTTCGGCACGAAGTAGCTCAAGTGACGCATCCACCGCCGAGTTGCCGCCGCCCACGACGACCACGGGTTCGCGCCACGCAAAGTGTCCCTCGGTATACCCGTGCTGCACATGCGGCAACGTCTCCCCAGGCACACCGAGCAAGTTGGGCCGCCCAAAGTAACCCGTGGCCACACACACCGCGCGCGCCAACACCACACGCTCCCGTCCCGACCGCATTCTCGACTGCACACGCCATCTGACACGCCGCTCCGCTGCGTGCGCTGTGCCTCGGTGGTTCGATGTGGCGTTTGCGTTCCCGGTTTCGGTTGCAGTTGCACCTACCGCCACCGCGACCGCGCTGTCCGGCGAATCCGCCCGCACTATCGACGTCACCGTCTCATACTGCCTGACCGGCAAATCGTAGTGCGACGCGACGGCGCGGTAGTACGCCAACGCATCCCGACGCGACGGCTTCTCCCCCGCTACCACGAACGGCAGCCCGCCAATCGACAGTCGCTCGCCCGTCGAGAAGAACGTCATGTACGTGGGATACTGCGCAATGCCTGCGACAATCGGTCCGCGATCCAACAACACCACCGACAGTCCCGCACGACGCGCCGCCACGCCCGCCGCGAGCCCACACGGACCCGCCCCCACAATCGCCAGGTCCACGTGCAGCGGTGCATCCGTCAACACCGCCGTCAACACCGATGCCTGCTCGTGCGTGGTCATGCGCCGACGGTCCGACCCTCGATGATCTGGTCGCGTCGCGTTCCTACGCTGACATACGCAATCGGCACATCGATGAGCGATTCCATACGATCGAGATACGCCCGCGCCGCACTTGGCAGCTCGTCGAGTGTGCGTGCCGTCGTCGTGTCGGACTTCCAGCCATCGTGCCATTCAAGCACCGGCACCGCACGATCGAGCAGCGCGACGTCGGCCGGGAACTCCGTATACCGCTCGCCGTCCACTTCATACGCCGTGCAGATGGCGATGCGATCGAGCGTGTCGAGCACGTCAAGCTTCGTGACGGCAAGTCCGGTGAGCCCGTTCACGCGCGCCGCGTACCGCACCACGACATCGTCAAACCAGCCGCAGCGCCGTGCTCGGCCCGTGGTCGCACCAAACTCGTTGCCGAGCGTACGCACCTGCGTCTGCATCGGCTCGTCAAATTCGGTGGGCAGCGGTCCGTTGCCCACACGCGTGGTGTACGCTTTCACCACTCCGAGCGCCGCGTGAATCGCGCGCGGCCCGATGCCCACGCCCGTGGCCGCACCGCCCGCGGTGGTATTACTCGACGTGACAAACGGATACGTGCCATGATCCACGTCGAGCAGCGAACCCTGCGCGCCTTCGAGCAACACCGCCGCGCCCGACTTGATCGCCGTGTGCACGCACAACCCGACGTCCTCGGCGATGGCGAGCAAACGCGGCGCGAGCTGCTCCAGCAGCGCCATCGTGTCGTCGACGCTGGCCCGATGTTCGCTGCCCGACGCCTGCAGCCGGTCATTCGCATGCGCGACACCGCGCGTGACCTGTTCGCGCAGGCGTTCCGGCCAGCGCAGATCGAGTACACGCACACCGCGGCGCGCGATCTTGTCTTCGTACGCCGGACCAATGCCGCGCCCCGTGGTGCCAATCTCTTTCGACGCCGCGCTCGCCTTGTCCACCACCTTGTGATACGGCAGCACCAGATGCGCGCGCTCGCTCACATACAGGCGCCCTTCCACGTCGACACCTTTCGTGACGAGACCGTCGATCTCGTGAAAAAGTGTTTCCGGATCGAGCACCACGCCATTGCCAATCGCGCATCGCACGCCGCCGTGCAGAATGCCGCTTGGCACCTGGTGCAGCACAAACGACCGGTCGCCAATGTGCACCGTATGTCCAGCGTTGGCACCGCCCTGATAACGCACCACCCAATCGGCGCGTTCGGCGAGCACGTCGACCAGCTTGCCTTTGCCTTCGTCGCCCCACTGCGCACCCACTACCACAACAGTGCGAATTGTCGAATCGAACATGCGAATCCTGGAAACGCGCGGCTCGCGCGAGCGGTGGGCGACAGCAGCCCGTCCGCCCGGTGCACCATCCCGTGTGGACGGCTGGCGCGGGCTGCACCTGAACGCAAAAAACGCCCCGTCGGCGGCGCTCTGGAGCGCGCACGCGGGGCGTTGATGGAATCTAGAGCGATGGGCGGGTTAAGCAACTGCGGGGCCTCGGCACTCCCCGCGATCTCGATGAATTCGAGAATCCCAATGTCCGCCGCGTCCTGCAGGCGGCCGGTACGTTTGGACCCAATAAGGTCGCGGATGGACGCCGTGGGGATCGACACGCCCTCGACGTCAAACGCATGAGCCTGTTGCTCAGCCTGTTGCTCAGCCTGTTGCTCAGCCTGTTGCTCAGCCTGTTCCCATCGCAGTCGAGCTGTTGGGCCAGCGAATCGGCCGCCCCGAGGTACTCGGGCGGGATCGTGATCGCAATTCACGAAAACGGCGTTCGCTTCATCAGGTGAGTAATACTCACTCATACCAATGAGTCGGCACGCGGCTGGAGATACGACGAGTCGCCGGCCCTCAGCTCGCCGCCAACACTCCGGCGCGGCGTAGCACGTCCGCAACCTTGGCTCGCTCCTTTGCATCCAGCGCCAGCAGCGGCGATCGCGGGGCGCCACCATCGAGCCCCACCAGATCCATCGCCGCCTTGAGCCCGGGCGGGCCGAATGCGGCCGCGATCTCGGTGGCTAATGGAACGAGCGGGAGCTGCAGTTGCGCGGCCTCGTCAAGATTGCCAGAGAGCGCGTCGGTAATCATCGCCCGCGTCGGAAGCGCCGCATACAACGCGATCGCGAGAATCGCACCGCGCGCGCCGCGTGCCACCGCTGCCGCCGCCGTACCGCCGCTGCCGGTGATCACACTGAACGTCTCAGACTGCGCGGTGAGATACTGCTCGAGCACGGGCAAATTTCCCGCCGAGTCCTTCATGCCGATCACATTGTCGTGCTCGGCCATGGTGTGCACAAGTTCGGGCGACAACACGAGATGCGCGTACGCCGGCATGTTGTACAACAACACCGGGAGCGGACTGGCCTCGGCAACTGCGCGATAATGTGCGAGCAGCGCCGCTTCCGTCATGCGCTTGAGGAAGTAGTGCGGTGCCACAACCAACACGGCGTCTGCACCAGCCGCTTTCGCATCGCGACAACGCGCAATCGTCTCACGGGTACTCTCGCTACCGGTTCCAACGAGCAACCACTGATGGGGCTGCACGACCTCACGTGCCCATTCCGTGATTTGTCGACGTTCGGCGCTATCGAGCAGCGCCGCTTCACCGCTTGAGCCCGCAACGAGAATACCGTCGAGGCCAGCGTCGAGATGCGCCTGAAGGTTGCGTACGAACGGCTCGCGCGAAAGTTCGCCGGTGGCGTGATCGAACGTAGTAACAGCGGGGGCGAGCAGGCCGCCAAGTGTGCGTGTGGTCATTCTTGAAATCTATCGGGATTCGCCGACCATGCCGAGTGCGGACGCTTCGCGGATTGGCAACACACGCGGCAGCGAAACGGTACCGTGAAATCCGGGAATACACGCCATAGTGCGGCCTGCCCCGCCCTTGCCAACCTGCGCCCGCCGAGCCGATACTGTGTCCATGTCCACTCACGCGCGATCCTCAGCGATTCCGCCAGCGCCTGCTGGTGCCGTGTGGACTCTGGCCGATCTCGACCAGTTCCCCCGCGACGGCCGTCGCTACGAAGTGCTGCACGGGGAGCTGCTGGTGACGCCGCCGCCATCCTTTGCGCACCAGCTCGCGGCGACAGAACTGGCGCGTGCGATTGGAAACTGGTGCGCGGCGCACACGCAGTGGTCGGTCATGGCGCCCAGCGGATTTTACGTGAGCGAAACCACCTGGCTGGAGCCAGACGTCGCGGTGTTTCCGGTGGCGCCCTCGATGTCGCTGACCTGGCAAACCGCACCGATCCCTGTGCTCGTGGTGGAGGTGCTCAGTCCTGCAACCCGCGTACGCGATCGCCATGCCAAACGTGCGGCGTACCTTGCCCACGGAGTCCGCGAGGTGTGGTTGCTCGATATCCCCGCGCGCACGGTCGAACGGTGGACGAGCGCATCGGAGTTTCCCGACACACATATGGGCGGCATCACGTGGACACCGGTTGCCACCGCGCCATCGCTGGAGTTGAGCGCGGACGTGCTCTTTGGTGTGGTTGAGGCGGACTCGTAGCGCGTCATGCAGCGTCGTTGCATTCCGTGCGGTACCCGCGCGCTCGGCGCAGCGTGACAACATCGGCCGCATTGTTTCGGTGACGCTGGGTTTGGCGCTACATCGCAGCTTGCGGCATGCCCCGCCCTTGCCAACCTGCGCTCGCCGAGCCGATACTATGGACATGTCCGCCACCGTGCGATCCTCAGCCCTTCCGCTGGCGCCTGCGGGTGCCGTTTGGTCGCTGTCCGACCTCGACCAGTTCCCCCGGGACGGCCGTCGCTACGAGGTGCTGCACGGAGAGCTGCTGGTGAGGCCGCCGCCGTCTTTCGGGCACCAGGTGGCCGCTGCGGATCTCTCGCACGTCATCCGCAGTTGGTGCAGGGCGAATACACAGTGGGCAGTGCTGTCACCCAGCGGGTTTTATGTGAGCGAGACCACGTGGTTAGAGCCCGATGTCGCGGTGTTTCCGGTCAAGCCATCAAAGTCGGTCACGTGGAAGAACGCGCCGGCTCCCGTGCTCGTCGTCGAAGTCCTCAGTCCGTCCACTCGTCGGCGTGATCGCTATGCCAAACGAGCAGCGTATCTCGCGCACGGTGTTGGTGAGGTGTGGCTGCTCGATGTGTCGGCACGACTGCTTGAGCGCTGGACGAGCGCGTCGGAGTTTCCGGACACGCATCGCGATGGCATCACGTGGACACCACTGCCAACGGCATCGGCACTCTCACTGACCGCAGACGTACTCTTCGGCCCACCCGACGCAGAATCGTAGCGATCGGCACAAGACCGTAGCGCTCGGCACACGACCGCTGCGCTCGTCGCAGCGTGAAAACACGGGTCGCAGACTTTCGGTAACGCTGCGGTTGCGTCGACGTTGCAACGTGCGGCATGCGACACCCTTGCCAACGCGCCTTCGCCGAGCCGATACTATGTACATGCCCACGACCGCGCGATCCTCAGCGATTCCGCCCGCGCCTGCTGGTGCCGTATGGACGGTGGCCGATCTCGACCAGTTCCCTCGCGGCGGTCGGCGCCACGAAGTACTGCACGGGGAATTGCTGGTGACGCCGATGCCGTCGGTTGCACACCAACAAGGCGCAGGGGAGCTATTCCGACAGATCGCCAACTGGTGCCACCAACACGTCGGGTGGACGTGCTTCACTCCGGGAGGCGTCTACATCAGCGAGACCACTTGGCTCGAACCCGACATCGCCGCGTACGCGGTGCCGGTATCGCCCGGGCTCACATGGCGCAACATGCCGCCGCCTGTACTCGTGGTTGAGGTGCTGAGCCCGTCCACCCGCCGCCGCGATCGCTATCGTAAGCGGCCCGCGTATCTCGCGCACGGCGTTGGCGAAGTGTGGCTGCTCGATCAGCGCGAGCGCAAAATCGAGCGCTGGACGAGTGCGTCGGAGTTTCCAGAGCTACATCGCGACGGGATCACGTGGGCGCCGGTTGCTACCGCGCCATCGCTGCAGCTGAGCGCAGACGTGCTATTTGGTATTGCAGACGCGCCGTCGTAGCACGCCGCGAGGAACCACAGCGCTCGGCACATACTTTGCCGCAGGACAACACGGGTCGCGGAGTTTCGGTGACGATCGCGCGGGCCGTGCACAACATCTTGCGGTATGCGACGCCCTTGCCAACGCGCCTCCGCCGAGCCGATACTATGTACATGTCCTCTACCGCGCGCTCCTCAGCCGTTCTGCCTGCGCCTGCTGGCGCCGTATGGACGGTGGCCGATCTCGACCAGTTCCCGCGAGATGGTCGTCGCTACGAAGTGTTGCACGGGGAATTGCTGGTGACGCCGATGCCGTCGGTGGCACACCAGTGGGGCGCAACGCAGCTCGTCCGACGGTTCGCTGACTGGTGCGATGCGCATACGGGCTGGGCGTACTTCACCCCGGGCGGCGTGTTTATCAGCGCGACGACGTGGCTGGAGCCGGACCTCGCGGTGTACCCGGTGCCGATATCGCCCGAGCTCACATGGCGCAACATGCCGCCACCTGTACTCGTGGTTGAGGTGCTGAGCCGGTCCACCCGCCGCCGCGATCGCTATCGCAAACGGCCCGCATATCTCGCCCACGGTGTGAGTGAAGTGTGGCTGCTGGACCAGGCCGACCGGACGGTCGAGCGCTGGACGAGTGCGTCGGAGTTTCCAGAGCTACACCGCGACGGGATCACATGGACGCCCGTCGAAAGTGCACCGCCGCTCGTACTCAGCCGCGAGATGCTGTTCGGGATGCGTGAGGCGTAACGCCCGCACGCGTTGTGTGACGAGTACCTCGGCGAGTCACACCGCGCACTCAGCTCCCGAACAAACTCTCGAAGCCCGATCCGAAAATCGTATCGTCACCGCCACCGAATGGCGACGGACTCGTGACCGCCTGCGATCCATGCGGCGACGTGGCCATCGGCGGCAACGTTGGACCCGTGCCGAGCGGATGCGCCGACATGCGCGAGGGTACGGTCGCCGCAGCGGCCGCCGCCTTGATCGCCGGCGTGGCGAGCGGCGTGGGCACACGCTGACCTCGGCTGAGCGTGCGGAAGTTCAGCTCGAAGTCAGCCGGACGGCTGGCCGCGCTCAGTGCCACTTCGAACGTGATCTCGCCGTCGTTCACCAACTGCGTGAGATGCTGGTCGAACGTCTGCATGCCGTACTGCACATGTCCTTCGGCGATGTAGTCGCGAATCTCGCCGACACGATTCTCGATGATGAGATCGCGAATGGTGGGTGTCACGATCATCACTTCACAGGCGACAGCGCGGCCCTGCCCGCTGGCGCGCGGCAACAGACGCTGCGACACCACCGCGTGCAGCGACTCGGCCAGCCGGATTCGCGCCACCGTTTGTTCTTCAGGCGGGAACATGGCCACCACGCGCATGATCGTGCTCTGCGCGTCGGGCGTATGCAAGGTAGAGATGAGCAGGTGTCCCGTCTCTGCCGCCTTCATCGCCGTGTCAATCGTTTCCGCGTCTCGCATTTCACCGATCAGGATCACATCGGGGTCTTGTCTCAGCGCAGCGCGCAGCCCCATGCGAAAGGAATCGGTGTCGATGCCCACTTCACGCTGCGTAATGGAGCTCTTGATGTCGCCGTGCAGGAACTCGATGGGGTTTTCGAGCGTGACGACGTGTTTGTCGTAGTGATGATTGATCGTGTTGACGACGGCGGCCATCGTGGAGCTCTTGCCGGAACCGGTCACACCGGTCACCAGCACCATGCCACGTTCGGCGTGCGCAATGCGTCCGATCACGCTGGGCAAGTGCAGCGATTCAATCGTGGGCACGTTCTCGGGAATCACGCGCATGACGATGGAATACGAGCCACGCTGTCGCATGATATTCACACGGAAGCGCCCCACGCCGGGCTGCGCCCAGGAGCAGTCATGATCGCGCAGGGCGTCGATCTTTTGTTTATCGTCTTCCGACTCAATCAGATGCAGCGCAATCGCGCGCGTCTGCTCGGCAGTCAGCGTTTGTTTTGTGAGCGCGACCAGTCGACCGTCGATGCGTGCACGCACGCAATCGGTGGCCTTGATGTGAACATCTGATGCACCGCGGTCGACTGCCGCCTTGATGATTCGCTCGATCGCCACGATTTCCGTACCGCCGATGCCTGGTGTGGTGGCCGTCGATGCGAGACAACACTCACATCAATAACCTGCTGCCGGATCCACGACGTTGCGCAGCGATTCGCCCGCCACCCACCGTCGCCAATTGTCTTCAAACAACGCCAGAGCGCGCCCCCAGTGCCGAGCTGCCGACACGCCGGATACATGCGGCGTGATGAGCACGCGCGGATGCGTCCACAGAGCATTCGTCTCCGGCAGCGGCTCCCGACGGAACACATCGAGATATGCTCCCCGCAGGCGGCCCGAGTCGAGCGCCGCCACGAGAGCCTCCTCATCCATCAAGGCGCCGCGCGCCACATTGACGACGATTGCCGCGGCCGGGAGCAACGCCAATCGGCGTGTATCGAGCACACCTCGTGACAATGCTGTTAGCGGGGCGGCCAGAACTACCACATCGGCCGACTTCAGCGCATCATCGAGCGCATCAACGCCGATCACGCGGGCAAATCCCGGCGGAACGCCGAGCTCCGGTCGGCGGCGCAC
>JBBRFQ010000008.1:0-45385 GCA_038224035.1 Gemmatimonadales bacterium
CTCTTCAGCCAACTCATCGGGATGAGGAAGAGCGGCGACAGAAACAGTCCGAGCAGGATGTTGATCCAGGTCAGCGCCATGAAATACGCCGACATGCCGAGGGCCGCCCAGAGGGTGCCGAATGCGCCTGCTTCTTCCACGCTGCTATCTCCGATTGTGAAGAAAGACCAAACTTGGGTAGCGTCCTGTTCAGCGCGGAGGGTAATGCCGCTGATGACCCGCAGTCAAGCCACGAATGGTCACCGGCGTTCCCGCGGACGCGAATGGCGTGAGTAGTATTGTTTATGTCCCTCGCGTCCGCGCGCCTGTCAACGGTGGCCATCGAAGCTGCGGCCAACGCCGACGAACCGTTGCGCGCCGCGATCGAATCTTTGCCGCACGACGCGCGACCGTTGGTGCTCGCGGTGTCCGGAGGCGGCGATTCCATGGCCCTGCTGCATGCCATGGCCCAGTGGGGACGCGAGCGCGTGGCCACCGTCGCCACGTTCGATCACGGCACCGGTGCGCACGCCCGCGACGCGGCTGATCTCGTGACCGCCGAATCGCGGCGGCTCGGTCTGCCGGTGGTGCGACAGCGGGCGCTTCGGCCGGGGCGCAACGAGGCGGAGTGGCGCGATGCGCGTTGGGCGTTTCTGCGCCGGGTGGCGTCAGCGCATGCGGCGCGTGTCGCGACGGCTCACACGCAAGACGATCAACTGGAAACGATCGTGCAGCGATGGCTTCGCGGTGCGGGTGCGCGCGGATTGGCGGCGTTGGCCGCGCGCGGGCCCGTGGTGCGCCCCTGGCTGGCGCTCGGGCGTGCGCAGCTTGACAGGTTTCGCGAGGTGCGTGGCATCGACAGTCTGGTGGATCCGGCGAATCTCGACCGTCGACATCAGCGTGTTCGCGTGCGCCACGATCTGCTGCCGCTCTTCGAGCAGGTGGATCCCGGTTTCCGCGCGGCGATGCTGACGATCGGAGAACGGGCGGCGGCGTGGCGCGACGACGTCGATCGGCTTGTCGAGAGGCTGCCGTGGACGGAAGTTACGCACGGCGTCTGGCAGCTGGAGCGGAGCAGCGTGGCGCTCTGGTCTGAGGCGCAGCTGTCGGTCGTGTGGCCGGCGATGCTGGCGCGTCTTGGCGTCACCCTTCGGGGCGAGGGAACGCGTCGCCTGATTCGGTTTACCATCGGGGAGTCGCGCGCGGGGGAACTCCGCCTCCCTCAGGGGGTGACGGTGATCCGCCGCGGACGGTGGCTGGACGTTCGCGTTGGGCAGGCGGGGATAGCGGCCGACGCCGCTCGCGCCTGCGCCGCGCGAACTGTGGCGGTCGGAACACCGATTCGCTGGCCCGGATGGCGGTTTGAGTTGCTCTCCTCGCCGCCAACGGAATCGGGCGGTCCATTGCCGCCGAATCTGGCGGCCTTTCCGGCGTCCGGAGAGGTTGAGGTGAGGCAGTGGGCTCCGGGAGATCGAATTTGTACTCCGGCCGCCCCGGCGGGACGCCGCATTTCGCGGTATCTTGCGGAATGCGGCGTGCCGCGCCTTGACCGGCGTGGTTGGCCGGTCGTCCTGTTGCATGGGGATGTCGTGTGGGTACCCGAGGTTTGTCGCGGCCTGGCCGCACCGCACCGATCCGGAAGGTCGGACCTTATTTGGTATCGAAGTGAGCGCGAGTTCCGTTGATCCGCGTCTCGACGGCCGAGCCGTCCGGCGCATTGTCTTTGATCAGGCCACGATTCAGGCGCGCGTGCAGGAACTCGGCGATGAGATCACCGCTGCGTATCCTGACGGGGAGCTCATCGTGCTTGGGTTGCTCAAGGGAAGTTTTATCTTTTTGAGCGATCTTGTCCGGCATATCGAACGGCCGTTGCAGGTCGATTTCCTGGTGGCGTCGAGCTACGGGGACGGCACCGAGAGCAGCGGGGTGGTGCGTTTGCTCTACGATCCGGAAACAGAACTCGAGGGCAAGCACATTCTGCTGGTGGAAGACATCGTGGATTCCGGGCGCACCCTCGCCCGGCTCATGGAACTGCTGTCGGCGCGTCAGCCAAAGTCGCTGGCGATTTGCGCGTTGCTTCACAAGCACATTGCGGAACATCTTACGTCACCGGTGCAGTTTATCGGGTTTGACGCCCCTCACGAGTTTCTCGTCGGCTACGGATTGGATCATGCTGAGCATCTTCGGCACCTGCCGTACGTCGCAAGCCTGGAATAAGGTCGGATCCCCATGCCCTCGCCCATGACCCCACCGCCGAAGAAGCCGTTCAACTGGGGCCGCTTCTCCAAGTCGCTGTCGTTTGTGTTGCTCGTGATTCTCATCCCCACGGCGATTCTGTCGTATACGGGTGGCAAGTCCGACGCGGCACCGCCCATCAAATACACGTTCTACCTTGAGCAACTGAAAGCCGGCAACATCAAGGATGCCACGATCCAGGGCGGCAAGGTCGCCGTGGGCTCGTTCCGGTCGCCCATCAAGGCGAATGGCAAGGACATCAGCCGCTTCACCATGCGCTTTCCGGTGGAGAACTCGGATGCGGAAGTCGAGCGCCTGATCTCCTACGGCGTCGAGATTGAAGCGCAGGAAGCGCGCGCGAATCCGGTGAGCATGCTGATCGGCTTCCTGCCGTGGCTGATCATCATCGGCTTCTGGATCTTCCTGTTCCGCCAGATGCAGTCGGGCGGCGGCAAGGCGTTTTCGTTTGGCAAGAGCAAGGCGAAACTGCTCAGCGGCGACACGCCCAAGATCACCTTTGCCGACGTCGCCGGTGCCGACGAAGCCAAGGTGGAGTTGCAGGAGATCATTGAGTTCCTGAAAGACCCGCAGAAGTTCACCAAGCTCGGTGGTCGCCTGCCCAAGGGCGCGCTGCTGGTGGGTCCGCCCGGTACGGGCAAGACACTGCTCGCCAGGGCCGTCGCTGGTGAAGCCGGCCGTCCGTTCTTTTCGATGTCGGGTTCGGACTTCGTGGAAATGTTCGTTGGCGTTGGTGCGTCGCGCGTGCGCGATCTGTTCGAGCAGGGCAAGGCACACGCGCCGTGCATCATCTTCATTGACGAAATCGACGCCGTTGGTCGTCATCGCGGCGCCGGTTTGGGCGGCGGTCACGACGAGCGTGAGCAGACGCTCAACCAACTGCTCGTGGAGATGGACGGCTTCGAGTCCAACGAGGGCGTGATTCTGATTGCGGCCACGAATCGTCCAGACGTGCTTGATCCGGCGCTGCTGCGTCCGGGCCGTTTCGACCGTCAGATTGTCGTCGACGCGCCGGATCTGCGTGGCCGAGAGGGAATCCTCAAGGTGCATCTGCGCAACAAGCCGATCGCGGACGATGTAGAGATCACGTCGCTGGCGCGCGGCACCCCGGGCATGGCGGGTGCCGATCTGGCGAATCTCGTGAACGAAGGCGCGCTGCTCGCGGCGCGCAAGGGACACGACAAGATCTACATGAACGATCTCGAAGAAGCGAAGGACAAGGTGATGCTCGGCGCCGAGCGCAAGTCGCTGGTGATGCGCGAGGAAGAGCGTCGCCTGACCGCCTTCCACGAGGCCGGACATGCGGTGTGTGCGATGATGGTCAAGGGCAACGATCCGCTGCACAAGGTCACCATTGTGCCACGTGGTCGCGCGCTCGGTGTCGCGTTTACGCTCCCGGAAGACGATCGCGTGTCGGTTACGCGTGAGCAACTCGAAGCGCGCCTCGTCATGGCCTACGGTGGGCGTGTGGCGGAAGAGTTGGTGTTTGGCCGTGATCGGGTGACCACGGGCGCCGCCAGCGACATTCAGCAGGCCACTTCGCTGGCGCGGCGGTATGTGTCGCAGTGGGGCCTGAGCGACGCCGTGGGCCCGATCCTCGTGGGCGACAACGAACAAGAGGTGTTTCTGGGTCGCGAGCTGCAAAGCCGCCGCGAGGTATCGGAAAAGACGGCGCAGTTGGTGGACGCGGAAGTCTCGCGTGTCATCAACGAGGCGTACTCGCGGGCCCGCGCGGTACTGACCGAGCATAAGGAACTGCTGCACGCGATGGCGACCAATCTGCTTGAGCGCGAAACGCTTGTCCGCGAGGACTTTGTGATTTTGCGGGAAGGCGGCAAGTTGCCGCCGCGTCAGCCGGAACCCGGTTCGGTGGCCGCCTTGGCCACTCCGATACCGATTGTTCCGCAGACGGCGCGCCCCGTTCCGCCTCCGCTTCTGGGTGGCCCGGAACCGTCTCCCGCGTGACACGCAGGGTGTGGCTCAGGCCGCACCGGCACGTGATTCTCGCAACGGGCGGCTTCGGGGTTGGTTCCCGAAGCCGCCCGTCGCACATTTGCAGTGGAGTTCATCGTTCGCCCACGGCCATCCACTCTTCTCCCCGATCCCGTGCCCGATCTGGCGTTACTGCAGGCGCTTCGCGTGGACTGGCGCGATCTCCTCGAGATCGTGGTGGTGGCGGTGCTGTTCTACCGCGTGCTGTTGCTGATTCGCGGAACGCGCGCGCTCCAGATGCTCGGTGGCATCGTGGTGTTGACGCTGGTGTACGTGCTGGCGTGGATGCTCAAGCTCACCATGATCACCTACCTGCTCGGGGTGGTGTTCACGTACGGTGCGTTCGCGCTGCTGGTGATCTTCCAGCCCGAGTTGCGCGCCGCGCTCGCGCATCTGGGTCCGTCCCGTATCGGGCGGGTCTTCCGTCGGCTCGAAGGCGGGGAGGTGCTCGATGAGATCGTGGATGCCGTGGAGCGCCTCTCCCGCTCGGGCGTGGGCGCGATCATCGTGATTGAACGCGAGATGTCGCTGGGTGACTACATCGAGAGTGGGACGACGCTCGAGGCAAAGGTCTCCGCCGACCTGCTCACCACCATTTTCACGCCGTACTCGCCGTTGCACGACGGAGCGGTGGTGGTGCGCGGCGACACGATCGTGGGGGCCGGGTGCATCCTTCCACTCTCGGCATCGGCCACACTCGACCGTTCGCTGGGCACCCGACACAGAGCGGCGCTCGGACTGAGCGAAGAGTCTGATGCGGTGATCCTGGTAATCAGTGAGGAGCGGGCGTCGATCAGCATTGCCCAAGCGGGCGAGCTTCGCATGCATCTCTCGCCCTTGCAGGTGCGTGACCTGTTGGCCGGCCGCGAACCGAGAATGACGGCGGAACACGCGGTGATGACGTTGTGACGCGAAGCCGCCAAGAGGGGAGTGACGCGTCACTTGTCGTGCCCCCATCGCATATCTAACTTCATGTGCTGGGCCAATTTGTGTGCTGTTCTCCGCGTCGCGTTGCCCGCTCGCCGCGTGCGCTCCGTTCGCCGCCTGTCTGTTCGCCGCCATCTTTCCACGGAATCCGTGACCGCACCCGCTTCGCTGCCTGCTGTTCCAGCGTTCGCCGACGACGTGGCGCGTCGTGTGCGAGACGCGCGCGAGCGTATCGACGCGGCGCGTACGCGCGGCGGGCACGGGCAAGACGTGACGCTCGTCGCGGTCACCAAAACCCACGGTGTTGACGCGGTGTTGGCCGCCTACGCCGCCGGTGTGCATGACGTGGGTGAAAACCGCGTGCAGGAAGCAGAACCCAAGCGAGCGCACGCAGCGGTGCCTGTGCGCTGGCACCTCATCGGGCATGTGCAGCGCAACAAGGCGGCGTCGGCGGTGAGCTTCGACCTGGTGCATTCGCTTGACTCCGATCGGCTGGCCGCCGCGCTGAACACTGCCGCGGCGCAGGCCGGTCGGGTGTGTGACGTACTGGTGCAGGTGAACGTGAGTGGAGAAGAGAGCAAGTTCGGTGTGCCGGCCGCGGAGGTCGCGGCCTTCGCGGATCGGCTGCTGTCGCACGGCGCCCTGCGCGTGTGCGGCGTCATGACGATGGCGCCATTCGACGCCGATGAACGCACGCTGCGACGCGTGTTCGCCGGCGCGCGCGACTGCGGTGCCCGCGTGCGTGCGGCCGGACATGCCGGTACGGTGCTGTCGATGGGTATGTCGGATGATTTTGAGATCGCGGTTGAAGAAGCGGCCACGCACGTGCGGCTCGGTACGATGATCTTCGGTGCGCGCGGGCGTTTGCATGCGTGATGAACTTTCACTCCGGTTGCGGAGCCAGGCATGAGTGACGACCGTTTTCGCCTCACGGCGCTCGATGCGCGGCGATGGGATTTCGGGAACGCGCTGCGCGGATACGATCGCGCGCGCGTCGATGAGTTCCGTGAGCAGGTGGCCGATGAACTGGAACGCATGGGCCGCACGAATCAGGAGTTGGAGACCAAGGTGAGCAACTTCCTTGAGCAGTTGCGCGTGTTTCGGGATCGCGACAAGGCGCTGAACGAGGCGCTGGTGTCAGCGCAGCAATTGCGCGGCGAGATCCGGCAGCAGGCGGAGCGCGAGGCGCAGTTGATCCTTCGCGAAGCGCAGGCGGAAGCCGAGCGCATCGTGGGCTCGGTGCAGGCTGATCTGCGCCGCGCCGAAGAGGAGCTGCAGCAGCTCTGGCGCACGCGCACAGCGTTTCTCGCGCAGATGCGAACGCTTGTTGAACGACAGGCCACTGAAATCGCGGCGGCGGAGGGCGCGGCGGCACCCGTCGTCGGCAGCACGGTGCGCGCTGACCGCGCCGAACGCGTTGAACGTGCGGCGGTCACCGCTGCGGTGCGTCCGGCGGACGACGAGCGCATCGGATTCCGACTTGACGTCGGGTCGGCCGCTCAGCCACCGGTTCGCCCGATGTCAGAAGACATCGACGAGGCGCCGGTGCGCCCATCCATGCCCACACCGTCGTGGCTCGACGCTGTCGGAGACGAGGAGCCGTCATGACTACGCCACACGGATTTCCGCAGTTGCAGTACACGCAGGAGCACACGGCCGTTGGCCTCGCACACCCGGCGCTCGGCTTGCACGCGAACGAACGCATCGGAGCGGCGGCGCACGCGGTGCGCGCGCGCTTTGCGCGTCCGGTCGATGTCGCCATCATCCTCGGTACCGGACTTGGTGCGCTGGCAGAACAGATCGAAGTGGAAGTCTCGATCGGGTACGAAGAACTGCCGAACTTTCCGTTGTCCACGGTTGAATCGCACCGCGGTCGCCTGTTGTGCGGTACGCTCGGCGGCAAGACCGTGATCGCGATGCAGGGGCGCTTTCATCGCTACGAAGGCTATTCGCTGCAGCAGGTGACGTTCCCGGTGCGCGTGTTGCGCGCGCTCGGCGCGGAAACGCTGATCGTCTCGAACGCGTGCGGCGGCATGAATCCGCTGTGGAAGGCGGGCGATCTCATGTTGATCGCCGATCACATCAACATGTTGGGCGACAATCCGCTCATCGGTCCGAACGACGAAACGCTTGGTCCGCGTTTCCCGGACATGTCGGTGCCGTACGATGTCGCCATGCGTGCACTCGCGCGGAAGGTCGCGGCGGATGCCGGTGTCACCATGCGCGAAGGCGTGTACGTGGCCGTGCCCGGGCCGAATCTCGAAACGCGCGCCGAGTATCGCTTCCTGCGCACGATCGGTGCGGACGTGGTGGGCATGAGTACCGTGCCGGAAGTCATCGTGGCCCGTCACGGCGGCATGCGCGTGCTCGGCTTGTCGATCATCACGGACTTGTGTCTGCCCGATGCGCTGGAGCCCACCAATCTCAGCGACATCCTGCGTGTGGCGCGGGAAGCAGAGCCGCAGTTGACGACCGTCGTGCGTGGCGTCGTGGAGCGTCTGTGAGCGACCGTGTGACCAGCGAACCGCTGGTGCGTTTCCCGTTGCCGGTGGCAGAGCAGACGCCGCATCAGCTGGAGCGGGCGTTGCTCGACACGTGGGAACACGAGTCACTGTTCGCGTCGGTGCAAGCGGCGCGCGCCGATGCGCCGCCGTTTGTGTTTTTCGAAGGACCGCCCACGGCCAACGGACGCCCCGGTATCCATCACGTGTTTTCTCGCACGGTGAAGGATCTGTTCTGCCGTCACCGTTCGATGCGCGGGTTTTTTGTACCGCGCAAGGCCGGGTGGGATACGCACGGTTTGCCGGTGGAGATCGAAGTCGAAAAAGAGTTGCAGCGCGAGAAGGCGGCGCGCGAAGGGCTCGACCCGTCCGATGTCGCGCGCCTCGGTGGCAAACAGCTGATTGAAGAAACCGGTGTCGCCGAGTTCAACCGGCGCTGCCGCGACAGCGTGTGGAAGTACCGTGGTGACTGGGAATCGCTGTCGGAGCGCATGGCCTACTGGCTCGACTACAGCGCACCGTACGTCACGTATCACAACGACTATGTGGAGTCGGTGTGGTGGGCGTTGGCGACGCTGCACGCGAAGTCGTTGCTCGTGAAGGGCCACAAGATCCTGCCGTACTGCGCACGCTGCGGCACGGCGTTGTCGAGTCACGAAGTGGCGCAGGGCTATCAGGACGTCGAAGATCCCAGCGTGTACGTGTCGCTCGATCTCGCGCCATCGGCGGGTGCGCCGGGTGTGCGTCGCCGGATTCTGGTGTGGACGACCACCCCGTGGACGCTCGTGTCGAACACCGCACTCGCGGTGCATCCCACGCTCGCGTATGCGGAACTGCGCAAGAAGAACGTCAGCGACTGGACCATCATTCTCGCCGAGGCGCGGGTGCCGGCGGTGCTCGGTGCCGACTGGGCCGATCGCTGGGATGTGACGCAGACGTTCACGGGACGAGAGCTCGCGGGACAGCGCTACACGCGTCCGCTCGACTGGGTCGCGTATCCCGACGAGGGCGAGCACGAGATCATCGTGGCCGAAGAGTTTGTGACGGCCGACGATGGTAGCGGCGTGGTGCACTTGGCGCCCGCGTTCGGCGCCGACGACTATGCGGCCGGGCAGCGCCACACGCTGGCGTTCGTGCAGCCCGTGACATCACGCGGCGAGTTCGCCGAGGGCATTCCGCTCGTCGCCGGACTGTTCGTGAAGCAGGCCGATGCGCTCATCGTGGAAGAGCTCGAGCGGCGCGGTGTGTTGTGGAAGTCGCAGAAGTTTTTGCATTCGTATCCGCACTGCTGGCGCTGCGACACGCCGCTGTTGTACTACGCGCGTGGCAGCTGGTTCATCCGCACCACCGCCGTGCGCGACGCCATGATGTCTCGCAACGCCGCGGTGAACTGGAATCCGCCCGAGATCGGTGCGGGGCGGTTTGGCGAGTGGCTGTCGAACAATGTTGACTGGGCCATCTCGCGCGACCGCTACTGGGGCACACCGCTGCCGGTGTGGGTGAATGACACCGACGCCGACGAAATCGAGGTGATCGGCAGCTTTGCGCAGCTGGCCGAGCGTGTGGGGCGCCCGTTGGGCACCGACTTCGATCCGCACAAGCCGTTCATCGATGCGTACACCTGGCCGGCCGCGAGTGGCACGGGTACGATGCGTCGTGTCCCCGAAGTCATCGACACCTGGTTTGATTCCGGGTCGATGCCGTTTGCGCAGTGGCATTTTCCGTTCGAGAATCGCGAGATTGTGGAAACGCAGTACCCAGCCGACTTCATTGCCGAAGGGGTCGATCAGACGCGCGGCTGGTTCTATTCTCTGTTGGCGATAGCGACCGGGTTGGGCGACGCGCTGCCCAACAACATGCATGGCGCTGCGCCGTACAAGGCCGTGGTGGTGAACGATCTGGTGCTTGATGCGGCGGGGCTCAAGATGTCCAAAAGCCGCGGCAACGTGGTGGACCCGTGGCAGGTCATGGAGCGCCACGGCGCCGATGCGGTGCGCCTGTTTCTGGTGGCGTCGAGTCAGGTGTGGAGTCCGCGACGGTTTGACGAAGACGGCATCCGCGAACTGGCCGGCCGCTTTCTGCTGACGCTGCGCAATGTGTACGGCGGCATTTTTGCGCAGTACGCGAACTTCGGCTGGTCGCCGTCGCCGCTCGATCCGGCCGTGGCGGATCGTCCGGCACTTGACCGTTGGATTCTGTCGAGATTGGCGCGCGTGGAGGCCGAAGTGGACGCGTCGCTCATGGCGTACGATGCGACCACGGCGGCGAAGCGTGTCATCCAGTTCGTCGACGACGATGTGTCGAAGTGGTATGTGCGTTTGTCGCGGTCCCGTTTTTACGAGATCGAGGGTGAGGACAATCGCGCGGCGTTTGCGACACTACACGAAGTGCTGACTGTCACGTCGCGTTTGCTCGCGCCGTTCGCGCCGTTCTTCAGCGATTGGTTGCATCGGGCGCTCACCGGCACGTCGGTGCATCTGGCCGACTTTGTGCGCGCGCACACCGCGACGGACGACACCCTTGAAGCACATATGGCGTCGATTCGTACGCTCGCCGGATTGGGGCACGCCGCTCGCGATGTCGCCGAAGTGCGCGTGCGTCAGCCATTGCAGCAGTTGCAATGCGTCGTGCCGGGTGATGCCACCCGACTGCTCGCGCTCGCGCCGCTGTTGGCGACGGAACTGAACGTGAAGCAGGTGGAGTTCGTCACGAGTACCGACGCGCTGGTGTCGCTCGAGGCGCGACCGAACTTCCGCGTGATGGGTAAAAAGTTCGGCGGTGCCACTCCGCGCGTGGCCGCCGCCGCGACGGCACTCGACGAGGCGTCGCTGCGCGAGTTGGCGGCAGGCCGTGACGTCACGGTGACGGTCGACGACGAACCGCGCGTGCTGACGCCCGATGACGTCGCCATTATCCGGCGTGCCGCCGGTGCTGCCGTGGTGCAGGAAGATGGCGGGTACGGGGTGGCGCTGGATCCGGCAATCACGCCGGCGCTTCGCGCCGAAGGGCTGTCGCGGGAAATCGTCAGTCGCGTGCAGCGGTTGCGTCGTGAGGCCGCGCTGGCCGTGAGCGACCGGATTGCGCTCGCGATTGCCGGCGACGCGGAAATCGAATCGGTCGCTCGGGAGTATGCATCTCACATCGCCGGTGAGGTGTTGGCCACGACGTTTGTTGTAGGGATGGACGCTGGTTCGCCGTTCCACCCGGGAACGGATGACGACACATGGACTGCGAGGCAGGACGGCGACGTCGATGGACGCGCTGTGCGACTCACGCTCAGGAAGGACGGAACCTGATGGTTGGTTCGAATGCGCCCAAGAAGCCCAAGCCCATGCCCAAGAAGCAGCTCGCCTATTTTGAGAAGCGATTGCTCGAGGAGCGCAAGCGCGTGCTCAAGGAACTCGGGCACCATGGCGAGACGTTTGGTCCGAACGCCGAAAGCGATAGCGGTGACACCGCTGCCTACTCGTTCCACATGGCCGATCAGGGCACCGACGCCATGGAGCGGGAAAAGGCGTTCCTGTTCGTGAGCCAGGAGGGGCGGTTCCTCTGGCACATCGATCAGGCGCTGCGTCGGTTGTACAAGTCGCCGGACACGTTCGGGAAGTGTCATCAGTGCGGCGAAGACATTGCGTTCGACCGTCTAGATGCACTGCCGCACGCGCGCTTCTGCATTGAATGCAAGATGCGCGAAGAAAACGCCAAGAAAGCCTGACGTGAACGCATTGATCTACTGGCCGGTCATGCTCTTCGTGGTACTCTCCGATATCATCACGAAGGCCGTGGCCGTTGCCACGCTCTCCCCGCAGGGAATTCCGCGCCCCGTCTTCGGCGAGGTGCTGCGTTGGACGCTCGTCTACAATCCGGGTGCCGCGTTCGGCCTGTACCTTGGATCGTATTCCCGCTGGATCTTTCTGACGTTGAGTGTGGCCGCGCTCATCATTCTGTGGCGCATGTACCGACAGACGGCGCCGGGCGATATCACGCGCACGCTGGCGGTGGCGCTGGTGTCATCCGGCGCGCTGGGCAACCTGATCGACCGCGTACGTCACGAGTACGGCGTTGTTGATTTCATCGACGTTGGCATTGGCGCCTCTCGCTGGCCCACGTTCAACATCGCCGACATGGCAGTGAGCGCCGGTGCGTTTCTGCTGGCCTGGGTGTTGTGGAATGAGGATCCGGACGCCGTCGCACCGGTGGCGTCCGACCGGGCGGCCTGATGTCGCGGCCAGGCAGCGCCTCGCTTCGCACCGGTGGTGCCGGATTCTGGGCGCTGCTGTTGATGGTGCTGTCACTCGACATCGTCACGAAGGCGTGGGCCGTCCATGCCCTCGTGCCGCGACACATTCCGCACGATGTGATCGGCGACGTGCTACGCTTCACGCTTTCCTACAATCCGGGCGCCGCGTTTGGAATGCACATCGGCCAGTACTCACGCTGGTTCTTCGGCGTGTTGTCCGTGGTGATTGTGGTGTTTCTGCTGCGCGCCACGCGGGAACTCGTGGCTGAGTCGCGTCTCGCATCCATCGGCGTGCCGCTCGTGATCGGCGGTGCGCTCGGAAATTTTCTTGATCGGTTGCGTTACGCTGACGGCGTGGTGGACTTCATTGACATCGGAGTCGGTAGCGTGCGGTTCTGGACCTTCAATGTGGCCGACATGGGCGTCAGCATCGGCGCGGCGTGTCTCGTGCTCGCGCTCTGGCAGATTGAGCGGGCACGAGCGGTGCACGAGCGTGTGTCGCAATGACAGATCGCGCGGCTGCCACCGAACGTTCGCACCAGGTGGGCGCACAGGCTGGCGCGCGACTGGATCTGTTTGTGGCCAGCGAGTGCAATCTTTCGCGCACGCAGTCGGCCACACTGATTGCGGGTGGGCATGTCACGGTGAATGGTGCGGCCGAGAAGGCGAGCTACCGCACCTTGTCGCGCGATGTGGTGCACGTGGTGATCCCGCCACCGCCTGGACGCGAAGTGATCCCCGAAGACCTCCCACTGACGGTCGTGTACGAAGACGACGCGCTGCTCGTGGTGAACAAGGCGGCCGGCATGGTGGTGCACCCGGCGCCCGGCAACTGGAGCGGGACGTTGGTGAACGCGCTCATGGGTCGGGGTTTGCCGCTCGCGGAGGGCGGCGGCGCCGAACGGCCCGGACTGGTGCACCGACTCGACAAGGAAACGTCCGGTCTATTGGTGGTCGCGAAGACGGAGCACGCACACCGCACGCTGAGTGCGGCGCTGGCGGCACGTACGGTTCGCCGACGATACGCGGCGCTCTGCTGGGGCCATCTGGCGCAGGAGCGAATTGGGGTGGACGCACCGCTCGCCCGTGATCCGCGGGACCGACAGCGCATGGCAATCGTCAGTACCGGGAAGACGGCGCGCACCACGTTGGTGCGCGTCGCCCGATTCGACAGCGTGGATCTGGTGCGCGCGCACCTGCACACCGGACGCACACACCAGATTCGAGTGCATTTGTCGTCGATCGGGCATCCGGTCGTTGGCGACGATACTTATGGAGGTGGAGGCGGCCGCCGTCTGGCGTCACTGCCACCGCGTCGTCACTTCCTGCATGCCGCGTGGCTCACGCTGCCCCATCCGGTCACGGGAAAGTTGCTCGAGTTGCGCAGTCCGCTTCCGGACGATCTGCGTGCGTCGCTGCTGGCGATCGCGCGCCTGCCGGAGTTGCACGATCATCCCGATCCCCTCGACGCTCTTGGCTTCTTCAACACCGATCCGGACGACCCCTGACGACGAGCACGACGAGCGCCCTCGCGTGCTCGTCGTGCTGGCTGCAGGCCGGCTGTGCGCCATGCCGGTGGAGATGGTGCGGGAGGTGATTCGGCCCCGCGCGATCACGCCCGTTCCGGGTGCGCCGGCGGTGGCGCGCGGTCTCGTCAATGTGCGAGGCATGGTCGTCACTGTGCTCGATCTGGCCGAAGTGATGCGGCTCGACGCCACGATTGGTGCCACGGACGTGACAGTCGGGACCACCCCTGAACTCTCGCGCCGTGCCGTCGTGCCATCAGTGGTCGTCCTCCTTGAGCACGGCGGTCGCGCAGTCGGTGTGGCCGTGGATGCAGTGCACGACGTGCGACCGCTGGATGCGGCGCAGCCGAACGCAGGGCGGGACGACTCGACGTCTGCGGAGCGCTTCGCAGGGCCGGGTCTCGCGGCGGGGTCGCGGATTGCCGGCGGCCTCGCGAGCGCAGGTGGCGACATCGTCATCCGGCTCGACCTGCATGCACTCCTTGCACGTGTAATGCTCTCTTCGGAGGAAGGACCGTGAGTCGGACCGTACTGATCTGCGACGATGCAATTTTCATGCGTACGATGGTCGGCGACATTCTGCAACAGGCCGGTTTCGAGATCGTGGGCGAAGCCGAGACTGGCGTGCAGGCTGTCGAGAAATACCGCCAGTTGCAGCCGGATCTGGTCACGATGGATATCGTGATGCCGGACATGGGCGGGATCGACGCGGTACGTGAAATTACGAAGGGCGATCCGGCGGCGCGCATTCTCATGTGCAGCGCCATGGGTCAGCAGGCGCTGGTCGTCGAGGCGATTCAGGCGGGGGCGAAAGATTTCGTCGTGAAGCCGTTCCAGCCGAGTCGCGTGCTCGAGGCTGTGCAGCGCGTTCTCGCGGCGTAAGCCGCCACCCCGCCGCGCGTCTTTCGCGAGCGACGAGTCGTGGACATCGCACGCTACGCGGAGCTGTTTCGCACGGAAGCGCGTGAGCATCTCGCCGGCATCGACGAGTCGCTCGCGGTGCTCGCGGACGGCGGTGCGAATGCCGGTGCGAACGGCAGTGCGAACGGCAGTCAAAGTGACGCCATCGACGCCCTCTTTCGTGCGACGCACACGATCAAGGGGATGGCCGGCGCCATGGGCTACGCCTCGGTGGAACAACTCGCACACGCGTACGAAACGCTGCTCGCTGCGGTGCGTGAAGCGGCGATGCCCGCCGACTCCACGCTCGTCACGCTCTGCTACGAAGCCGCGGACGCACTCGCGCAACATGTCGATGATGCCGTCGACGGCAACGCCGACCGACCGGTCTCCTCTTCGTTACTGGAGCGACTGGCTTCGATGGCGGATTCCATCGATAGCGATCGTGTGCATCGGACCACGGCCACGTGGCGCGTGCCGACGATGCACGCAGTGAACGCAGAGTGCGGGGACGACGAGCCACCGGATCCCGACGGCCCGGTACCCGCCACCACGATCGAGTGGGTGGTGCCGCACGACGCCTCGCGCAGCGCACGCCGCGGACGGGTGATCGTCGTGGCGCTGGCACCCGATGCGCCGCTCAAATCGGTACGTGCACAGATCGTGCTCGCACGTCTGGAGGCACTCGGCACGGTGCAGGGGACCGAACCCCCGCTCCAGGCCGTGAGCGATCTGTTTGACGGTGAGTTCACGATCGTCCTGGAGACGTCGGCCGACGATGACGTGATTGCGGCCGCGGTGCAGAGCGCGGGCGATGTCGCACGCGTGGTGGTGCGCGACCCCGTTGCCCGTCGGGCGACCAAAGACGTGTTGCGCAATGTACGTATCGATCTGAAACGACTCGACGCGCTGCTCGACCTCGTGGGCGAACTTGTGATCACGCGCGACCGTCTGATCGCGGTGGCCGAAGCGAGCGGTGACCGAACGGTGATGGCCACCGCGCAGGAGACATCGCGCCTCATCAGTTCGCTGCAGGAGCAGATCCTGCAGGCGCGCATGGTGCCGGTGGGGCAAGTGTTCGATCGATTCCCGCGCCTGGTGCGTGATGTCGCCCGCGACCTCGGCAAGCAAGTGAGCTTTACCATGGAGGGACGGGATATCGCCCTCGATCGCTCCATGCTCGATGCGATCGGCGATCCGATCGTGCATCTGCTTCGCAACGCGATGGACCATGGCATCGAATCCGGCGAACAGCGGGTTGCCGCGGGGAAACCGGAAGCGGGACGCCTCGTCTTGCGCGCGGTGCGCGACCGGGCTGCGATTGTGATCGCGGTGGAAGATGACGGGCGCGGGATCGACCGTGCGCGGGTATTGGCCCGCGCGATCGACGAGGGGCGGGTTGATCGCCACGTCAGCGGTTTAAGCGACGACGACCTGATCAAACTGCTCGCGCAGCCGGGATTCTCCACGGCGGAGTCCGTCACCGCCGTCTCGGGGCGTGGCGTCGGCATCGACGTCGTGGCCAATCGTGTGCGCGCGCTCGGCGGCTCGATGGATATCGAAACGGTGCCGGGGCGCGGCACGGTCTTCTCGCTTCGGTTGCCGGTGACGCTGGCGATTGTGCGCGCGTTGCTGGTGCAGGTGGCGGATCGCACCTACGCCGTACCGTCGGCGCACGTGATGGAAGCCGTTGAGTTTGACGAGGCCGCGCGGCTGACACTACGCGGTCGTGAAGCGGTCTCGTTGCGCGATGAAGTGCTGCCGCTGGTGCGGCTTCGGCGGGTGTTTGGCGAGCCTGTCACGGACGACGTGGATGCGCAGTTGCTCGTCGTCGATGCCGGGGGCCGCCGCTTCGCGTGCAAGGTCGACGCGCTGCTTGGACAGCAGGACATCGTGGTCAAGGCCTTCGACTCGGTGGTGGGCGCCGAGGCCTTGTTCAGCGGCGCGACAATTCTCGGTGACGGGAGCCCCGCGCTCATCGTCGATGTAGGAAGCCTCGCCTGACCCGGGCGCGGCTTGCTTCTTCTTCGGAGTGCATCATGGAGGCGATCACGTCTCTCAAGTTCATCCAGCTCGACGCGCTGCGCGAAACTGCCAACATTGGTGCCGGCCATGCCGCGACCGCGTTGTCGCAGATGACCGGCAGCACCATCATGATCAAGGTGCCGGCGATCAACATCGTGCAGATGGAGGCGATTCCGGCCCAGTTCGGTGCGGAAGAAGAGCCGGTCGCGGCCGTCATGATGCATATGCTCGGTGACCTGAGCGGACGTACGTTGCTCGTGTTTCCAAAGCCCACGGTGATGCGTCTGGCCGAACTCATGCTGCGCCGGCCAGTCGGCTCGTCAACCGCGCTGGGTGAACTCGAGACATCGGCCATCAAGGAAGCGGGCAATATTCTCTGCGGCGCGTACATGAATGCGCTCTCGGATTTCCTCGGCATGCTGCTGTTGCCCTCGCCGCCGTCGTTGGTGGTGGATATGTCGGCCGCGGTGCTTACGAGCGCGTACGCGCAGTTCTCGCCTGACCCGGACTGCGTGCTCTGCGTAGAGAGTGAGTTCATGCTCACCGATCTTGGACAGACGCTACGCGGCTTTTTCCTGCTGCTTCCCGACCCGGCGTCGCTGCAGGTCATGCTGCGGGCGCTTCGTCTCGCCTGACGGCGAGCCACCAGAGCCGTCCATGTCCGCCGAGCCGACAAACGATCGGAACGTGGCGCTGTTGCTGGCGCTGGCCGGTCGCATCGATGCGACTGATCCGGGCGCGTGCAACAACCTTGGCGTGTTGTATTACTCCAAAGGACTGCACGCCGAAGCCGTGCAGGCGTTTCTGCGCGCGTTGTCCATCGCACCGCGCATGCGCGTGGCCGCACGCAATCTTGAAGTTGCGGCGGTCAATACCGGAGCCTGCGACGGTCCCATCGCGGCGCTCGAGCAACGATTGGGCGCCAACGCGGCCGATCACGACGCGCGCCGCGAACTGGCGCGGCTGTTTCGCTTGCTCGCGCGCCCGGTCGATGCGGCCGCTCATCTGGATGCGCTGCTCGAGGCGGAGCCGGACGATCCGGTGGCGCTGCGTGAGTACGGCACGCTGGAGCAGCAGGGCGGCGACCTGCGCAAAGCGCAGCGCTGGTTTGCACGCTCACTCGCCGTTGATCCGGATGACACAAGCGCACGCCTGCAGCTGGCGGAGGTGCACTATCATCGCGGCGCGAACGAGCAGGCGCTGCACGAGCTGGATACGTTGCTCGCGAGCGACGCGCGCCTCGCGGACGCCCATTTGCTCCGCAGCTTTGTGCTCGGCGACATGGGGTATCACGATGCGGCCACCGAATCGTCGCGACTGGCCAACTCGCTTGATCCGGCGCTGGCCGCCCTGCACTCGGATCTGTCACTTGATCCGCGTCTGGCGCCAACCAGCGGCGCACCGGCGGGGAGTGTGCCCGCCATTCCGATCACACGCGGGCTGCTCGATACGCCGGCGATGCTGGGCGTCATCAGCAACGATTCGCTGGCGCGGCACAGCCTCGGACTCGCCTTCCGTCAACGTGGGTACTTCAACGAGGCGCGTCGCGAATTTGAGCGTGCCGCGCAACATGGCGAAGACCCGCTGCTCGTACAGCACGCGCTGGCAGAACTCGATCTCGTGCAGGGCCAACACGCCGCCGCGCGTGAGCGCTACGAGTCGTTGCTCGCCGAGCGAGGCGATGATCCGCGCCTGTGGAACGAGCACGGTGTCGCGCTGCATCAGGCCGGTGACGTCGCGGGCGCTGCCGACAGCTATCGGCGAGCCCTGCGTGCCGATCCGCGACACGCGTTGGCGTACAACAATCTCGGCGTGGCGCTCGAGGATCTCGGTGATCGCATACCGGCTCGTGAGGCGTTGCAGCGCGCCACGCGACTCGATCCGTCGCTCGTCCGGTCGCGCCTCAACCTCGCCCGTTGGCACGGCCGGCACCGTGATCCGCTCGCCGCACTCGCGGTGCTCCGCGAGTTGGTGAGCTTTCACGCGACGCTCGCCGACGCCTGGTACGAAATGGGATTGGCGTTGCTCACACTGCATCGAATCGACGACGCGCGGCAGGCGATCACCACCGCCATCGAGCAGCAGCCGGACCACGCCGAAGCGCGGTATACGCTCGCGCAGGTGCTTGGGACACTTGGCGATCACGACGGCGCGCTGCGCGAAACGCAGCATGCACTCGGGCTCGCGCCGGTACGTGCGGAAGCACGGCTCACCGTCGGCATCGCGCTGCACGACGAGTGTCCCGAATCGGTGGGACGGCTTGATCTGCTCTCGCTCGTGGAGACGGAACCGCTCGCGGGAACGGAGATCTCTTCGGATGCGCTGGACTCGCTGCTGCCCGAGGCCGCGTCCGCCGCAGAGGCACCGTCAGCGCACGCCAACGGCACGCTGATGCAACGCCTCGACGACGCCGAAAGAATGCTCGGCCGCGACGAGTTGCGAGGGGCGATGCGGGAGGCATCGGAGGTGCTCGCGTTGTGCACGCCAGATGTCCGGCGGAGCGACGCGCGCATCGAAGCGCGCGCGTTGCTGGTGATCGGTGACTCCTTCGCCTCGGCCGGCGTACACGGAGAGGCATACGAGCGCTATCAACAGGTGCGTGCGCTCATGAACGCCGGTGAGGGCAGTGCGGCGGCCAGAACGCGCGATGACATCGCGCATCGGGCGATGCTGGGGGAAATCCGGTCGGCGTGTTTGCTCGGTCGCGGCGCGAATGTGATAGGGCTCGTCGAGCGCTTTGGATCGCACGAAACCAATGACGCTGATGTGTTGGCGTTGCTCGCGGCCTCACACGCCTCGCTGGCGGATTCATACGGGACACGTGTGGCACGCGCGGCCATCGACCGGCTACTGAAGCTCGATCCTCGCAGCGCCGCGCTGTTTCATTTTGTTGGTGACGCCGCCGCGTTCATGGGTGAAGCGGCGCTGGCCGTCATTCTGTATCGGCGCGCGCTGACGCTCGATCCCACGCGGCCCTCGGCGCGCGTGGCGATTGCGCGCCTTCTGCAGGCCACCGGCGATCATCTCGCGGCTCGGCTTGAACTCGTGGCGGCGCTCGCGATGGCTCCGGGATTTCGCGAAGCCCGGCTCGAGCTCGCTCGGCTGCATCGCGCGGGTGACCGGCCGCAGGAAGCGATCCGCGTGCTCGCCACGCATCTCGAGCGCGACTCGGCCGACGTTGACGCGCTCGTGCTGCTCGCCGAGGCGCTGCGTGCGGCGCACCGCGCCGATGATGCACGCAGTGCGGTGCAGCGGGCGCGTCGCTTTGAGCCGGACCATCCCGAAGCGTTATGGATGGACGGTCTGTTGTTGGCCGACCAAGGTCGTGTGCGCGATGCACGCTCGCGTTGGGGCCGTCTGATTGCGATGGCGCCCGGCTCACACGCCGCGTCACGCGCGCGTGATGCGTTCGCGGCCGACGCCGAGGACATGTCGGCGGAGTCGTTGTCGCGCGGCGCGGCGCACCGCGGACATCCGTCGCAGGTGGCGCCGCGATGAGCCTCGAGGGCACGATTCGCGACCTCGGACTGCACGAGGTGGGGCAGCTGCTCTCGCTCAGCCGCAAGAGTGGCACGCTGGCGGTGTCCTCGGTACTGCGGGCGCGTTCCGCGTGGATCCGGTTCGCCGACGGTGCCATGGTCGACGCGGGAGTGCACGCTCCGCTCGCCTCCGGTGAAGCGACGGCGGCGGCCGCCGCGGGTGAGCGCTCGGCGGTCGAAGAGGTTGTTCTCGATGTGCTGGCGTGGCGCGAGGGTCGTTTTGTGTTCAATCCCGAAGCCAGCGGGTCGGGTTCGGCCAGCCACGTGCGCATCCCCACCGACGCGATGCTCGTGGAGTCTGCGCGACGCGACGATGCATGGCAGCAACTCGCTGATCGTGTGCCGGACGCTGATGTGGTGCCCTCGTTCGTCGACGTTGAGCCCAGGGCGCTCCCGCTGCTGCGTCTGGTTCCGCAGGAGTGGGAAGTACTCACGCGCGTTGATGGCCAGCGATCGCTCCGTACCCTTGCCCACCTGCTGCGGCGCGAGGTGCTCGAGGTCGCAGGCATCGTGTACGGCCTGATCGCGACTGGGCTGCTGACCGTGCGAGACAGCGGTCCGCTTCGTCGCGCAACCGCCCCAGAGCACGCCGTGCTCGCGCCGATGTCGGACGTCGAACTGCCCGCACCCCGCGTCGCGGGTCGGGCTCCCGACCTGCGGGCGGAGCGGGATGATTTGTGGGTGCCCGTGTCGGCCGAGATGGCCGTGTTTGATTCAGATCACGACGATGCCGACGATGTCGTCTTCGATCCGCTGCGCGCCGGATTGCTGACACCGCACGGATCGCCCCGCGTCGAGGCGAGCAGTTTCACGTCCACCCCAAATTCGTTCGCCAGCTCGGCGACCACCGTCACACCACCGGCATCATGGCACGTTGCGTCCGGGGCCCTGCAGCCGTCATCTCCGGAGAGCCCGATTTATTCGGAGACGTCACGCCCGGTCGACCTGTCGGCGCTGCTGGAACAGGGAGATGAGGCGGCCCGTCGCGGCGACTTCGAGTCGGCGCTCACGTATTGGAGCCACTTCTTACGCCATCCCCATGCGAACGGCCAGGCCGATCGTGTGCGGGAATCCATCGGTCTCGCGGCGCGGTTGCAAGCGCTGCTGTACCCGATGGAGGTTGAGTGAATCACCCGTTACCGCACGGGATCCTGAGCATCAGTCCGACGTGTACAACGCGCGTCATCGAGGAACGAGCACATGCCCATCGTCGATCACGCCACTCGGTTGATCACCTGCAAACTGGTGTTCTGCGGGCCGGGCCGATCGGGTAAGACCACGAATCTGTCATACCTGCACTCCGCCTTGCCGGGAGAGCAGGTGGGGAATCTCACGTCCCTCGCGACGCGTCGCGATCGCACGCTGTTCTTCGACTACATGCCGGTCGATCTCGGGACGGTGGGGGCGTACAAGGTGCGCTTCCAACTCTACACCGTGCCGGGTCAGCCATACTACAAGGCGATCCGTCAACTCGTGCTGCAAGGCGCGGACGGCGTGGCATTTGTGGCCGACAGTCAGCGGCACCGATGGGACGACAATCTCGAAAGCCTGCAGGACATGCACGCCAATCTCGCCGAACATGGCGTTGATGCGCGCAGTCTGCCCATCGTGATGCAGTACAACAAGCAGGATCTGCCGGAGTCACTCGTCGCGTCGGTCGCCGAGCTTTCGTCCGCGCTGAACTTTCGCATCGTGCCGGAGTTCGCGGCTGATGCGCTGCGAGGTCAGGGCGTGTTCGACACGTTACGATCGCTCGGTGTGCAGATCCTCCGTCGGTTGGGCGCCGAGGACGGCACGCCATCGGGCTCGCGCGCACGCGCCGCGCTCCGCACGCCGATGAGCACGCCGAGCATGCCGCTGTCGACACCGGGAGAACGCGAAGTCGAGGCCGAAGCGCACGAGCATCCCACGATGCCTGCACTCGCGCTCGCGGGGAGCGTTGGGCGGTGACTGCACGCGTACTCGATGGTGGCTATCGGTTTGAAAACTTCGTGGTGGGTGCGTCGAATCGGCTCGCGCACTCCGCCGCCCAGCGTGTGGCCGACGCGCCGGGCGCGGCGTACAATCCGCTGTTCATCTACGGCGGCTCCGGTCTGGGCAAGACGCATCTCGCCGCCGCCATTGCCTACCACGCGCGTCAGTCGCAGCCGGCGCTTCGGGTCGAACTGGCGAGTGCCGAGGACATCGTTGAGCGACTGCACCGCGCGATTGCGTCGGGACAGCGTGATCAGTACGCGGCACATTTTCAGCATGTGGATCTGCTGTTGCTCGACGACGTGCAGTTCCTCACCGGGCAGCGCGAAACACAAACCGAACTCCTGCGCCTGTTCAACCTCATGCAAGGTGCGGGCCGGCAGCTCGTCATGACGAGCGATCGTCCACCGGCCGAGATCCCCGACGTTGATCAGCGACTGGTGTCACGGCTGTCCGGCGGATTGGTGGTCGACGTGGGAGCGCCTGACTTCGAGATGCGCCTGGCCATTCTCCGAAACAGCGCCGAAGAGCGGGAGCTCGAGTTCGACGATGGTGTGCTCGACGAGGTCGCCCGACTGGCGCTCGGCAACGTGCGCGAGCTCAAGGGTGCACTGAATCGACTGGCCGCGTATCAACAGTTGGAGCCGTCGCCGATTACGCCAGCCGATGTACGCTCCGTACTTGGGGATCGGCGCAATACGGCGCCGGGCTCGACACCGGTGGTGCAGGCCGCAGACCGTGGCCACGATCAACCACCGGAGTATGCCGGGTTCCTCGCCGATGTGACGCAGGAAGTGGAAACACGGGTGGAGCGCTGGCGCGTCTCACTGGGCGAGGCCTGCGCGTATTGGCGCGCCGAAGGCTACGCGACGCTCGTGCTCGAACGCGCGATGCAACTGTCAGCCGCACCCGATGTGAACGGCTTGCTCGCCACGTTTGCGTCGGCCGTTGAGCACTTGCGCGGCATCGAAATGCAGGCGGTCACGCTCGATCCCGGCGTGCGCGGCCACGCGGCGTTCCGCAATCCCGAGCGGGTGGCCGAAGCGCAGCTGTTGCTCGATCGCGCGCTGGCGTCGGCGCTGCCGCTTCCCGCACCGAATCCGCAGTACGGTCGCAGTGGCCTGGAAGCAGGACTGGCGAATCAGCTGGCGCTCAAGGCGGCGGACGCGGTCGTCGAACACCCCGGCCAACGCTACAATCCGCTCTACGTGCACGGACCGAGCGGCACCGGCAAAACGCATCTGGCCCACGCCATTGCCGGCGCGCTGCGCACCATGCGGCCACGCATGGCGATTGCCTGTGTCTCGTCAACGACATTTGTGGAAGAACTGATCGCTGCGATGCAGGAGGGTGGCGTCGAGCGCTGGCGCGCGCGCTATCGGGCCGCCGAAGTGCTGGTGCTCGACGATGTGCACCAGCTGGCCGACAAGGAACGCACGCAGGAGGAGCTGTTCCATCTGTTTAACGTGCTGCATGACCGCGGCGCGCAGATTGTGCTCACCAGCGATCGCGCGCCCCGCGAACTGCGCGGCGTCGCGGACCGACTCCGATCGCGCTTCGAAGGCGGACTGGTGGTGGCGCTGCAAGCGCCGGATCGCGGATTGCGCGAGCGACTGGTGCAGCGTTGGCTGGTGGAAGCAGGACACACCGCCGACGCCACACTGGTGTCGTATCTGGCCGATCGTGAAGCACCAAGCGCGCGTGAGCTGGCGGGTGTGATTACGCGCCTCGCGGCCGCCGCGGATCTGCTGGCGGTTCCGCTCGACCTGCCGCTCGCACGGCGGGAACTTGAGGGTGTCACGCGGATGGTCGCGGCCACGCCACGCGCCGGCGTTCCGCTGCGAGACGGATCGCAGGACGCCTTCTTTCTCGACGTCGAGAAGGTGCTCTGGGAATGGCCCGTGCTCGGCGATCGTTTGCTCGAGGAGTTTCGCTGATGGCGATCCGCGGCAGTTTGAGCGAAGCCAGCCTCGCCGACGTGCTGCAGTTGCTGGCACTCGGGCAGAAAACCGGAGTGCTGAGTCTCGCGCGTGAGGGCAGTTTTGGCGCGGTGCACTTTGATCGCGGCATGATCTGGCACGCCGCGCTGGTGAATCGACGCGATCGGCTCGGCGATCGGCTGGTGCGCGCCGGCCTGCTCGACGCTGACGCGCTCGCCCGTCTCTACGCCGGTTTGCCGGACGATGACGATCGGCACCTCGCGCAGGTCCTGATGGCCGACGATCTCGTCGAGCCGGAAGTGCTGTCGCGCGAATGTCGCACGCTGATCGAAGAAGTCGTGTGTGTGCTCTTTACGTGGAACACCGGCACATTCGCCTTTGAACCGCAGGCATCGCCCAGCGAACCGCTGATTGTCGCGCTGCCGGCCGACTCGTTGCTGATGGAAGCGGCGCGCCGGGTGGACGAATGGACGCAGATCGAGAAGAAGATTCCGTCTCTCGACCTGATCTTCGAACTCGACCTGACGCGTCTGCAACACAGTGGCGTGAGTCTCACCGGCGAGCAGTCGTCGGTGGCGCAGTGGCTGGATGGCACACATGACGTGTCGGCGATCGTGGAGCGGTCGGGGCTCGGGGAGTTCGCGGTGGGCAAGGCGCTGTACGGGCTCGTCACCGCAGGCTTTGCCCAGCGCGTCGGGCGCAGCTCCGCGCGTCGACAGCCCGCACCGGAGAGTCGCGTCGCCGAGCATCGCAATCTCGGCGTGGCGTTCTACCGCACCGGCATGTATGACGAGGCGCTGCGCGAGTTCCGGCATGTGCTTGAACTGCGCGCTGACGATCTGGGGGCGCGGTTTCACCTTGGTCTGGTCCACGTGAGACGCCGCGATTGGGAGCAGGCCATCGACGTACTCAAACGTGCGGCCGTACAGCCCGATGCCACGGCGGCGGTCCTGCACGCGCTGGCGTACGCCTACGAGCATCATGATCAACTCGATCTCGCAGAGGCCTCGCTGGCGGAGGCGGCGAGACGTGGCACCGGCGATGATCCGCGCGTGGCGCTGTCGCAGGGTGTCGTGGCCATGCGACGCGGCGATCTCCCGCGCGCGGAAGAACGTCTGGCGACGGCCCGCTCGCTGTGGGGCGCGCGGCAGCCCGTCGCGGCGTGGTTTCACTTCGCCGGACTGGCGGCGGCGCTGCGAGGCGAAACCGAACGCGCGGTGGCCGTGCTCGAAGAAGGCATCGGTCTGCATCCGCACGCAACCATGTTGTACAACGATCTGGCCGTGGTGCAGGAACGGCGCGGTGCGCACGAAGCGGCCGCACGCCTGCTCGAGCACGCGCTGCTCGAGGAGAGCGGTCTCCCGCACTTGCACAAGAATCTGGGGGACTATCGGTATCGTGGGCAGCAGTACGACGATGCCTTTGAAGCGTACGAGCGGGTGGTGCGACTTGCCCCCGATCATGGCGCCGACGTGTGGCTGAAACTCGGCAATATTCACTACCGTCGCGGTGAGCAGGCAGCGGCACGCGCGGCGTGGGAGCGCGCGCTGGTGATCGATCCCGAGAACGCGATTGTGCGTGGCAATCTTGGCGTGGCGCGTGCGAACGCCGTGATGCCGGAACTTGTCGCCGCAGCCAGCGTGGGTGAACACCGGTGATCGCGGCGGACGAGCCACGCGACGCATCTCCGGCGCTGCCCGGCGACGACGGCCTTGGCGCCTTGCTCACGAAAATCACGGAAGAGCGTGGCGTGCCGTGCGTTGGCTACAAGCCGTCGTGTCTGCGACGTCGCGTCAGTGTACGCGTGCGTGCGACCGGCGCCGGCAGTTTTGTCGGGTACGCCGCGCTACTCGATCGTGAACCCGCCGAGTGGTTGCGCCTGCTCGATGCACTGACCGTGAACGTGACCGGGTTTTTTCGCGACCAGGAGGTGTACAAGCGGCTGCGCGCCGACGTCATTCCGGCGCTTGCGGCGGCGCACTCCGGTGCGCTGCAGGCGTGGAGCGCCGGATGCGCCAGTGGCGAAGAAGCGTGGACCGTGGCCATGCTGCTCGCGGATACTGCCGGTGTTGAGCGCACGGCGGTGCTGGCCACGGATATTGATGTGGCGAGTCTGGCCCGTGCTACCGCTGCGGTGTACCCGGAGGTACTCACACGCGAAATTCCCGACGCACTGCGTCACGCATGGTGGGAGGGCATCGAATCGGTGCGAGCCGTCGACGCGTTGCGTGCGCGCGTCGAGTTTCGCGCGCACAACCTCTTCAGCGATTCGCCGCCACGCACGGGTTTGCATCTCATCACCTGCCGCAACGTGATCATTTACTTCTCACGTCCGGCGCAGGAGCAGCTGTTCACGCGGTTTGCCGACGCACTCGTGCCCGGTGGCGTGCTGGTGCTCGGCAAGGTGGAAATGTTGTCGGGTCCGGCACGGGCCCGGTTCGAGGCGATCGACGTGCGCGAGCGCATCTACCGGCGCGTGGCATGACGGAGATTCGTGTCTCCATCGCCGACTACGCGGTCGCCCGCGGCGGCACCCGGCTCGTTACCGTGGGCTTGGGGTCATGCGTGGCGATTGCGCTGCACGCCAAGGCGCATGGCGCCGGCGGACTGGCGCACGTGATGCTGCCCCATGCGGCGCTCTCCAGCGATACCGGCAGTCCGGGCAAGTTTGCGTCCACCGCCGTTCCGCACATGCTGTCGCTACTGGAGGCGCTTGGCGTGCATGGCGGATTTGAAGCGCGTCTGGTAGGCGGTGCGTCGATGTTCTCGCAGCTGCTTCCCAGTGGTGCAATGCCGCTCGGCGCGCGCAATGTGTCGGCGGCGCGTGCGGCCTGCGCGGCCGCGGGCATCCCGATCGTCGCCGAAGATACCGGTGGTGGGCACGGACGTAGTGTGTACTTCGATCTCGCTGAGGGCACCGTGCGCGTGCGCTCGGTTGCGTGCGGTGATGTCGATCTTTGAGCCGGCGCGCCGCAAACGCGTGCTTGTGGTGGATGACAGTGCCTTCATGCGCCGTCTCGTGCGCGAGCTGATCACGGAGAGCGGTGAGTTCGATGTCGTCGGCGCGGCGCGCGACGGCGACGATGCGATCCGTCAGGTGCACGCGCTCGATCCGGATATCGTCACCCTCGACGTCGAGATGCCGGGGCTCGATGGCCTCGAGGTACTCGGCTACATCATGAGCGAAGTCCCGCGGGCCGTGATCATGCTCAGTGCCGGTGGCGCCGATGCGGGTGTCAGCGCCACGCTGCGCGCGCTGGAACTCGGCGCGGTGGATTTTGTCCGCAAGCCCTCGGGACCGATCAGCCTCGATCTCGGACGGGTTGGTGATCGGCTCCTCGACGCGCTGCGTGCGGCCGCCAGCATGCGTGTGGAACGCGTGCACGTGCTGGCGCGTCCTGAGCGCGCGGTGCCCGTGCGCGCGCGCGACGGTGTTGCGCCCGCGACCCGCGCGGTCCTCATCGCCGCGTCCACGGGCGGACCGGCGGCTCTCACGCAAGTGATTCCGCGCTTTTCTCGTCCGCTGGGCGCCGCGGTGCTCATCGTGCAACACATGCCCAAGGGATTCACGGCGAGTCTCGCGCAACGGCTTGATGGACTCAGTGCGCTCACCGTCTGCGAGGCGCGCGACGGCGATCTCGTCCGCCCCGATGTGGCGTATGTCGCGCCCGGCGGGCAACACATGCGTGTGCTGCACACCGTCGATGGTCCGCGTCTGGCGCTGGAGCATGGTCCCGCGGTGTGGGGCGTACGTCCGGCGGCCGATCCGCTGTTTGCCTCGGCGGTGGACGTGTTCGGTGATCAACTGGTCGGCGTGGTGCTGACCGGCATGGGACGCGATGGTGCTGAGGGGCTTCGCCTGGTACGTCGCGCGGGAGGATACGGAGTCGTGCAGGATCCTGAGTACTCGGTCATTCCCGGCATGCCCAACGCCGCACTGCGACATGCCGGCACCGACATGACGGCCGCCATCGGAGATGTCGCCGCGGCCGTGCAGCACGGGCTGGCGCTGTTGCCGTCGGCGTCACGTGCGATTCGCCGCACCGGAAGTGTGGCATGAGCGCGTGTCGCGATCTGATGCTCTTCGACGTAGGGGCGGAGCGTTTCGCGCTGCCGCTTGAGCGCGTCACGGCGGTGCTCGACAGCGTGGACGTGCAGCGCGGCGCCGGACTGCACCCGCGTGGCGTGGGCGTGTTGTGCGCACACGATGCCTTCATCACGGTGTATGAGCCGTCCTCGGTGCTTGTCGTGCAGTGTGCGGTGCTGGATCCCTTGCTGTTGATCCTGGAGCACGAGGATCGAACGCTCGGCTTGCTGGTGGACCACGCCGAAGCCGCGCTTGCCGTGCCGCTTGACGGGCTACGCGATCTTTCCGGGATGGGCGGCACGGATGGCGTGGTGATTGGTGCCTTGCGTCCAGCCACGCAATGGGTCACCCTGCTCGATGCTGAATCGCTGATCAATGCGTTGCTTGATCGCCGTCCCGCTCACGCCGCCTGAGGAAAGCGACACGTGTTCACACGCTCCGCAGCGCCCCACGTCGCGATCGATCAGGCGACGCTGGTCACCTTCGCCGTCGGCAAGGATTTGCTCGCCGCTCCCGTGGAGTCGGTAGAGCGTGTCTTACGCTGGGTGGAGCCATCGCCGCTGCCGCAGTTACCCGCCTGGCTCGACGGCGTGATTCCGCACGGCGGTCGCATGGTGCCGGTGGTCGATCTGCGCCGACGGTTCGGCCGTGAAGTAATCAGTACGACGTCAACGACGCGCATCGTCGTATTCTCCGTGGGCGCCGACTGGCTCGGTGCCGTGGTTGACGCGGTGCTCGATGTGATCACTGTGGATGCCACGCGCATTGCGGCGCCACCGCCGGTCGTGCGCGGCTTGTCCGGGCAGTACCTGCTGGGCCTCATCTCGCGCGATGATCGTGTGGTGCTCGTGCTTGATGTCGCGCGGTTGCTCTCCACCACCGAGGAACTGGAGTTGCACGAAGCGGTCGCCGACACCGTCGCGCCAAACGCATGACCGACGACGTGCTTCCCCGGTCAGCGGCTCCGGCGCGCGATCCATCCGTGGACGCCCCTGATTTGCGTGCACTCGTCGCCGCCGAACAGGCTCTGCGCGCCCAACTCGATGCGTCGCCCGACGCCGCAACACGTGTGGCGCTCAAAGAGCAGATCATTGCGCTCTTTCGGGCGGTTGAAGCCGCGGAGTCGCGGATTGCAGCGCTTAAACGCTCCGTCAAGTCGTTGGCCGAATCGTGGAAGCAGGCCGACGGAGGGGCGCCGGGCACTCCGCATCGCGGCGGCGCATCACAGCGCGTTGATCACCTGGGTGCGTCGACGTACATCGAAAAGGGCTGGTCCCGTCTCGCGATCGGTGATGCGGTCGCGGCCGAAGAATCGCTGCAAAAGGCCCTGCTGCTCGCACCCGGAAGCAGCGAAGCGGAATCGCTGCTCGGGTGGGCGCAGATGATGCAGGAACAGTACGATGTGGCGCTGCTCACCTTCCACAATGTGTTGTTGCGCGAACCGCAGAACGCGTTGGCGCGAACGAACGTGGGCTACATCTGCTTGCGCAAAAAGATCTACGGTGAGGCGATCGAGCACTTGTCCCGCGCTATCCGGCTCGATAACGATCCGAAGGCAACGCTGTACGCGCACCTCTATCTCGGATTGGTGTATCTCGACCGGGAGATGTACGACGACGCTCGGCTCTTCTTCGACAAGGTGCTGGCGCTCGGTCCGAACATGTTGCAGGCCTACTATGAACTCGGACGGGCGCACTGGTTTTCCGGCGATGCCGCGGCGGCGCGGACGACATGGCGAACAGGTGCGGCCGCGAACAAGTTCAATCCATGGGGAAAACGGTGCGCCGACGTGCTGGCAGCAGTCGAGCGAGGCGAGGGTCCGCCCCGCGAGATGTAGGGATCCGGTGCGGGAGCACGAGCGCCCTGCGCCGCGGCGTGCAGCTGGTGTTCTCACTCTTGCTCGCGATAGTCGCGATTCGGCCGGTCCAATCGCAGCGTGACGTGATGCGCTCGCCCGAAACGCGCACGGGCGACGTGCTGCGAGAGCAGACACCACGCGGTGCGCTGCGAATTGACGGTGGCCGATTCACGGTGGTCGCGTATCCATCCGATGAGAAGCTGGCGCGCAATGTCCTGGTGGCCGCGCAGGCCAATGACAGCTTTCCGGGATTGCGACGTCCGGAGGCGCGCGTGCTGATCGCCGTGGCACCAAACGCCGAGACCTTCAGGGCGTGGGTTGGGCCGTCGGCGCCGGCGTGGGGGGCGGCGGTGGCCTTTCCGGCGCTGCAGCGCGTGATCCTGCAGGGTTCGCGAGCGGGCAGCGGCGCTGGAGATCCGTTGGTGACGCTGCGACATGAGCTGGCGCATCTGGCGTTGTTCGAGGCCATGGGGGACTTGCCGACGCGCTGGTTCGACGAGGGCTACGCGAGCGTCGCGGCGGGCGAGTGGGGGCGGGAAGAGGCCCTGGCGGCGAGCGTGGGGCTGGCGGTGCGCGGCGTGCCGACATTGGAGGAGCTCGAGCTGCTGTTCTATCGAGGGGCCGGCGACGCCGAGATGGCGTACGCGTTGGCGCACCGCGCCGTGCTGGATCTGATGACGCGCGGTGGCGAGGCGGGATTGCGACCATTTTTCGATTACTGGAAAAGCAGCGCGTCGTTTGAACTCGCGGTGCGTCGGGCGTACGGCATCACCTCAGACGGTTTCGAGAAGCAGTGGCAGCAACAGACGCGTCGGCGGTACGGCGCCCTGGCGCTGTTCACCAATCTTTCGCTGGTGTTCGGGGTGTTTGCGTTCGTGCTGGGCCCATTTGTGTGGCATCGTCGGCGTCGTGACCGCGAGCGTCTGGCCGCGCTTCGGGCGGCCGATGCGGCGCAGGAGGCGGCGCAGCGTCAGAGCGCGCTGGACGCGATGTTACTCAGCGAATCCATCGTGACCGACGACGTCCGTTGACAGCGCTGCCTGTCGGGCCTAGGGTTGTCGGATGTCATCCGTCCCTCGTTCCGACCGATCGCGCCTGTCGTTGTTGTGGTGGTGGGGCGCTGCGGCCTTGGCGCTGATCGTCGGCTACGGTGATTTGTGGCGCGGCGGGATCACGGTTGGGCCCCTGCTACTGGTGCTGGCCTACTGTGTGCTGGTACCAGTCGCGATTCTGCGGGGATAGATGGGAACCGAAGGCCCCGTTCAACGGTAGATGTGCATGAGCCGTAGGACCGGAGTCTTTTCGGGCGAATAGCTCAGTTGGTTAGAGCGCCTGCCTTACACGCAGGATGTCGGGGGTTCGAGTCCCTCTTCGCCCACTGTTGGTCCGGTCTTCTTTCGATTGGGTGGTCGCGCTCCACGTAACCCCTCGGCAAACGGCTTGCCTTGCGCGTCGTGAAGCAGCAGCTTGTATAGCTATTCGAGAACGGCGGTCGGTTCGCCGGTCAGCGTTCCACTTCGAGTCGCCGGCGCATCGCGCGTCGATTGTGCTTGATGCGGATTCACGGTGCGGAGGTACGACTTTGATGGCACGCTCTTTCCATTCGCTGCTTGTCGGTGCCGGTACGCTGGCGCTCTTCGGTGCGTCCGCTGCTGCGTCGGCGCAGCCCACGCGTCGCCCACCCGAGCCGGGCGCCAAGTTCGTGCTCGTTGAAGTATTCAGAGCGTCGGGACTCCCGGAAAAGAATCTCGGGGAGAAGGCCGCTGATGCGATGCGCAAGCGCGTGGAGCGCGAGTTTTCGCGCAAGGATGTCTATCTCGTCCCCAAGGAAGAGATGGCCGGCATTCTGGAAGCCTCCGGATTCCCAGCCGACTTGCCGCTCGAGCCGCATGACGCGCGTGCGTTGGCCGCGCAGCTGCGTGCTGATGAGTACATCACGGGTCACGTGACCAAGAATGACACGAGCTTTACTGTCGAAGCACAGCTCGTCCTCACGCGCGACAACACGCTGGTGCAGCCGCTTGGCTCCGCTACCGCGAAAAAGCTCGACGATGCGATGACCGCGCTCGGAGCCGAGCTCAAACTTGCCCGTGCGCAACTGGCGCCGGAGCTGCGGTGCGTCAACGCCGCGCGTGATGGTAATATGGACGCGGCCGGGGCTGCGGCACGTGAAGGCATTGCGGCCTATGATAAGGCGGTGCTGGCGCGCATTTGCCTCGCCAACGTGATGGTCGGCCAGAAGGCGAGCAACGAAGACCTGCTCAAGATCAGCCGCGAGATCGTCGATCTGAATCCGCGAAGCCGTCCTGGCCTGGCCCTCAAGGCGCAGGCGTTCCGTGGGCTGGACATGTCCGACTCGGCCATCACGACGCTCACCACGATGCTGGCCACAAATCCGAACGACGCGCGTCTGCAGAAGGACGTGATCGACGCGATCACTGCGTTCGGTAACCCGCGCATCGCGCGTCCGATCGTGGAAGACGCCGTGGCCAAGAATCCCGGCGACGCTGACCTGCTGCGTCTGCGCTGGCTCATTCTGTTCGCGGTAAAGGACTACAAGGAAGCGTTCGACGCCGGCGAGGATCTGGTGCGTCTCGATACCGCCTTTGCCGACACCACGTACTACCTGAAGACGGCCGCCGCGTACGCTGCGGACAGCCAGCCGCAGAAGGCCGCTGAGTTTGCGGCTCGTGGTGTGGCCAAGTTCCCGGACCATCCGGGCCTCAATAAGGACCTGGTGTTCAATCTGCGTACGTCGGGGCAGAATCAGCAGGCGCTCGAGGTGCTCACGAAGGCCACGGCGGCGGGTATTGCGGTAGAAGATGCCAATGTGTTGCGTGTGCTGCTCACCCGTGACGTATCGGGTGACGAGGCGGCGCTTACCGCGGCGCGGGCCGTTGTCGCCGGCGGTGATTCCACTGTTGGGCAGGTGGTGCTTGTCGTTGCGAAGTCGCTGTTCGACAAGGCGGTCGCGTCCAAGAGCTTGACTGATTTTGATTTCGCGATTCCTTCACTCGCGTACGCCGATACGCTCGCCAAGGGCGAGACCAAGGCGCAGGCCAAGTTCCTGTTCGGTGCGGCGAACTTGTACGCAGCGCAGTTTCGCATGCAGGCGGCTTATGAGCAGAAAAACTGCGCCATGGTCAAGCAGGCCAAGGATCAGTTAGTGGAAGCGCAGATCAACCTTCCGGCCGGCGGTGCATTCGCGCCCGATCAGGTCCCTAAAATGATGGGCAACGTCATGCAGCTTGACGCGAGCGCTGATCAGATTATTGGGCAAATCTGCAAGTAAACCCTTCGCTGTCTGGATTTTGCGGGCCCGCCGTCGCTTTCGACGGCGGGCCCGTTCATCTTTAATGCCTGTGCTGTCACGGAATCGCGCGTGGATCTTCAGCCGCCACAGATCGCCGCGATCATCTGTCTGGCCCGTTTCCCTCGCTACTTCCGAACGACGTGAATCCGGTCCGTTCCGCGCCCGCCAGCCGTCCGGGCGTCTACCATGTGCCGGTGCTCCTCGAGCCGGTCCTTGTCTTGCTTGGTAACGCCGAAGCCGTGCTCGATTGCACGCTGGGAGGCGGTGGCCACTCGGCTGCGCTCGTCGAGCAGGGCGCGCGCGTTACCGGCATCGACCGCGACCCGCGCGCCTTGGCCGCGGCTCGCGAGCGTCTCGCCGACTCCGAACGGTCGGGCCGCTTTCGCGCGCTGTTGGGTAACTATGCCGACCTCGACCGCGCTGGTCTGGCGCCCGTTGAGCGCTTCGACGGGATTCTGCTCGATCTCGGCGTGTCGTCACATCAGTTCGACGACCCGGGCCGCGGATTCACCTTCCGCGAAGGCGCGCCGCTCGACATGCGCATGGGCGACGACGCCTCACTCGACGCCGCCGGATTGCTCAATACGATCGACGAAATCGATCTCTCTGCGTTGCTGCGCAACTTTGCCGACGAGCCGCGGGCCGCGCGTCTCGCGCGTGAAATCATTCGCCGGCGGCAGCGCCGTGCCTTTGCGACCGCGGACGATCTGGTGGACGCGATTCGCGCTGTGCTCGGTCCCCGCAGCGGCGCACCCGATTTTGCCCGGATCTTTCAGGCCGTACGTATTGCGGTGAACGATGAACTCGTCGGGCTGGAGCGCGCGTTGCCGGCGTTGCGCGACCGCCTGCTGCCCGATGGTGTGCTGGCCATCATCAGCTACCACTCGGGCGAAGACCGGCTTGTGAAGCACGCTTTCCGAGATTGGAGCACACGCTGCACCTGTCCGCCCAAGCTGCCGATGTGCACCTGTGCCAACGTGGCGCTTGGCGAAACGATCACGCGCCGCGCCATTGTGGCCGACGAGGGGGAGATCACAGCCAACACGCGTGCACGCAGCGCGAAGTTGCGCGCCTGGCGACGCGCGGCGGAATGATGGCCTCGCCTCGCCGGTCGCCGTCGGCGCTGCGTGGTCGCTCGTTGGTCATCATCGCCCTGCTTGCGTTCGTCGTGACGGCCGTTATTGTGGTGTGGCGTCGCAGTCGCGGTGTGGAAGAAGTGCGTCGCATTGCCGCGCTTGACGCGCAGGTTCGAGACCTCACCGCACAACAGGCATTGCTTGAACGCGATCTCCGGGAAGCCACCAGCTCGGCGCGCATCAAGCCCGCGGCTGAACGTCGGCTCGGATTGCGTCTGCCCTCCGACTCACAGCTCATCACGCTGCCGCGCCGTGCGCCCGTGAGCGTGATCGTTCCCGATTCCCTGTAACCCCGGTTTCTGCCCGCTGTGAACGAACCGTCCAACGCTGTCCCCGCCGAAACCGTCCGCCCATCGCGCGCACGTGCGGTGCTGCTGCACCTCACGCTGGTCGTGTTTGCCATCGCCCTGCTTGGCAGAGCAGTGCAGGTACAAATCGTGCAGCGGGACATCTGGGTCGCGGAGGCCGAACGACAGCATGTGAGCGTGTCGTCACTGCCTGCGCCGCGCGGGGAGATCACCGACGAACGCGGTGAGCGACTGGCCGTGAGTCGCGAGCAGGTGAAGCTCACCATTGCGCCGAATCAGGTGCGCGGCCCCACAAAGACGCGGAACGATCGCGATTCGCTCGCCAGACAACTCGCCGCGCTCGGCGTGTCACGTGACGTCGTTCGTAAAGCGCTCGATTCCACGCGCACGTATCTGCAGGTGCCGGGATTGTTCTTGCCGACTGAAGCCAGCCGATTGATGTCGCTCAATGGCGTGAGTGGCGTACGTACGATGGAACGGCTGCCCTCCGGCCCGCCGGCCATTCGCCGGTTGATCGGGGCGGTGGACGGCGAGGGCACGGCGCAGAGTGGGCTCGAACTCGCGCTCGATTCGATCCTCACCGGCACAAAAGGCGAGCGACGTGCGCAACGCGACCGGCGTGGTCGGTCGTGGGATTCGCCCGTCGGCTCGCGCGTGGACGCGCGTCCGGGCAACACCGTGCGGCTCACGATCAATCGTCCGCTGCAGGAAATCATTGAGCGGGAACTTCTCGAAGCGATGTCCCGCACCGGTGCAAGCGGTGGCGATCTCGTCGTGCTCGATCCGAATGATGGCGCAATCCTGGCGTTGGCCGGTGCGCGCGATGGCAAGATTGCGCCGTCGGTGACACCGCTCACGCAGCCGTATCAACCCGGCTCGGTGCTCAAGCCCATGTTCGTCGCACGGCTGCTGGATGAACGTCGCACTCGCGCCGACGAACTGATCAATACCGAGAACGGTCGATGGGCGCTTGGTACTCGCACGTTCACCGATGAGCACAAGGCACCCTTCATGTCGGTGTTCGACGTGGTGCGTTGGTCCAGCAACATCGGCACGGTAAAGCTGGTTCTGGAGCACATGACGCCCGCGGAGGAGTACGAGCTACTGCGCGACTACGGGTTCGGGGTGCCGAGCGGATTGCCGTACCCATCGGAGTCGCGTGGCACGCTCACCACGCCGGCACGCTGGACGACACCGTCGGCGGCGTCGCACGCCATTGGCTATGAGCTGTCGGTGACGCCGGTGCAACTCGCGGTTGCGTACGCGGCCATCGCCAACGGCGGCGAGCTGCTCGAACCGGCGTTGGTACGCGAGATTCGCACGTCGGGTGGCGAGGTGGTATTCCGGCACGATCGCCGGGTGTTGCGCCGAGTCGCCTCCGAGTCGAGCGCGGCCATCGTGCGAGACATGCTCAAGGCCGTGGTGGATAGCGGCACGGGACGCGCCGCGGGTTTGACCGCGTTCGATGTGGGCGGCAAGAGCGGTACCGCACGTCGCCCGACGAAGGGTTCGGCGACGCTCACCTATGACGCGACCTTCGCCGGCATGTTTCCGATGGCCGATCCGCAGGTCGTTGTGGTCGCGCGGCTCATCGAACCGAAGTCACAGATCTTCGGCGGTGTCGTGGCCGGACCGATGGTGCGTGAAGTGCTGCGTGGAGCGCTCGCGGCCCGTGATGCCGCGCTTGACCGGGGCGTGCTCGCGCGCGTCGCGCGCGCTGTGCCGGTCGCAGCGGATACCTCGCAGCGTGCCCGTCGTGATGCCGAACGCGTCGGCGATTCCCTGTCGTCGCGGGAGATCGTGGCCAGTCTCATGGAGGAACCGGAAATTGCGCCGGCGCCCGTCGTGAATGAGCCGGCACCAGGCCGGGTTGTGGTGGCGCTGCCGTACGCGTCGAGTGCGTCGAATGTGCAATCGGCGCCGATGCTGACCGTGCCGTCCGTGCGCGGCATGAGCGTGCGCGAGGCCGCTCGCACGTTGCACGACGCCGGCTTTCGGGTGCGCGTGACGCGTGGAGTTGATGGTCGAACGCTGCCGGCGACAGGCGTGGCAGCCCGGCGTGGATCACTCGTGGTGCTGGAGCGTGCGCCGTGAGCTCGCGATCGGTGGCCGGCGGCGCGCTGCTCGATGCGCTGCGCGCGGCGTCTTTGCTCGCTGGTGATGCACCGAGACTGCCCGATGATGTCTACGGTGTGGCCGATGACAGCCGGGCCGTTGTCGCGGGCGGTGTGTTTGTCGCGGTGCGGGGACACGCCGCCGACGGACATGCCTTTGTGCTCGCGGCCATCGAGCGCGGCGCATCGCTGGTGATTGTCGAAGACGACCTGTCACTGCCGGTGCCGACGCTGCGTGTGACGGACAGTCGCAAGGCTGCCGCCGTAGTGGCGGCCGCATTTTACGGGCGTCCCGCCGACGGGCTGCGGTTGATCGGCGTGACCGGTACGAATGGCAAGACCACGACGGTGCATCTGCTGCGTGCGTTGTTGTGCGACACGGGTGTGTTGGCCGCGTCGATCGGCACGCTCGGCGTGCTCGTGGGCCGGGAGGGAACGCCGACGCTTGGAGGACACGGCTTGACCACACCCGGACCCGTTGAAATTCAACGGGTGCTGCGTGATCTGGTAGACGTCGGCGTGCGTGCCGTCGCGATGGAGGTGTCGTCACACGCCCTCGACCAGGCGCGCGTGGAAGGGGTGTCGTTTGATGTCGCGGTGTTCACCAGCTTCTCGCGTGATCATCTCGACTATCACGGCACGATGGCGTCGTACTTCGCGGCCAAGGCCAAGTTGATCGCGTCGCTCAAGCCCGACGGCGTCGCCGTGGTGAACGCGATGGAGCCTGCCTGGGGCGCACTCCCGCCGGCACCGCGACTACTTCTGTTTCGCGTCGATTTCTCCGACGATCGAAGACAGCCCGATGTGCGCGACATTACCGTGCGCGCCGAGTCAGTGTACTTCGACGCGGCCGGTAGCCGATTCGTGGTTCGTGCGCGCGACGGCTCGGAAAGCGGGCTTCGCGTCGATGCGCGATTACCTTTGCTGGGCGACTTCAATGTGACGAACGCCACCGGCGCACTCGCGGCGGCGTGGGCGCTCGGGCAATCCTTGGCGCTGCTCGCCGACGCCCTGGCGCAGGTGCCGCAGACGCCGGGCCGGCTCGAAGTGCTGCACGCTGCGCCGACCGTGCTTCGAGACTACGCGCATACGCCGGACGCACTCGATCGCGCGCTGCGTGCGGTGCTACCGTTTGCCCGTACACCGGAAGGCGTGCCCACACGCGTACATGTCGTGTTCGGATGCGGCGGCGACCGGGATCGCGGCAAGCGCCCCGAGATGGGACGTATCGCCGAGCAACTGGCCGATGTTGTCATTCTGACCAGCGACAATCCACGCACCGAAGATCCGGAGCGCATTCTTGACGACATTGAGGCTGGCATGACGAATGGCGCGAGAGCGTTGCCGAACGCGCGCATCGAAGATCGGCGCGTTGCCATCGCGCATGCCCTCGCCACCGCCGATCGGCATGATGTGGTGTTGCTCGCGGGCAAAGGTCACGAGACGTATCAGGTGCGCGGCACGGAGCGTTTGCATTTCGACGAAGCAGAAATAGTCGCCGAGTTGGTCGCGCCGCGGGCGGCAGTGCGGCCCGAGCTTGGAGCGGGCGCGAAATGACGATGATTCGCGCCGGCATGGCGGTCGAAGCGACGCCTGTTGTCGTACCCGCCGTGCCGCATCCGTTCTGGACGCTGCGCCGCGCCGCGGCGTCGCTTGGCGCACAGTTGCTCTCCGGCCCGCGCCTTGATGACCGCGCGCTCTCCGGTGTCTCCACCGATTCGCGAAGCGTGCCACACGGCGCGCTGTTTGTCGCGCTGCGCGGCGAACACCATGACGCCCACGCGTGGCTAACCCAGGCGCGCGATGCCGGAGCGGCCGCTGTCGTGGTCGAACGCCCGGAGGCCGCCGCCGGGCTTGGGATTCCGGTGCTCGTGGTCAGCGATACGCTCCAGGCACTTGGCGCGCTGGCACGTGGGTGGCGACGCGCCTGGGGCGGTACCGTCATTGCCGTCGGTGGATCGAACGGCAAAACGTCCACCAAGGAACTGCTGCGCGCGGCGCTCGGCTCGCGACTCACGATGCACGCGACGACCGGCAACCAGAATAATTTGGTGGGTGTACCGCTGACGCTGCTCGCCATTCCTGCACACACCGACGTCGCGGTGGTCGAAGTCGGTACCAACATGCCCGGTGAGATCGAACGTCTGCGCGACATCTGCGAGCCGGATATCGTTGTCGTCACGTCGCTCGGCGAAGAACATCTTGAGGGGCTGGGCGATCTGGCGGGCGTCTTGCGCGAAGAATCCGCGATCTTTCCCCGCGCGAAAATTGCGGTGGTGCCGGTTGGTGAACCAGCGCTCGTCGAGGCTGCGGCGCGTCATGGCGCGCACGTGATTCGCGCCGGCATCGCCGACGGTGATCTGCAGGCCGACTCCTTCGCGCTTGATGCCCAAGGACGCGGTGCGCTGGTGGTGCAGGGACACGCCGTGACGTTGCCCGTGCGCGGCGCACATCAGGGAGCGAACGCCATGCTCGCGCTCGCTGTAGCACAGGCGGTGGGCGTGCCCATGCAGGACGCGGTGGCCGCGCTCGAACAGACGGTCGTCCCGGCGATGCGCGGTGGTTGGGAATCGATCGGCGCACTTAGTGTGATCAACGATGCCTATAACGCCAATCCCCCGTCCATGCGCGCTGCGCTGCAACTCCTGCGAGCGGTTGGCGAAGGACGGCAGAAGGTCGCCGTGCTCGGGACTATGCGTGAGCTCGGTGCGCAAGCCGACCTGCAGCATGATGCGCTCGCTCGCGAGGCGCTGGCCGTCGGGTTGGATATCATTGTGGCGGTCGGCGAGTTTGGACCGGCGTTCGCGCGCGTTGCGCCCGGTGATCACAGAGTACGCTCGGCGCCAGATCCGGAAACGGCCTGGACGCAACTGGAACCTGTATTGTCACGCGACGCGCTGGTGTTGCTCAAAGGCTCGCGCGGCGTGCGTCTTGAGCGCTTGCTCCCCTCTCTCACCACCTGGGCGACGTCCTGAGTGCTCTATCATCTGCTGCAGCCGTGGGCGCGAGAGTTCCAACTCTTCAACCTGCTCAACTACATCACCTTTCGATCAGCCGCGGCGTTTGTCACGTCGTTGATCGTCACGTTCGTGATCGGCCCGCTGATCCTCGCACGGCTTCGCAAGATGGCAGTGCATCAGGTGGTGCGCGAAGGCACGCCGGACTCGCATCTTGGGAAAGGGACGACGCCCACAATGGGTGGACTGATTTTGATCACCGCCGCGTTGGTGCCGGCGCTGTTGTGGGCGCGTCTCGATAACCGCTATTTGCTGCTCGCCATGGCCGTGACGGTCTGGATGGGCGCGATTGGTTTTCTCGACGACTATCTCAAGCTCCAGCAGAAACGCGCAGGCAAAAAAAACGAAGGGCTGGTGGAGCGATACAAGCTGGCCGGACAAATCGGTTGCGGAATCGCACTCGGCCTGTACGTCTGGCTGCAGCCGCTGTCGTCATTGCCCGGAGCGTCAACCACGGTACCGTTCTTCAAGTACTTGCTGATCGTGCCTGTTGCATCGTGGGCGGCCTGGCTGTACGTGCCGTTCGTCACGTTCATCGTGACCGGCACCAGCAACGCAGTGAACTTTACCGACGGACTCGATGGCTTGGCCACCGGGCTGGTCGCCATCGCGCTGCTCACGTTTGGTTTGTTCGCGTACGTACACGGCCGGGTGGACACGAGCGCCTACTTGCAGCTGTTCTATCTGCGCGGGGCGGGCGAACTCACGGTGTACTGCGCGGCGCTGGTCGGTGCGTGTCTCGGATTTCTGTGGTACAACGCGCACCCGGCGCAGGTATTCATGGGTGATACCGGCTCATTGGCGCTCGGCGGTGCACTCGGTGTGGTCCCCATATTGCTCAAGTCGGAGTTCCTGCTCGCGATCGTCGGCGCGGTGTTTGTGGCCGAAATGCTATCGGTGATCATTCAGCGCTCGGTGTTCAAGTACCGCCGCCGCCGCTACGGTCTGGAGTTCGCGCAAAAGAACCGCGTGTTTCGCCGCGCGCCGCTGCATCATCACTTCGAGATGCTCGGCTGGCCGGAAACGCAGGTGGTGATCCGGTTCTGGATTCTCGGTATTCTCTGCGCCATCGTGGCGCTGAGCACGCTCAAGCTGCGGTAGCGCCAATGAGTCCTGACCCCTCACTGCATGAGCGCGCACCGGCGGTCGCCGGGCTCTACGTGCACAATCCCGCGGCCGATCGCCGGATCGCCGCCGACGTCGCGCGCCTGCTGTCGCGGCGTGTTGGTGAAGTCTCGGTGCTTGGTCTTGGCGCCAGTGGTGTGGCGGCCTCGCGATTGCTCAGGCACGTCGGATTCGAGGTGTACGCCTCTGATCGATCCGTGAGCGAGGTGTCGCGCGCCGCGCAGCAGACGCTGCAGGCGCTTGGCGTGCACACGGAGATCGGCGATCATGATCTGGCGCGCATCACGGCGTCGGCGTTCGTTGTGGTGAGCCCCGGCATTCCGCCGGAGGCACCGCCGTTAGCCGCTGCCCGTGCGGCGGGCGTACCGGTGGTCAGCGAAGTTGAGGTCGGGCTGCGGCTCATGCCCGGCATCCGTACAATCGCCGTGACCGGTACGAACGGGAAAACCACCACCACCGCGCTGATCGGACACTTGCTCCGGGCACTCGGACACGACGCCGTCGATGCGGGCAACATCGGGGTGCCGGTGTGCGACCTCACCATGCGGACGCCGCAGCCCGCGTGGGCCGCGCTCGAGATCTCGTCGTTCCAGTTGCACGATACGCCCGGCCTGCGTCCCGACGTGGGTGTGCTCACCTCGCTCAGTGCGGATCACCTCGATCGCTATCCCTCGGTCGACGCGTACTATGCAGACAAGGCGCGACTCTTCGCGAACGCCGATCACGCGTCGCGCTGGGTCGTGTCAGGGGATTCCACGGCGATCTCGCAGATGCTGCGCGGTGTCGCCGGCACCATCGTCACGTTTTCGGTGCAGCATTCGCGCGCCGACGCCTGGTTCGATACGGAGCGTGGCGCGCTCCTGATCGACGGTCACGACTTCATGCCACGCGCCGAGATCGGATTGCTCGGCGACCACAACGTGGCCAATGTGCTGGCAGCGGTCACCGCCGTGATGCGCGCGGACCCCGCCCACGCAACGCCGCAGGCAAGAGCGACGCTGGCGCACGCGGTGCGCAGCTTCCACGCACTGCCACATCGCCTCGAGCCCGTCGCGGAACGTGATGGGGTGACGTGGATCAACGATTCGAAGGCCACCAACGTCGACTCCACGCTCGTCGCGCTCCATGGGATGGTCCGTCCCACCATCCTGCTGCTCGGCGGGCGACACAAGGGTGAGCCGTATACGGCGCTGGCGTCGCCGCTCACGCGCATCGGCAAGGCGGTGTTGTGTTTCGGCGAAGCCGGCGAGCAGGCCGCGCGCGAGCTTCGCGAGGCGATGCCGGACAGCGGCGTGGTGGAGTGGATGCGGGACGCCACGTTTGTCGACGTGATGTCGCGCGCGCGAGCCCTTGCGCAGACCGGCGACGTCGTCCTGCTATCGCCCGCGTGCTCGAGCTTTGATATGTTTGCAAACTACGTGCAACGTGGACAGCGATTCGTTCAGCTCGCCCGAGGTGACGCATGACAAGTCCCGTACTCGATGGGTTTGGATCTCCCGCCGGCAATCCGGTCGCCACACGCGGCGCAGTCACCGGCGCCGGTGTCCGGGAGCGCTGGAAAATGACCATCGAGAGCCGGGCGTTGGTGCTCGTCACCTTTGTCTTGATTGCCCTCGGTTTGGTCGTGCTCTACAGCGCCAGCGCACTTTCTGCGCTCGAAGCCGGTGATCCACCGCACGAGTTCATGCTCAAGCAGGCTCAGGGCGTGCTCGTCGGGCTCGTCTTCTTTGCGATCGCCGCCAAGGTGGACGCGGAACGTTGGCGCAAATGGGCCTGGCCGTTCATGGGGCTGAGCATTCTGGCGATGCTGATCACCGTGTTGCCGTTCACACTGAAAATCGCGCCGGAGATCAATGGGTCGCGCCGATTCCTGATGCGCGGATCAATCCAGCCAGCGGAGTTTGCCAAGCTCGCTGTGATTCTGTGGACGCCCATGTTGCTCGTCAAAAAGGGCCCGGCGCTGCGTCGACTCGGCAAGGGGCTTGGACCGTTTCTGGTCGTGATCGGTGTCCTGTGTACCATCGCGATGTTGCAGCCCGATCTCTCAATGGCCATGACGTTTTGCCTCCTCATGGCCGTGATACTGTTTGCCGGCGGTGCACGCACGGCGCACTTCGTGTTTCTCGGAATGCTGGCGGTGCCGCTGCTCGTGCAGCAGGTCAGCAAGCGAGAGTACATCGTGCAGCGCCTCGAGGTGTTTTTCGCGAAGGACGTCGATGGCGGGTCCACGCCAGCGCCCAAGGACTATCAGCAACAACAGTCACTGATCGCGGTTGGGAGCGGTGGACTGGTTGGCGTTGGCTTCGGCGAGGGGCAGCAGCAGACCGGATGGACACCGCTGGCCTACAACGATTTCATCGCCAGTGTAGTCGGTGAGGAGTTCGGCTTGCTGGGCATGAGTGTGCTCGTGTTTGCGTTCGCGCTCTACGCCTGGCTCGGATTCCGTATTGCACGCGTCGCGAGAACACCGTTCCAGTCACTCGTGGCCGTCGGCCTGACCTACGCCACGGTGATCACTGCGTTCGTGCATCTCGGCGTGACCATCGACTTGTTACCTAACACCGGCCTGACACTGCCGTTTGTTTCGTACGGCCGATCGAATCTTGTCCTGACCATGTTAATGACCGGAATCCTCGTGAACATCGGCAGCGTGCGGGAACGCCGCTACGGCACCGGCGCCACTGATCCGTTCGCCACCGGCGCGCGCTGACCACGAATGCGCGTGTTCTTTTCCGGTGGTGGCACCGGCGGTCATCTGTATCCCGGTCTCGCGATCGCGCGGGCACTGGTCGCGCGTTCACCGCAGGTGGAACCGTATTTTATCGGCGCGCTGCGGGGGGTCGAACGCGACGTACTACCCACCACCGAGTTTTCGCACACGCTGCTTGATCTGCATCCGTTGTATCGCACCGCGCCCGTGCGCAACTGGCGTACCATAACGGGAGGCATCTCAGCGCTGCGCACGATCTCGCGCCTCGCGCGAGCGTCCGAGCCGGCGTGCGTTGTGGGGACGGGTGGCTACGCCGCTGCCGCCGCCCTCGCCTGGGCCAGGTGGAAACGTGTGCCACTCGTCCTGCACGAGTGCGACAGTTTTCCGGGCAAGGTCACCAGGCTCTTCGCGCCGCGTGCGACGCTCGTGTCACTCGGGTTTCCCGAAGCTGAAGCACGCCTCGCGCCCGGGCCGCGCACCGGTGTTGCTGCGTTCGGCAATCCGATTGTCCCGCCCGATACCTCACCCGGGAAACGCGCGGCGGCACGTCAGCGCTGGCGACTTGCCGAGGATACGTTCACCGTGCTCATTGTGGGCGGTAGTCAAGGATCCGCCGCGCTCAACGCGGGTGTCGCCGAGTGGTGTGCACTGGGCATTCCCCACGGGCTGACGCTCATCTGGGCCACCGGTCGAGCGCACTACGGGATGCACGCCCACCTCGCGAGTGATCGGGTGCGTGTGGAACCGTACTTGTCGCCCATCGCCGACGCCTACGCCGTGGCTGATGTCGCGGTGACGCGCGCGGGCGCCATGACCATTGCGGAGTTGTGCGCGTGGGGCATTCCGTCGGTGCTGGTCCCATTGCCAACCGCGGCGCAGGATCATCAGGCACACAACGCGCGCACCCTGGCGGCTGCCGGTGCCGCGATTCATCTGCCACAAACTGCCTACGATGGCGCGGCGCTGCAGGAAACACTGCATGCGTTGCAGCGACAACCTGCTGTTCGCGAGACCATGGCGCGCGCGGCGCGTGTTCGTGGTCGTCCCGATGCCGCTGCACGCATCGCCGAAGCGATCGCTACTCTTGTGCTCCAACTTCCATGACTGGGCTTCTCAATATCTCCGACACGCGACCGGTTCATTTTGTCGGCATTGCCGGCGCCGGCATGAGTGGTCTCGCGGAGCTCTTCGTACGGCGCGGCGTCGCGGTGCAGGGCACCGATACCAATCCCGGCGGTGCGCCCGATCTGGTGCGAATGGGCATTGCCGTGCAGGCACATGATGCGGCGTTGGTACGTGGCGCGCGTGCCGTGGTATATTCGTCGGCTGTTCCGCAAACGCACCCTGAGCTCGTCGCCGCCCGCGCGCTCGGGCTTCCGGTCATCCGGCGCGCCGAAGCGCTTGGCGACGCCGTGAGCGGTGGTACGTTGATCGCGGTGGCGGGCACGCACGGCAAGACGACCACGACGGTGATGACCACCGAGGCACTGGCCGCCGCTGGTTTCGATCCCACGGGTATTGCCGGTGGGCGGGTGGGCGCGTGGGGCAGTAATCTGCGCGCCGGACGAACCGACCTGTTTGTCGTCGAGGCAGACGAGTACGATCGTTCGTTTCTCGCGCTCACGCCGACGGTTGCCGTGGTGCTGAATGTTGAAGCCGATCATCTCGACATCTATCGCGATCTCGCCGACATCAACGAGACGTTCGTGCGATTCATGCAGCCTGCGCGCGCCGTTGTACTCTGCGGCGACGATGCCGGTGCGGCGGCACTGCCGCAGGACGCCACGCGCGAAGTCGTGCGATACGCCACCGATGTACCCGATGCCGCGGGTGTGCCGACGGCGCGGTTGATCGCGCGCAATGTCCGGTTCAACGCGCGCGGCTCCACCTCACGACTTGAGTTTGATGGCGAATCCATGGG
>JBBRFQ010000009.1:0-43590 GCA_038224035.1 Gemmatimonadales bacterium
CAGCGTGCAGGTCAGCGCGATCGGTGTCTCCAGTTCACCGAGTTCGCGCACCTGCGTCACGCCGAGCAGCTTCCCGAAGCCATTGCCCACATGAATCGCCGCGGGCACGCGGGAGCGATACAGGTCGCCGTTGTGCGGCACAACGACGGTGACGCCGGTTCGCAGGGAATCCCCCGCGCGGATCGTATGGTGTGCGACGCGCACGCCTGGTACGTCGGTGATCGCGTTGTGCGGGCCGGGTGCAAACACGCCGGGCGCGACACCCAGCGCGCGAGCGCGAACCCGTTCAGCTGGGGGCTGTGCGTCAACAAACGGTGCAAACAGCACCGCTCCGACGAACGCCGCAGTGGTAGCGCGTGTGACCGCGCGAGATTGGCCGACCGTCGGTCGTTTTCCGCGGAACCGGCGCATGATCAGGTACAGGCGCGTCACAGGTTCGTGCACGGGCGGCGGCTCGCGGGAGAGGCTGGATTGCGTCATATTCGAATGATGCCTCTTCGCCCCGTCTACGGCCATCGCGTGCTGCGCGATCGGCTCGCTGCTGCCGCGCGCAGCGGTCGTCTGCCTGCCAGTTTGATGCTCACCGGTCCGCGTGGCGTGGGGAAGCAGCGACTCGCGCTCTGGTTGGGACAGCGTCTGCTCTGCGACGGCGCGGATGCGCGGGAAACGACTGAGCCGTGCGGCAGTTGTACCCACTGCCGCTACACACTGCGGCTGCAGCACCCGGATTTGCACTGGTTCTTCCCGCGCGAGCGGCTCAAGGACAGCGACCCGGGCACCGAAGAGATCCGGGCCGACCTCGCCGAGGCGATTGCCGAACGCCTCGCGGCGGACGGACTATACGCGGGGAGCTCGGGTATGGAAGGACTGCACGTCGCCACCACACGCGCCCTCATTCACGCCGCCTCGTTGCGACCGGCACTCGCCGCACGCGCGGTGTTTGTGGTTGGAGACGCCGAACGCATGGTGTCGCAGGAAGGCGCCGATCAAGCCGCCAACGCGTTTCTCAAGTTGCTGGAGGAGCCACCTCCTGGCACCACGCTGATTCTCACGTCGAGTGAGCCGGGCGCTCTGCTTCCCACGATTCGTTCGCGTGTGGTCACGCTCCGTGTGCCCCCGCTGCCCCCAGCGGACGTCGCCGACTTCATCAACGATCCCGCCGTGACCGCACGACTTGGAGATCAGGCACGCGGTGATGCCGCACCCATGTCGCGTGCCGCCGGCGCGCCGGGTCGCCTGCTCGAAGGGGATTCCGATCGCGATGCGTATACGGCCGCGCGACGGCTGCTTGACGCCGCGCTCGCACCGCCCACAGCCGAAGGTCGGGCGATTCGCATCGCCGCTGCAGCGCAAGCAGGCGTGAGCCGCGCACGAGGCGCATACTCCGATACACTGGATGCACTCACCGTGCTGTTGCACGCCCGCGTTCGCGACAGTGTCGCTGCCGGCCACGATCGTCACGCGCGTCGTGTTGCAACTGCGATCAGCGTACTCGAAACAGCGAAGACGCACACCCAACACAACGTTACGCCGTTCTTGCTCACATCAGTGTTGCTTGACGACCTCTCGGCCCTGTTGGTGAGTGCTTCGTGATGGCAAGCAATCCGACTCACGACGCAGATGCTGGAGCCCGCGATTCGGCCGGCGAACCCGTCGCGCGAGCGCTCAGCCACGTGGATTCAGCCGGTTCAGCACGAATGGTCGACGTCTCGGTGAAGCCGGAAACGGTGCGTACGGCCCTTGCCTCGGGGCAGATTCGGATGCGTCAAGAAACGTGTAATCTCATACAAGACAACGCGTTAAGGAAAGGCGACGTGCTCGCGACCGCCCGTCTGGCCGGCATTATGGCCGCCAAGCGGACCGCGGACCTGATCCCTCTGTGCCACCCGCTGCCGTTGTCGGCGGTTCAGGTCCGGGTTAGGGTTCTGGAGTCGCTACCGGGGGTTCAGGTGGAGGCCGAAGTACGAACCACCGCCCGGACCGGGGTGGAAATGGAGGCGCTGACTGCAGTAACTGTGGCGTTGTTGACGGTGTACGACATGGCCAAAGCAGTCGATCGTGACATGATCATCACCAATGTGATGCTGCGTGAAAAGCGCGGTGGTATCAACGGTGACTTCGTTCGAGAGGCGTAATCGGGAATCACATGCTGTCGTGAGTTCCGGCCGTCGCTCGCAAGAAGCATGACAGCGCGCTCCCTTCTCGCTGATTGGAAGGAACTATGTCTTCATATAGAAGTGAACACGATGTTCGCTCCTCTTTCGACGCTCGTCGAAAGCGTGTGCAACGTCGTCGGATGCACCGGCAGGTCGCGCGATTAAGCGCATTGGGTTTTGTGATGTACGTGGTGACGCTGTTCGTGGGACCGTTGCGCGCTCCGGCCAAGCCTGTGGTGGCTGTGGCTCCCAATATCGAAGTGGCACCGCTCTGGCGTCCCGCCGCGGACGTACTCAAGCGGCCAGTCGCCATCGGTCCGTGGCGATCGCAAGCCACCCGTATGGCGGGATTCGATGAATCCACGCACGAGCTGCTGCGCTGGAACACGATCATCACTTACGCTCGTCGCTATCGGGTGACGATGGATCTTGCTGAGTCGATCCACGACGTGGCGCTCGAAGAGAAGATCGAGCCGGAGCTCGCGTTCCGGCTTGTTCGCCTCGAGTCGCGGTTCGATCCCGATGTGGTGAGTCACGCAGGCGCGATCGGGCTCACGCAACTCATGCTCGGAACGGCTCGGTACTTCCAGCCAGGTGTGACGGAGGAAGAGCTCACGGATCCAGAAACCAACCTCCGAATTGGCTTTCGCTACCTGCGCGGGCTCATTCGTGAGTACAAAGGCGATCTGAAGCTCGCCCTCCTCGTGTACAACCGTGGACCGTCGGCGGTATTGAATGCGATTGCCATGGGAGAGGACCCCGCCAACGGTTACGACCGCGTGCTGCTCCGAGGCTACGTCGGCCGGGGCGTTATCGACTGAGCAGCGCCGTTTCAGCCACGTTTCACTGTCAGACGCTGACCCGCTTTGATCCGGTCGCTGCGCAGTTTGTTCAGCGACTTGATCGAGGCCACCGACGTTTTGTATCGCTTGGCAATCAGACCCAGCGATTCGCCGCTGCGAACGACATGGGTGATGGATTTCGCCGGGGCGGACGTCCCCGAGGAAGCAAGCCGCGTTGAACCGCCGCTGCTCCGCGTAGTACCAGCGCGCACGATGAGCGTCTGACCCGACCGGATGCGATCGCTCCGGAGCCCGTTCATCGACTTGAGTCTGGTTACGCTCACGCTGTAACGCCTTCCGATCGCGCCGAGTGACTCTCCGGCACGGACCACATGCACGCCCGCCGAAACGCCGCCGTAGCGTTCAATCACCGGGTCGGGCACTACCCGGGAGGCGAGAATCGCCTCGCGGGTGGGCACGCGCACGGTTTGCCCGGCGACGAGGGCGCCGCTCTTTGCGGTGCGCAGGCCGGGGTTGTACGAGCCAAGCTCCCCCGACGACACCTGGTGCCGCTTCGCCAGCGCCGACAGGGTTTCGCCCTTGTTGGGCGTTACCACGCTCCAGGCCGCTCTCTCCTCGGCCGACAGCACGCTGTAGGCCGCTGACACCGTGGAAGCCGAGCCCACCGGTACCCGCAACCATACCGAGCGATCAGGCGGTGCGCTCCCGCGCAACAGGGCCGGGTTGAGTTCCTTGAGGCTGTCAAGCGCGATTGCGGCCACGCGGGCGATCGCCCCTATCGACGTAGCAGCCTCGACCAACACCGAGTCGTACACGAACTCCGGTTGCCGCTCAATCGTGAGACCGAACTTTTCGGGGGTCTTGGCGACGAGCGCCGCCGCGATCAACTGCGGCACGTAATTCTTCGTTTCGCTGTGCAGATAATCCTGCTCGGCCAGCGCAAAGAATTTGTCGTCACCCTCAGCATCGCCTATCGCACCAGCGAAGCGCGTGAGGCCGCGGGCCACACGCCCGGGCCCTCCATTGTATGCAGCCGCGGCGAGATACAGCGAGCCAAACTGCTGCTGCAGGCTTCGCAGGAACCTGATCGCCGCGTCCGTGGAGCGCGCCGGATCTCGACGCTCGTCCATCCACCAGTCGATGCGCAGCCCCACATCACGGCCGGTCGCCGTCATGAACTGCCACATGCCCACCGCAGCTGCGCTCGAGTACGCGTGCGGATCGTACCCGCTCTCAATAAGTGCAAGATAGAACAGATCTTCCGGCATGCCCGCGGCGCGCATCTTGGCGCGAATCATCGACTCGTAACGCGTGCCTCGCGAGATACGCTCCGCCATGCGTTCTCTCGACGTACCCGTAAAGAGCCGGAGATAGTGCTCGACTCGTTCGTGCGTTTCGTACGAACGCACGTCGATGTCCCACGTCGGCTCTTCATCGAGTGTGCCGTCTGGTACACCGTCGAAGGCCGTGGAGTCGCCGAAAACGCTGGTGGCGGCTTTCATCATGGCGTCGGCAGAGACCATCGTGTCGCTGGGCACAACCGCGCGCCGTGCCGGCTGCGCAACCGCGACGGGTGTCGAACGCGTCGAGCCGCTGGAACCCGTGGAAGACGGACGCGGGGCAGGATCGACAATGGGGCGGAGAGCCGGCTGGCATGCGGAAAGCGCAAAACCGAGCAGACCAATCGACGCCAGGAGGGGGGTGCGTGCGAGCGGCATTTTTGAAGGTACCCCAAACGCCGCCGCTGTGACACCGTGCTGCGTCACCTTTACTGTGCCGCCGGTGGCATTCTCTTGCACTCGGCGCGGTCGGCCCACAGGCTTCGGTCATGCGAACTATCCCATTCTCCCGGTTGTCCGGACTTCACCTCGCGTCAGCCCTGCTGCTCGCGGTATTCGTCAGCGTCCGAGCCGCAGACGCCCAGAGCGGGCGCCCGCCCAGCGATAGCATCCGGGCGCTCATCAGGACCCGGGCGGCGCAGCTGCCGGGCGCCGAGGTGGCCGTCGCGGTTCACGATCTGGCCAGTGGACAGCGGCTCGACCTCAACGGCGACGTGGTCTTTCACGCCGCCAGCACCATGAAAGTGCCCGTGCTGATCGATCTGCTCCGGGAGGTCGATGCGGGCCGGCTTCGTCTCGATCAGCCGCTGCTCCTGGTGAACGCCTACCACTCCATCGTGGACGGGTCGCCCTATCGACTCGATGCAACGGACGACTCCGACAGTCTCGTGTTTGCCAGGGTGGGTGATTTCGTACCAATCCGCTGGCTGGCGCAGCGCATGATTACGCACTCCAGCAATCTCGCCACGAATGCGCTGATCGCGATTCTCGATCCGGCTCGCGCCACGCGTACCATGGCCACCGTTGGCGCTCGCAACACGCTTGTGCTCCGTGGCGTGGAAGATGACCTGGCGTATCGCGTCGGACGAAACAACGTGACATCGGCCAACGATCTGGCGGCGATCCTGACCGCACTGGAGCGCGGTGAGGCCGCTTCATCGTCATCGACGGCGGTGATGCGGAATTTGTTGCTGCAGCAGTTCTTCGACGAGCAGATTCCAGCCGGACTGCCGCCAGGCACCAAAGTGGCACACAAAACCGGGTGGATCACGGCCACACAACATGACGCCGCGATTGTGTATCCGCCCAACCGTGCGCCATTCGTGCTCGTCGTGCTGACGCGCGGGATTCCGGATCGCCGCGCCGCGAACGCGCTGATCGCGGATATCGCTGAAATCACGTGGAGCTGGTTGAATCAGGGACCGCCATAGCGGCGTCGTGCCGGCCGCGTGCGTATGTCGAATGCCAGGACTCGCGAAGTGCACGCTCGGGTACGGTGAGGACCCGCGTCACCAACGCTCCCGCTGCAGGCGCGCCTAGGCGAAAGCGCGCACGAGCCAGAGCGCATGCGCGGTGAGCACCGCCAGTCCCTGCCCCACAATCACATCGCCGGGATAGTGGACGCCGAGTACCACACGCGACACGCCCACCAGAAGCGCGATCGGCAGCAGGAGCCAGCCCACCGCCGGTAGCGTCATGGAAACGACGTAGGCGACGGCCAGAATCGCGCACGCGTGTCCGCTGGGAAACGAAAACGGATCCGGCACCGCGATGCAGGCCTGCCACATCAGTCGTACGTTGGGGCGCTGGCGAACGGCGCGACGCTTGATCAACTGCACGATGGCGTGCGAAATTCCCAGTACCAACAGCGACTCCCACGCCAGCGCGATCGAGCCACCCGGAATCAGCGCCACACCGAGCGCAAGCAAAATGCTCCCGCGCGCGCCACCGAGATGCGTGAGCGCCATCCACCACGAGCGGGACGGAGTCACTGCGGCGGCGTTCAGCGCGAGGCGACTGAACAGCGCGCGATCACGCGCATCGAGACGGGCCAGCAGCGGCAGCGATGTCATCGAACAGGAAGCTCGCCCGCTCACATGACAGTCTGGCGGTGATGCGGCAACAGCGACGTAACGCGCGCGCCACAGACAGCCCCGTCATTGCCGGCTCATGGCTCCTTGAGCACGCCCACTTCGAGGGCAAATCGCGTCAGGCCGGCCACGTTATGAATCTCGAGTTTGCGCATGAGGCTTTCGCGATGCGCTTCGACGGTGCGCCGCGAAATGCCAAGTTGTGCAGCGATCGCCTTGTTCGTCTGTCCGTCCACAATGCCTTGTAGCACATCACGCTCGCGCGGCGTGAGCTGCGCCAGCTGCGCATGCACCGCAGCAGGCGGCGCGGGCACTTCGGGCGCCGCAGTCAGTCGACGCACAACCGCCGGGCTGAAAAAGGTGCCACCGGCATGCACCGCGCGAATCGCCGCGCGCAGCTCTTCGCCCGCACTGTCCTTGAGCAGGTAGCCATTTGTGCCGATGCGCATGCCCTCACGCACATACTCCGCGTTATCGTGCATGCTCAGCATGAGGATGCGCACGTCAGGCAGCGCCTCACGCAAGCGGGCCGCGGCGCGCAGTCCGTTCTCGCCCGGCATCGTGATATCGAGCAGCACGACATCGGGACGGTGCTGCACAGCCAGCGTGACGGCATCCGCGCCATTGGACGCTTCCGCCACGACCTCAAACCCGGGCTCGGCATCGAGCACATGACGAATGCCTTCACGCACCAGTGCGTGGTCGTCGGCCAGCACCACGCGGACGGTCTGAACTTCGTGCCCTACGGCCATCAGCGCTGCTCCCGGTTGATCAGGGGGACGGCGACGCGAACCTCCGCCCCCGGTTTGATATTCACTACCCGAACAGTACCACCGACCGCATGGATACGTTCGCGCATACCTGTGAGGCCCATACGGCTTTCGTCAGGACGGACCTGTCCTCTCGCGTCCACCGGCAGCCCACGCCCATCATCACGGACCACCAACTCGAGATGCCCGTCGGCGCTGCGGAGCGCCACCCGCACTTCACGCGCGCCGGCGTGGCGCACGATGTTCGAGAGCGCTTCCTGCAGCGCCCTGAATACGGCCAACTCTGTCTCAGGCTCCAACACGGGCACCACCGCCGGCGCGTCCAGTGTCACCGAAAGTCCCGCTCGCTCAGCGAAATCCGATACCAGCGAGCGCAGTGCGGGCACAAGTCCAAGATCGTCGAGCAGCGAGGGACGCAAGTCGTTGGTCACATTACGAATGCTTCGGATGCCTGTATCCACCAGGTGACCGAGCCGATCAATGCGCGGCGCATGTTCAGGCGAAAGAATCGGACGCAGTGCCTCCACCTGCATCTTCACCGCGGAAAACACCTGCGCTGTTTCGTCATGCAACTCGCGCGACAAGCGTCGACGTTCTTCTTCGTGCTGGCGCACCATGCGCGTGGACAATCGCTCAAGGTCCACGGTACGCTCTGTCAGCTGCCGGTCAAGATCGGCGCGTTCCAGCGATGCGCCGACCTGCTGTCCGAGCGCACGCAAAAAGTCGTCATCGAGCGCCGTGAAGGGATTGCGGATATCGCCGGCCATCACGAGTGCCGCCACCACTTCATCACCGCGCGTGACGGGGAGCGCCGTGATGTACGGATGATCCTCATGGGACGGCGCCGTTTGCGGAGCCCCGGTCACGTACAGCCGCTGCAGTGCGCCCGCAATCTCACCACCGGGCGCCGCATCCGCCCAGGTGCTGCACACACCCGCTCCACGCGTGAACCGGCCGAACGACGGACGGGCCCGCACACCGCTCAGGTCAGTCGGCGGATGCTCGCCGGCGGATTCGAAGGTAAAGACCGCACTGCCGCGCACACCCGGCAACGTGAGCGGACGGCGCAGCAAGTCGTCGAGCAGTTCGTCCTGCCCACGTCGTCGCTGTAAATCGCCGGAGAGCGCGGAGAGCGCGCGGACACCGCGGCCGAGATCGTCGAGCACGAGCAGCACCACGCCGGCACCGACGAGCAGTTCGAAGCAGATGTCGAGATAGTAGCCCCACGGCGTCCACGCACCCTGCGCGCGCAGGAATGGATAGTCGAGGTGATGCAACGCCCACGCAAAAAACGCGATCGCGAGCAGGCGTGCACCCATTGACGTCGCGATGCGCTGATACTGCCAGAACACCCAGCCGGTCCACATGGTGGCGCCCGACAGGAACACGACCGACGGCAGCGCCGCCCACAAGAAGTTCTCCAGTTCGTAGATCGCGATGTACGACCAGAGCGGCGGGAACAGCAGCACCAGCGCATGCCACGGGCGTGAGCGAGGCTGTCGCGAGAAGACAATCGACGCCCACAACAGAATGAGCGCGGTCCATCCGGTCGTCACCTGATGCCAGTACAACCAGGCATACTGTTCGCTCACCAGGAACGCGGAAATGCAGGCCAAACGCAGCACGTAAACGAACCACGCCAGCGCGAACCACGCGAACCACGGCCGTCGGTAGCGCCGGAACAAGTGCAGACACAGCGCTGCGAGTCCGGAGGTGATCGCCCCCTGCAGCAGCGTCGCCGCGAACTCCGAGGCGAGGATCGGATTCACATCCGACAAGACAAGCTGCGTCATCCCGTCACACGGGCCTCGGCGAGCAAGTCGTCCGGCGTGACGGCAGCGAGCGCATCGATCAAGCGCATACGAAATGTGCCCGGCCCGGGATTGCCCTCTGCCGCCCGCTCGCCGCACACGCCAAGAAACACGAGCGCCGCGGTGGCCGCGAGCAGTGCATCCGATTCAACAGCACACGCCGCGGCCACCAGCGCGGTGGCGGTGCATCCCACCGCGGTCACGCGCGCCATGAGCGGATGTCCGTTGGTGATCACAATCGTGCGCGTCCCGTCGGTCACATAATCCGTGGATCCCGTCATCGCCACCACCGTTCCGCGCCGCGCCGCCAGTGCGAGCGCCGAGTCCACCGCAACATCGGACGAGTGAGACGCGTCTACACCGCCTGTACCTGACGTGCCAGCGGCGAGGGCCAGGATCTCCGAGGCGTTCGCACGGATCACGGCCGGACGCCTTGTCGCGAGCGCTTCACTCGTGTGCGTGCGGTAGCTGGTCGCGCCCGCACCGACCGGATCGAGCACCCACGGAATGTTGCGGGCCGACGCTTCCGCCGCGGCGAGATGCATCGCGTCCACCCAATCGGGTGCCAACGTCCCGATGTTGATCGCGAGCGCCCGACTGATCGCGACAAAGTCGCGCACCTCCTCGCGCGCGTGCACCATCGCGGGCGAGGCGCCGGCGGCCAACAGCGCATTCGCGCTGATGTCCATCGCCACGAAGTTCGTGATATTGTGCACGAGCGGCCGTTCGGCACGAATCCTCGCCAGCACATCGGCACACCGGAAGACAAGCGGATGCGGCGTCATTGCGCGTGATCGGGGGGTGGAGGTGCCGCCGTGGGCGCGCCAGTTTCCGGATACATGTGATACACGGTGCGCGAAGGGAACGCGAAGCTGGAATCGGCCTCAGCGACGATTCGCATGATGCCGAGCAATACCTCGTGCTGCACATCGAGAAACGCCACGAAGTCCGGTACATCGAACCACGCCCGCACTCGAACCGTGATGGCAGAGTCAGCGAAGCCGATCGTGCGCACGATCACCGTGTCGGGCCATAGCGTCGCCTCCTCACGCAAACGCGCTTCGATGGCCGCCGCGATCGCCCGCAGTTGATCCGGCGTCGTGTCGTACGTGACGCCGATATCGTGCTGAAACAGAAACCGGTCTCGCTCGCCGAACGTCTCGATGCGCTCTTCCGCCAGTCTGCCATTCGGAATGCGGACAATCGTGCGCGCCAGCGTACGCACACTTGTTGACCGCAACCCGATGCGCTCCACCGTGCCTTCCATGTCGCCGATGCGCACAAGATCGCCCACGCGAAACACCTTGTCCGCCGCGAGTGACACAGAGCCGAACAGGTGCTCCACCGTCTTCTGCGAGGCCAGCGCCAACGCGATTCCACCAATTCCGACGCCGGCGAGCAGCGTTCCCACTGGATACCCGAACTGCGCGAGCACGACGAGCAGCGCAACAATCGTCACGGTGACGCGCAGGAACCGCGTCAGCAACGGCACGAGCGTTCGGGCTTGCGGCTGCCCGCTGGCCCAGGCGCCGAGCAGGAGTTGATCCTGCACGAGCGAGATCACGCGCAACGCGCCCCAGAAGAGCGCCACCAGCACCACACCGCGCGAGGACGCGGTAATAAATCCGCCAACACGCGCGTTGAGTCCGAGCACGCCAAAAAGCGGCGCCGCGAGCACTCCCACCAGCCACAACCGGAACGGGCCTCGCAGACGCGACACGAGACGATCATCCCACTGGCTCGACGTGCGGGCCGTCACGAGCGTCAGCACCCAACGCGCGCCGAGCGCCAGCACGGCCGCCAGCGCCACGGTCGCCGCGATGGCGAGCAGCATGCCGAGCCATTGCCAGTAGTGAACACCGAGCGGGCCTTCGCGCAGCAACGACTCGGGAAGTCGGCCGCGCAACCAGGCATCGGGGAGCGCATCGTACCAGCCGTCGATCTGTGCCACCGTCGTGCGGTCGAATCTCCAGCGACGCACCGCGCCGCCATCGAAACGGCGCAGCAGCACCGGTTCGGGCAACCCCGTCGCGCCGGGAATCACGCCGATGCGATCACGCGCCGCATCACCGTCAGTGGTGTCGCCGATCGACAGCGGCGACACCCGCGTCATCACGACCCAGAGTCTCTGGTCCATCACCTCCCGCAATCGCTGTGCCAGTTCCGGCGCGCGTGCCCGGTCGGCCGGCGCAACATCGAGATACTGCGCGGCCTGTGCGTAATTGTGTTGCTGCGCGAGCTGCAGGAATGCCATGACCGACGCGCGTGGCGATTCGGGTGACATCTCGGCCGCCGATGCGGTGGAATCCACACCCTGACCGGACGCACCCGAGTTCAAAAAACCAAACTGCGCCGATGCCGCGGACGGGTACGCCAACAACGCGGTCACACACCATCCGCCCAACCAGCCAGTCAGTCCCGAGCGTGAGCGCCCGTGCGACGGGCTGGCTGTCGCGGCGTGCGCGCGATCAATCCACACGATCGACCACGATTTCTCGACGATACGGAAAGCCAGCCGCAAGCCGGCGCGCGAGCTCATCATCAAAGCCATAGATGTCCGGGTAGAATCGGGTCTCTCCATCCTGCGTGGTCATCGCCGTGGCGTACATCAGGAACACCGGACGAGGTGTGCGCAGCCGTACGTAGGTCGGGCGAGTCTGCGCCATCGCCTCCGCAATCCGCTCGTCGGTCCACGTGGAGTCGCTCGCCAGCAGCAAGCGCACCAACGCGACGGGATCCGACAGGCGAATGCAGCCATGACTCACATCGCGTCGTGCGCGCTCAAACGCGCTTTGCGTGGGCGTGTCATGCATGTACACGTTGAACGAGTTGGGAAACAGAAACTTGACGCGACCCAGCGCGTTGTGCGCCCCGGGTGTCTGCCGCAGCCTCGCTCGGCCGGCCGCGAGTTCGGCCACGGCCTCGGCGCCCGTGCCAAGCACCGGCGCATCATCACGATCCCCGCGTACCACCTCGTAGTGGTTGCGCGCGAGATAGGCCGCATCACGGCGCGCCTTTGGCAAAATCTCCTGGCGTGTGATGCTTGAGGGCACGTCCCAGTAGGGCGAGAACGCGATCGTTGTCAACGTGTCGCTGAAGACCGGCGTCCGCGTGTCAAACGCACTGCCCACCACAACATCCATGCGCAGTAGTTCCTCCTCGTCATCGCGATCGTTGGCAAACGCGTAGAGCCGGAACGCCGGTATGTTCACGATCAGCGGAGGCGCGTCGAACGAGTGTGGCAGCCAGCGCAGCCGCTCAAGTGTGAGTTCGAGCGATCGCACCTTCTCTGTCACGGGCCGCGTGAGCATGGCATACGTGCCGCGCCCGAGCACGCCATCGGCTTCGAGCCCCGTGCGCTGCTGAAAGCGCCGCAGGGCCTCGATGACTGTCGCGCCCAGCAGCAGCGAGTCGGGAGCACCGGTGCTATCGTTCGCGGTCAGCATCGCCGAGGCCGGCGCATCACCAAGGGCGGAAAGCAATCGCCCAAGCTGCGGCGTGCCGAACCACGCATCGTCCTGTCGCAGCGCCTTTCCCTCCGGCAACGAGGGCAGGCGCGTCAGCATCGACTCCGCAGCGAGCGCACGCAGGCGAGCCAGCGATTGTTTGACAAGCACGTAGTGCACGAACGGCGGTTCGTACGACGCGATATCGGCCGCGATATTCTCCGACGTCGTCAGCCCCCGCACGGCGCGCTCTGCATCGAGCAGCGTACGCGGAATCTTGAGCGATGCGTGGGCATCGCGCGGTTCAATTCGTCCATCGTGGACGGCGCGCAAGAATCGCGCAACGTTTGCCGTCATGGCAACGTCGAACGCGGCCCGATGCTGTGGCGACTCGAGATAGGTGGCCATGGCGGCCAGACGTCCCGCGTCGTAGTCGGCCGGCACGAAGCCATACGATGCCGCGTCAATGAGCGTCAGCATCACCGCGCGCGCCTGCGGGGTCGGCCGCCCTGCGTCGAGCCACAGCGGCGCCCACGAGACGGTGTCGTAGAGGGCGAACATCGTCCCCCGAACGTCATCAAGTTTTGCCCAACGCATGGCCGGATGTCCGGGGCCGGTAACGAGCGCGCGGCGTGCCACGTTTTCCACGGAATCAGCGTCCGCTCGCGCTTGCGCCGGTCTGTGGAGGCTCGCCGAAGACTCGCGCCACACGAGCAGCAGCAGCATCAACGCGCTCAGCACGGACAGTGCGAGCCGTGCTCGTTGAGCACTGTCTCCGCCAGCACCACCGGCGCGTCGATTTGTCGAACGAGTGGTCGGCATGGCGGCTCAAGTGACAGGCGCGCAACGCGCCATGACCCGGGTGGGACTCGAACCCACGACCTACGGATTAAAAGTCCGCTGCTCTACCAACTGAGCTACCGGGTCTCGCGAATCCACACCGTGCGGATCAGCATCGCAATATAGCGCACTCCACCCGTCAAAAGTGCCAATCAGACGCCGCGAAGTTCTGGCGCCGCCTGAGCGTCGCCTGGCAGCGTTCAGGCGTCCGCAGCCCGCGCTTCGCTCTCGAAACCGGCGTCTCGAACAGCGTCCTCGATGCTTGCCACGGACACCAGCGCCGGATCAAACGACACCTGCGCCGACCCGATGTCGACCTGTGACACCGTCACGCCGTCCACCGCATCAAGTGCCTCACGAACCGCGCGCACACAGTGCTGGCAGCTCATCCCGTTGATCGTCAGTGCAAGAGTACTCACGTCGCACACTCCCCGTCAGGCGGTTCACCACGCCGGGCGGCCCACCCGCTCCGACAAACGTGTCGTCACGTCTGATCGAAGCTTCACATACCCCAGCCCCCTATGTCAACTCATCATAACCGAGCCGGTGAGCGCGCAATGGCGCACACCGACCGCCCGAATCATCGCAGCGGTCGATGCATCGCGAGGTAATCGGAAATCAAGTCGTTCCACACGCGATCCCATGTACTTGCCTCAGCGAAGGTGCGCGCGTGCTCAGCTCGCTCGCGGCGCGCCGCCGGATCGTCCACGCACCCGATGATCGCGGCCGCGAGGGCCTGCGGGTCATCGCGTGGCACCAGCCAACCGCGGGACTCGCCGACGAGCTCACGCGTGGGTCCTACATCCGCGCCGATCACCGGAAGCCCCGAGGCCATCGCTTCGAGCAAAACGTTGCCGAACGTGTCCGTTGCGCTGGGAAACAGAAAAACATCCGCGCTCGCGTAGGCCGCGCTGAGTGACGCGCCATGCAGGGCGCCCGGCAGCCATCGTGGCTCCGGCGTGTGCGCCCGCATCTGTGCTTCAAACGGCCCATCGCCAACGACCATGAAGGCCACGCGGCCGGGGCGCGCACGTGATGCGATCTGCATCGCCGCGAGCGCCGTCCCCAATCCCTTTTCCGCGGCGAGCCGCCCCACGTACGCCACCACGAGTGTATCGTCGCTGAAGCCCATCGCCTCGCGAAGCGCTGGGTCCCGCTGACTCGGCGAGAAGCGCTCACCGTCGACACCGCGGGACCAGACCGCGCAGTTCGCGAAGCCCTGGGTCTCCACCTCCCGCACAATGGCACGCGTTGGACAATACGTTCGCACGCCGGCGCGATGAAACCATTGCAGATAGCGCCAGCCGGGACGCGCGAGCAACCCGAGCCGATAGTACTGCGCGTAGGACGCAAAACTGGTGTGATATGACGTCACCATCGGCAATCCGAGTGTTCGCGCCACACCTCGGCCCGCCAGTCCGACACCGAACTCCGTGGCAACGTGCACGAGGGTCGGTTGAAACGCGCGCAGCGTACGCGCGACGACACCGCGGTCCGGCCAGGCGAGCTGCAGTTGTGGATACGCCCAGAATGGCACACTGGCGGAGCGGGACACGCCATCGGCCGGCCGGGCGCGCGGATCGTGCCCGGTAAAGACATGCACCTCGCCCCCGCGCGCTTGCACCGCATCGCGCAACCGTTCGAGCGTGCGCGACACCCCATTCACCTGCGGTGTCCACGTATCCGTGAAGAGCGCCAACCGGAGTGCGCTCGCATCGATGGCGCGCGATGGATGATGGCTGACAGCCACTGCGTCAACGCGGCTGCGAGTGGGGAATGCAGCAACGCCCGCCCCCGCAGTATCTGCGAAGGCGGGCGTCGTGGAGAACAAGGATGTGTTCATGCTGCATTCTAGGCCATCGACATGACAGGCAAGGGCACTCCGCACGTCATGTCACGAGACCGACACCGGCCCGTGACATAATCGTGGAATCACATCGGTTCGCGCATCGTGATCGCCGCGACGGTCGCTTCCGCAGGCGTCTCGATCACAAACGTCACGCGGCGATTGAGCTGCGCACCGGACGCATCACCCATCGCGCCGGGACGCACCTGACGCGCGCTGCCATAGCCCACACTTGTCACGAGTGACGGCGCCACTCCGCGGCCGGCCAGAAACTCACGAACGGCATCGGCACGACGCTGCGACAGCGCAATGTTGTAGGCACGCGAGCCCGCTGGATCCGCGAACCCTTCAACGGTGATCGAGGCGCCGTTGTAGTGCTTGCGCACCACTTCCGCGAAGCGCTCGAGCGCGACGCGATCCGTCTCACGCACCGACGCGTCGTCAAACGCAAAATGCACCGGAAACGCGAACTTTACCTGGCCTTCCATCGCCGTGATCTTGGCACCAAACTCGTCACGCAGCGTGGTGAGGTCTGAGCGCAGCGCCGCCAGATCACGCGAGAGGTCAGCCCGAACCGAGCTGTCACCTGCGATCCGGCTCGACCGTTCCGTCTGCAACTCCGCCACCATTGCCGTCCGCTGATCGGCCAGTCCCTGACGAACAAATCCCTTCGTCGCGCATGCACCGAGTGACGTCGCGGCGAGCGCCGCCATACCGACAATTCGTAGTGAACGCATAGTTCCTCCTCCGAGAAAACCGGTGCCCGGCCATGTGCCAGCACTCTGAAAGGAAGAAAGTCAAGCCGCCGTTACGCTGCAGTGACACAGCGCACCGTTCCCTAATTCTTCGCCAACCACTCGCCGCCGTCGATCACAAAGATCGCGCCCGTGATCCAGTCGCCGGCCGGTGAGGCGAGATATGCCACCATGTTGGCAATGTCGCGCGGTGTGCCCCATCGGCCGAGTGGAATGCGATCGCGCGCGTAGGTGTCCATACGCTCGGTTGCCGCCGCGAATACATCGGGAATGCCACTCTCCGGGAGCGGCGTGAACGCTTTGCGCACACCGTCGGTGGGAATCGGCCCCGGTGCAATGGCGTTGACGCGAATGCGCTCCGGAGCCCACTCGACAGCCAGCGTCCGTGTGAGTGCATCAACGCCAGCCTTGGCCGCTGTGGCATGCGCCATTTGCGGCCAACCGCGGTAGTGCAACGTCATGGACGTGTTCACGATGCGGCCCCCGCCCTGCGCTTTCATGACCGGATACACCGCCTGCGAGCAGTGAAACGTGCCGTAGAGATCGATCTCGACCACGGCTTTCCACGCGTTCGGCGACAGCGTGGCGCTGGGCGCGTAGAAGTTGCCGGCCGCATTGTTCACCAACAGATCGAGTCGCCCATGCTGCTGCGCGACACTATCCACCACCTCCTTCACGCGCTCCTGATTGCGCACGTCGAGTGCAATGCTGCTGACCGACGCGCCGGTGGCCGCGAGTTGTTCACGCGCCGCGTCAAAGTGCTCCGGCTTGCGGCTGGCGATCACCACGTGCATACCGAGCGACGCGAGCAGCTCAGAAATGCCGAGGCCGATGCCACTGCCGCCACCGGTGATCAAGGCAACTTGTCCGCGCAACAGATCGGGACGAAAAACAGACGTGTCGTCAGCCAGCATGAGACCAGGACTCCAAAGCAAGGGGAGATATCGTCGAACGAGCCGACCGGAGTGTTGCTGCGGCGGCCGGGCGCCGTTCACGCACGCTGCGCGGCAGGCGCGCTGCCAGATCTTCACGCAGCGCGCGCGCCTCCGCCAGAGGCAGATCAACCATGCGCGCCACACCGCCGCTACCGGCCGTGGTAAAGTGCAGCGTCGCGACGCCAAAGAGTCGCTGCAGCGGCCCTTGCATCACTTCAATGAGTTGCAGCTTGCGTTCGGGCATGATGACGGTGGTGCGCGCAATGCCACCTTCGCGAACCAGCACATACCCCGGTACGAGCGCCAGCCCACGCGCGCGCCAGCGGGCACCGGCCAGCAGCCACGCTGCAGGCAACAGCCACGCGAGCGACCACCAGGCGCTGCCGCGCCACGCGACCAGTGCGCCCATAGTCAACAACAGCGTGAAGGAACTCTTGAACGCCAGCCGCAGCCACGACAACGGCGCGGCGCGGCGCCAGATGCTCGCCGCCGTCGTCGTCGCGAGCAGGGCCTCGACGTTGGCATCGGGGAAAACCTCCGAGACCAACGCACCGACCCGATCGAGATGCAGTATCGGCATGAGAGGCTGGAGACCACCCGATGTGCCGTCCCCCTTGGCGACCGAACCGGCCGACACCACCGAGAGCTCGCCGCGACGGAAGGGACGACGCAGCATCGACTGGCGGAACCGCAGGGCCTGCGCGCGCGCCATCGGGATGCTCGCTTCAACGCGGCTGAAGAGCCCGTGCCGGCGGCGCAGATCCTGACCGACGCGCTCAAGCGTAAACCCGTAATACCGCACGACGGAGCCGGCCACTGACACTAGCCACGACGCGAACAGAATCGGAACGACAATCACAAAAAACAGCAGCGTCAGCAGCCACATATTCCCCATCGCCGCACCAAACGCTTCGATCGGCGAACCGACACCGCCGGGCAGTGTCAGCTCGTCGAAGAACGACGAGCCAAAACGTTCGCAGCCGCTGACGAGCAAGGCGATGAGCACACCGATGTTATTCGACGTACCACCAGCCACCATCAACTCTTCGACACTGATCGACGCCACGAGTACCGGCATAGCAGTTGCTGTGGCGAACGGAGTGGGCGCCGCAGCGCGCGTCTCGGTCGTGGCAGACGCGCCGACCGTCCCTCGCCGCGTGTTCAGCGCCGATTGTCGTTCGGCGACCAGTTCCTCCCGAAGCGCCTGCGCGTCCTTCCAGCGCAGCACACTCAACACGGCTTCCGCCTCTGCACCCTGCGTCGCGGTCTCGACCCGCAACTCGGCCATCCCGAACACCCGCTGCAGCGCCGACTGCCGCACGTTGACACTCTGAATGCGGCTGAACGGAATGACGCGCGACTGCCGCCGCAGCACGCCGCTGCGCACGACCAGCGAATCTGCGGTGAGGCCGTATCGCAGCGCGAAATACGAGGCGACCGACCACACCGCCGTGAGCAGCAGAATACCGCCGCCGATTATCGGCAAGATCCGCCCGCCCCGTTCGCGATGCTGCAAATACAGCACGCCAAGTGGGATTACGCTTCGGGAAAGGGAGCTCACCCATTGCAGCGCCACCGTGAACCAATGCAGACGGCGCAGCGCGACCCCCGGCGGCGTTGCACTGCGATCCGAGGCGGACGGCGCGGACTCCGCTTTCGACATCAGAGCGGCTCGACCACACCCGCGAGCGCAGCGAGTTGCTCCCGCAGCAGCGTCGCCTCATCCGGCGAGAGTCCGGGAATCGTCAGCGTGCTACCGCTCCCCGAGGCGGTGTGCACAATGACGCGCGTGAGCCCGAGCGCGCGCTCGATGGGTCCCTGCTCAGTGTCCACGTGCTGAATTCGCGTATATGGCACCACGCTCTCAATGCGCACCATGACTCCCCGATCGAGTCGCAGCGACTCTTCGGTGAGGCGGTAGTGCCACGCGGTGTATCGACGCGCCGGCAAGCGTACCGCCAGCAGCGCCGCGATCATCCACGGTGCCACCGCCAATGCAATCACCGGCCAGACTGTGTCGTCACGCCAGACCAACCAGCCCGCAAAGCCCGCCAGCGCCGATGGCAGGATGGCCTGCAACAGGATGCCGATGCGCCAGAGGGTTTTGACGCGCGGCTGCAGGAGTCGCGGGCTATCGTCGAGCGGCGGAGGGGGCGTCGGCGGGAACCATTCCGCCGTGCTCGACGCGTCCGCGGAGACCGGCTCCGTCCGCACCGCGGCGTCGGGCCCCGCTGGAAACACCGTCTCCGGCGCCAGATCCGACGGTCGCTCGTCATCCATCACGTCAGCTCCAGGGTGGTTTGCGCGGACAGACAGAACGAACGCCGATGATGCGGTGTGAGCCCCCGCGTGCGGATCGCATCTCGATGAGCGAGCGTTCCGTACCCCACGTTCCGTTCCCATGCATACCCGTCGTAGCGCGTCGCCAGCCGGTGCATCAGCCCGTCACGCAGCACTTTCGCGATGATCGACGCGCAGGCGATGGAATAGCAGGAAGCATCACCTCTCACGACCGCAGTGTGCTCAACGCCCAACCAGCGCAGCGGATTGCCATCGACCAGCACGTGGTCGGGCGCGCAGCCAAGCTGCCGTTCGCAGTGGGCAAGCGCGCGTTGCATCGCACGCACTGTCGCCTGCAGGATGTTCACGCGATCCACCTCGCGTACCGAGGCCGCGCCCACACCGATCGACACGGCCGTGGCTCGAATGCGCGCGGCCAGTGCGACACGAGTGGCGGCATCGAGTTGCTTGGAGTCGGCAACGCCGGCAATTGCCCGCACACCCGCCGGCATCACCACGGCACATGCGACAACGGGGCCCGCAAGCGGGCCCCGTCCGACTTCGTCAACGCCGGCGAGCACCGGACCATGCCGGGTACGCAGTGTCGTTTCCAGACGACTCCAGCGCGCCATCCGCCCGTAACCGGCCGGTGTACTCGCGAGATCCGGAGTCAGCTGGTGGCTGAACCCTTGGGCGGACGCACCGTTTTGCGTTCCTTGATACGCGCGGCCTTGCCCACCACGTCGCGCAAATAGTACAGCTTCGCACGGCGGACCACACCGCGGCGCACCACCACGAGGCTGCCGATCATCGGGCTGTGGAGCGGGAAAATGCGCTCAACGCCGACGCCGTTGGAGATCTTGCGGACCGTGAACGTCTCGCTCACACCACCGCCACGACGGGCGATGCACACGCCCTCGAAGGCCTGCAGGCGCTCTTTCTCGCCTTCTTTCACGCGCACGTTCACACGCACGGTATCGCCCGGGCGGAACGGCGGAATGTCGTCGCGCAGCCACTCTTTCTGCGTTTCGATGAACGGATGCATATGACTCTCCCGGACGCGTGGCGTCCGCTTGCGAGGACATCAGAATCCATGCAGCACGGTGCACAAGCACCGCGTGCGCCGCATGGTGCGAGAGGCCGCGTCGCACGCCCGGAGCACTTCTCCAGACATTGTTTCGACGTGGCATCGCCTCTATCGGCGGCCCCGAACTCGGCCGACAGGGTCACTGGATGCGAGCACCCAGCCTCTCAAGCTAGCCGACTTCGGCATCGCCCCGCTAGGGGGGAGATGGCGTCGCTTTCGCCCGCGTCAGATTCCCGCGCCGCCGACTGGAGCGGAATGCGCCCATCGAGCATTCTTCGCCAATGATACCCTCCGAGTCAACCTTCCGCAGCACCTCGCCCGCCGCCCCGCGGGCTGGCCTTCCGCCCGCCCCGCTCTACCCGCCGACTCGAAGCGAGGCGCAGGAGGACATTTACCACGGCGTGCGAGTGCCCGACGAATATCGCTGGCTGGAAGATGATATCTCGCCGGAGACCGAGCACTGGGTCCGCGCTCAGAATGCCGTCACCGACGCGTGGCTCGGCGCGATCCCGTGGCGTGCGCGCTTTCGCGCCCGAATCACTGAGCTGGTCGACTACCCCCGAATCGGCCAGCCGCAGGAGCAAGCCGGCTGGGTGCTCTTCGCCCGGAACGACGGCCTGCAGAACCAGAGTGTCTGGTACATCCAGCGCGGCTTGGATGGCCCCGCCGAAATCTTGATCGATCCCAACGCGCTCTCCCCTGACGGCACCACCCGTGTGGGCACGCTCGCCATGGATCACGGAGGGCACCATATCGCCTACGCCGTCTCGCACGCCGGGTCCGACTGGCAGGAGATTCGTGTCCGACGGCTCGACACGCGGCTCGATCTCGACGACGAGATCCGCTGGGTGAAAGTCTCGGGCATCGCGTGGTCGGGCAGCGGGTTTTTCTACTCCCGCTATCCGGCGCCGGGGGATCGTGCCCTCAGCGATGTCAATGAGCGCCACCAGGTGTGGTACCACACGCTCGGGACGTCCCAGGACAGCGACCGGCTGGTATTCGATGACACCGTCCATCCGCAGCGCTTTCACACCGTCGACACCACACGCGACGAGCGGTACGCTGTGCTGTACATCTCGGACCGCGGTCAGGGGAAAGACGGTGATGCATTTTGCGTGCAGGATCTCACACACGGGACGGGTGCGTTTCGCGAAATCTGGACAGGGTTTGACGATCAGTTCCGCGTCATCGACAACGATGGTGCGCACCTGCTCGTCTACACCACGCGCGGTGCGCCGAACGGACGAGTGGTGCGGATCGATCCGATGCAGCCGGCTGAATCGAACTGGCAGGTCGTACTCGGCGAGACGAATGAACCGCTCCAGGAAGTCGCGACGGGTGGCGGCCGGCTCTTCGCGCAGTATCTCGCCGATGTCACCACGCGTGTGCGCTCGTACATGCCCGATGGCACCGACGAGCAGACGATCGAACTCCCGAGCCTCGGCACGGCGGGTGGGTTTAGCGGTGAACCGGATGCGACACATCTGTTCTACACCTTCACGTCGTTTACCGCACCTCCCACGGTCTTCCAACACGATATTGCCAGTGGGGTGAGCACCCTGTTCCAAGCGCCCGAATTGTCCTTCGATCCCGAGCAGTTTGAAACGCAGCAGGTGTTCGTGACGAGTCGCGATGGAACACGCGTACCGATGTTTCTTGTGCACACACGCGGACTCACACCCAACGGCCAGCAACCCACCCTGATGTATGGCTACGGCGGATTCAATGTCACGCTGTTACCCTCGTTCAGCGCCGCGCGCGTCGCGTTTCTCGAGCAGGGTGGTGTGTTTGCGCAGGCCAACTTGCGCGGTGGTGGTGAATACGGTGAAGCATGGCATCGACAGGGGATGAAGCTGAACAAGCAGAACGTGTTCGACGACGCCATTGCGTGCGCCGAGTGGCTGATCGACAACGGTTGGACGTCGCGTGAACGCCTGGCCGTGCAGGGCGGATCGAATGGCGGGTTGTTGGTGGGTGCACTGCTCACGCAGCGCCCCGATTTGTTCGCCGTGGCACTGCCATCAGTGGGCGTGATGGACATGCTGCGATTCCACAAGTTCACGATCGGCTGGAATTGGATCGCCGATTACGGATCAAGCGACGACGCACGCGAGTTCAAGGCACTCCACGCCTACTCGCCACTGCATCGTCTCAGCGACGGTGTGCACTATCCGGCCACGCTGATTACCACCGGCGATCACGATGATCGCGTCGTGCCGGCGCATTCGTTCAAGTTTGCCGCCCGGTTGCAGGCCGCGCAGGGTGGCAACGCTCCGGTGCTCATTCGCATCGAGACGCAGTCGGGGCACGGCAGCTCGTCGCTCAGCAAAGCCATCGCCGAGATCACGGACGTGTACGCCTTTTTCCTCGCCAACGTGGGCGTGACCCCGATATTCGCCGAACCGACAAAAGCCGCAGCGCGTGGCGTGAGTAACGCGTGATCATCGTCGAGTAGGCGTCGCGCGCACGGGCGCGAGTTTGGCGACGGCCCGTTCGTACGTCAGCGCGCTGGCGTCGGCGGCGGAAAACAGGTCAACCATTGGCGATGCGTGATGCTCGGCGCGCGCGGGCAGCCAATGTCGTGCAAAGTCGCCGTTCGGATCGTATTCGCGCGCTTGTTTCAGCACGTTGAAGAACCGGAATCCGCGCGCGTCGTTCCCGACGCCCGACACGTAGGCCCAGTTGCCCCAGTTGCTCGAGACATCGTAGTCCACCAGCAGCGACTCAAACCATGACGCGCCGAGCCGCCAGTCAATACCGAGCACGCGCGTGAGAAAGCTCGCGACATTCTGGCGCGCCCGATTGCTCGTGTAGCCGGTCGCCGCGAGCTCGCGCATGGCTGCATCTACGAGCGGGAATCCGGTCTGGCCGGCCGTCCACTTGTCGAAGTCGTCACGCACGCCGGAGTCATCGAGGCGGCGCCAGGGATACGGCAGGCCGTTCAGACCACCGGGCGCAAACAGACGACCGCCCCACTTCTCCAACACAAGTCGGAAATAGTCACGCCACAGCAACTCGAACACCAACCAGTCGGTGTCGGCGTTTCGCACCCGCTCCTGTTCGTACCGTCGCACCTCGGCATACACGAGCCGAGGTGACAGGCAGCCGTGCGCGAGCCAGGGCGAAAGCTTCGACGAATCGTCGGTCAACAACAAGCCATTGCGCGTGGTCTTGTACGTGCGCAGCCGATCCGCGTCCCACATCCAGTACCTCAACCGTTCACGTCCGGCTGTCTCCCCGCCACGAAAGCGAAACAGCTCACGCGGATCCGGTAGCGGATCGGTGAGCCCGAGCGACAAAATCGAGGGCAGCTCACCCGGATCGATGAGGCAAGCCGGCAATGCGGTCGGCGCGGGGTGTGGCGCCCGCACGTCAACGCGGCGTTCAACACGACTGCGATACTGCGAGAACGTGTCGGGCAGCGCCGCCACATCGAAGGGCAGATCGTCGCCGTGCACGAGCGTGTGTGTAGAGAACAGGCGAACGCCCACGCCTCTTGCTTTCAGCGCCTGTCGCACCGCGCGTTCCACCGCTCCCTCTTCGGGTGCAGCGTCCAGGTGGAAGTACACACGACTTGCGCGAACCGTTGCCGCCAGCGCCGGCAGCACCTGCTCCGGTTCGCCTACACGCACCACCAGATCGCCGCCAAGCGAGCGACAGGATGCGCGCAAATCGACCAGTGATTCCAGCAGGAAGCGCGCCCGGAATGCACCGGTTTTGGGCACGCCAGGTGTAATTGTGACGAACTGGCGTGGATCGATGCAATACACGAGTAGCGCGCGTGCGTTGTCCTGCAGCGCCGCCGTCAGTGCTTCGTGGTCGTGCAGTCGCAGATCGTTGCGAAACCACACCAGAACCGGGGAGATCGAGAACACGCTCGCTGATGTTTGCATAGCAACGCCAACGTTGTCGGGCGCCTGCCGGATCCACGAATGCCAACTTTGGTTTCGCGTCCGGCGCCTGGAGCCGGGACCTGCGCGAGATCGACTACGCCAGCAGCTGGGCCACGCGCGACAGATACTCCCGGGCATCAAATGGCTTGCGCAGTAACGCATCCGGCCTGCCCAACATGACCTCGATCACGTCCGGCGCTTCCGCGTCGCCGGTCACGAACAGGAATCTCGACGTCAGCTCCGGTCGCGTTTCACTGATCCACCGATAAAAATCAATACCACTTTCTCCCGGCATACGCACATCGGAAATGATAACGTCGAAGCTGTGGGCGGCGAGCATCTCTTTCGCCGGCGCCACCGCGTCTGCCAGGCAGACATCCACATCGAGGCGCGCCAACAGTGTGCGGTGCAGCCGCTGCAGCGGCGCCTCATCTTCCACCACCAGCACCAGCTGCCGGCGCGAGGCCTGTCTCAAGGGCAGCGGTGACGCGTGCGCCGGCGTCTTGTACGACGTGCCCTCACGTTCGGCCTCAGCCGCATCCGGTTTCGCGCGGGTGAAGTTCAGCACAAAGCGCGCACCACCGAGTGGCAGGTTCTCGGCCGCGACACCGCCACCAAACGACTCCATGAAGCGAGCCACCAGCGCCAGCCCGAGTCCGGTCCCCTCACCGACCCCCTTCGTGGTATAAAACGCCTCGAAGACGCGGGCCGGCTCGACGAGTCCCGGACCGTCATCGTCAAACAGCAACTCCACGGATGTTTCGGTCACGAGCGCGCGAACCGTCAGGGTACCGTGACCTCGGGCAGCCATGACATCCAGCGCATTGTTCATCAGGTTCAGGAACACCGCCTGCAGACGCTGGCGCTCCGCGATGACCACCACATCCGGGACATCTCGCGTGTCCAGGCGAACGCCGGCCTGATCGAACGCGAACTTTCGCAAATCAATCGCGATGTGCAAGGCGTCAAGCAAACGCACCGGACCGACTTCCGCATCCGATCGCCGTGCGAACTGCAACAGGCTGCGCACGAGCAGCCGCGATCGCCGCGCCTCCTGCAGGATTGGTTCGACGTACGCGGACTGCAGCTCGGCGGCTGGTGTGTCCGGATGATCGTGCAGCACCACGGACAACAGCTCGCTGTACCCAAGCACCGTGGCCAACGGATTATTCAGCTCGTGCGCCAAACCGGCGGTCATTCGTCCGATCGCGCCGAGCTTTTCCGACTGCACAAGTTCGTGCTGCGCGGTACGCACCTGCTCAAGTGCCTCAGAGAGCGAGGCATTGCGCCGCTCGAGATCGGCCCGTGTCTGTGCCAGGCTGGACGACATGTCATTGAAGCCATCGGCGAAGCTGCGGAACTCATCGTCGTACGCGACCGGCACACGTACATCAAGATTGCCGAGGCCGATCTGAGCGGTCGCCAATCGAAGCGCATCGAGCGGTGCGACCACGCGTCGTTGCAGAAAGCCGGCGGTCAACAGTGTCGCGCCCACGGCGAACCCGGCGACGAGGAGCGCCGCCGCCAGCGAAGAGAAGCGCAGCACCCGTGATTGCTCCTGCAGCAGCTCGGCGACGGCGTTCTCACGAATCCGGAGAAACGCGTCGAGGGCATCCAACAGGCTGACCGCGTGCCCGACCGCCTCCGCCCGCACCTGCACCGGTGAGGCATCGTTGCTTCGCAGCAGTCGCATCGCGCGTTCTGCGGACACTTCCAGCCGCTGATGCTCTTCCTTGACGCGCTCGATCAACAATCGTTCCGGAATCGACAGCGACAAGAACAAGTACTGCCGCAAGCCGGCGTAGACGGCCGCTCCCGCCTCGTGGAACTGCAGTTGCAACGAGGAGTCCTGCTGCGTCGTCGAGATCGAGACCACCGCGAGCTGTCGCATCACGCCGCGAATGATGTCATCCGCAATGCGCTGCTCATTGATAACCGCGGACGTCGAGGCGGTCATGGCCGCCTGCTGTCGGGACCCCAGATACAATAGCGCTGCCAGCGCCAGCGCGGTAACGAGCGCCACCACGCCGCCGAGGGTCAAGACGCGTCGCCGCAGCGATCGCCGGCCGGCCGTGCTCACAACTGCCTGCGCTGGGATGGAATCGTCACGAGTAGATGCTTGCGCACGACATCACCCCGGTCGGTGAAGGCAATCGGCCCTGACAGTCCATTGAATGCCGGTCGCGCGCGACCGAGTGAGCCGAGGTATTCGCGCAGCTGCTCGCCTGTCGTTGCACCGCTGCCGATACCGGCGAGCAGCACCCGCACCGCGTCGTACGTGAGCACGTCGGCTCCACTCATCCGCGTGCCGTACCTTGCTTCAAAGCGCCGACTGAACGCACGCAGCGCATCATTCGCATCAAGGTCGACAAAGTCGACGTGCTGCACGCCGGCCCATCGATCATCCGCGTAGCTGTGCTGCGGCCACGTGGAGACGGCGTCTCCGGCAATAATCGGCGTGTTTCCCAAGGCAGCCCGCAGCGCCGGCAAATATGCACTCAACAACCGGCTCCGCGACAGCCACAACACCACGTCTGGTCGCACGTGGCTGGCCTCACGGGCGGCTTGTTCAATCACCTCGAGACGGACATCCGTCTCGACGTGCGGCACGTCGAGCAGCAGCGGGTACGAGTCCTCATTGAGCGCGTCGAGCACGCTCGCGCGCAGTCCGCGCCCGTAGTCGTCATTTACGTAGAACAAAGCAACCCGCGCGCCCTCGGGAAACCGGAGGCTCACTGTCTCGGCCAGAAACTTTCCCTGCTGATCGTCAGGCGGAACCATGCGAAAGCTGTACGCGCCGGCGCGCGAGTAGAGCACCGCCGTCGAAGTCGGCGCCAGCTGCAGCACGTGCGCCTCATTGTACACTTGTGCCGCCGCCAGGCTCGATGCGCTGTTGGAGTGACCGACCACGGCGACCAGTCCCGGTGCAGCGACCAGATCGCGCGCCAGCCGAATCGCCAGACTGGCCTCGCCGCCGCTCTCGTAGCGGATCAGCGTATCGAGCGGCGGCAGCGTGCCGTCGGATGCTGCGTCCAGGATCGCCATCCGGGCGGCGTCGACAGACGACCCACTGAGCGCCACGCCGAGCGCCGGACGATCGGCAGTCGCGCATGCACCAAGCGCGGCCAGCAACAGTGCCACTCCAGCGAACACCTCGCGCCTTCTCGGTTTCAGCATGTGAATCCGGGTGAGAGCAAGTCGTCACACTGCCAGGTTCCCCTGGCCCATCTGTGTGACCACGATGCAGCACCTGGCGCCATCGCGCCAGTCCCGACGCGTGTCTACGACCGCGTGGCGTCAATCTGCACGGCGATCGCCCGCCATCGCCCTTGACGGAAGCGCCACACGCTCAACAGACATCGCGTCACGTGGCCGTGCCCGACCATGGCGTGATCGATCACGCCCTGCAAACCGCCGATCACATTCTGCAGCATGGACGGCCACGCGAGGCGCCACAGGCAGCAGCGGCCCTTCGCTGATCGAGCGATCGTACGACGGCGCGGCGCTGACATCGCGCTTCGCCGGTCGCGAGGTGGTGGTGATGGTTGCGTGCGGAGAGAAACTGCTGGCGAGCCGCGACACGGCTCACGGCGCAGTCGCCAAAGCTACCGCGGCGTACGCACGCGGCGCATTAGCGCGACCTGTCCGCCGTGATACGCACCGTGCTCGACAACTCCTTCGAGCATTTCGCGGATCGTGTGCCGATCGGCCGCCGACTGGCCCGCCACCGGCTGATCGAGCGCGGACTCGCCAAGCGCGTGCGCCAGCCGCGCCAACGTTTCGTAGGCCAGATACAATCTCACACGCGCCGCATCCCAAGCCGCGTCCGCGAGCAACTCGTCCACCGGCGGCCAATCGTCATCGTGGGAGGGATACGTCAACCGCTCGCCGCCGAACCTACGCCGATCGTGACCGAACGCACAAGACAGCGCAGCGCGCACCGCCCATCGTCTCTTCGCCAGTTGCCGGACGCGCCGACCGCTATAGCTTCGTGGGATGTGAGGTGCCTTTCCACGAATGCCGCGGAGCAGTCCATGCGCTGGACCCCAGGACGCAAAAGCAGCAACCTTGAAGACCGTCGCGGCCTCAGTGGAGGCGGCGGCGGCGGCATGCGACTCGGCGCGGGCGGCATCATCGTCCTCGTGATTCTGAGCATCGTGTTCAAGAAAGACTTCCTGAGCCTCGCGTCCGAGGGTGGCATGCCGAACGGCGTTGGCGTGCAAGCGGGTGAGCTGCCGCCAGCCAGTTCCTCGGCCGCCGAAGACAGTCTCGTCGATTTCACGTCGTTTGTACTTGACGATGCACAAGCGACCTGGACGCGCATTTACGCGGCGCAGGGCAACACCTATCAGCCCACGACGCTCGTCTTGTACCGCCACCAAACGCCAACGGAGTGCGGCACCGGCCAGTCAGCGGCGGGACCGTTCTACTGTCCGGCCGACCAGAAGGTGTACGTCGACCTCGGGTTTTTCGACGAGTTGCATACGCGATTCGGGGCGGCCGGCGATTTCGCGCAGGCGTACGTGCTCGCACACGAAATCGGCCATCACATCCAGACCATTTCCGGGACATCGGGCGAGGTCCGGCGCCTGCAGCAGGCGAATCCATCGCAGGCCAACGCATTGTCCGTACGACTCGAGCTGCAAGCCGACTGTTACGCCGGCGTGTGGGCAAACTCCACCGCGCAGCGTAACCTGCTTGACGAAGGCGACGTGGACGAAGGACTCGCGGCGGCGGCCGCGGTGGGTGACGATCGGTTGCAGCGCATGAGCGGGACGCGCGTGTCCCCGGAAGCGTTTACCCACGGGACCTCGGCGCAGCGCATGGAGTGGTTCCGCCGTGGACTGACGAGCGGTGATCCCAGCGTGTGCGATACGTTTCGGTAGCAGGGACAGCAGCAGCGACCGAGACAGCGTGACGTTACGCGCGTTTGCGTCTCGCTTTGCGCTCCGCTTTCGCGCGCGCCACCGCTGTCCGTTCGGCAATCACCGCTTCACGCGCGGCGATCTCACGCTCGCGCGCGATCCATTGCTCACGATCGCGTGCTTCGACAACCCGCGTGCGCTCCAGCGACTCTTTCGCGCGCCACGCGTCGACCCTGGCGTGATCACCGCTCAATAGCACGTCGGGCACCGTGAGCCCTCGATACTCGGCCGGTCGTGTGTAGCTCGGCGCACTGATGCCGCGATCAAAGAAAGAATCAGTTCGCGCGCTCTCGAGATCACTCATGGCGCCCGGCAGGAGCCGCACGGTGGCATCGAGGATCGCCAGCGCCGCCGGTTCGCCGCCGGAGAGCACAAAGTCGCCGAGCGACAACTCTTCGGTGGCCAGGTGATCGGCCACGCGCTGATCGACATCCTTGTAGTGCCCGCACAGCAGCGTCAGCTCCGTCCCCTCGGCAAAACGCACCGCATCGGCGTGCGCGAACCGTCGCCCGCGCGCTGACAAGAGCACGATTGGTGACGTCGCGCCAACGGACTCCACCGCCTCGAAGAACGGTCCCGGTCGCATCACCATGCCGGGCCCGCCGCCGAACGGATAGTCGTCGACGCTGCGATGTTTGTCGTGCGTGAAATCTCTAAGATCAACGCAATTGAACAGCACACCGCCCGCTGCGGCAGCGCGCGACGGAATGCTCAGCCCGAGCGGACCGTCAAAGAACGCTGGAAAAATCGTGACGATATTGATCGTGAGCATGCACCCTCCGATCAGTCCAGCAGGCCGGGCAGATTCACCAGCGTCACTTTGCGCGCTTCCCAGTCCGCATGCGCAATGAGTTCGTCGCGCCACGGCACCAGTCGTTTGCCGACAACCGTCTCCACCTCGATCAAGAGTCCCTGCGGTGCTTCGTACACATCAACCACTGGCCCCGCGACGCTGCCATCGTGCGTATGTACCGTCAGCCCGACCAGTTCATGCATGTACACTTCATCTTGATCGGGCGGCGGTAACGTTTCGGCGTCCGCAAACACGGTGCGTGCCTTCCACGACTCGGCGACGTTGCGGTCACTCACACCGTCGAGCGAGACGATCCATCCGGCATTGGCCTCACGCGCATCGGTGATCGTGCAGGGCGTTTCGTCCATACGCACGCCGTCGGCCGTGCCGATATAAACGACACGGCCGGGCGCGAATACCGCACCCGGCACGTCGGACTTCGGTTCGATCAAGAGCGCGCCGCGCACGCCATGTGCGCGACGCACCCGACCGACCAGCAGTCGCTCGCTCAGCCTTCCGCCTCGGCCGGAACCGATTCGGCTGACGGTTTATCGCTCAGCGGCACCGCCGCGGCGCCAAGCTTGGACGCCAGACGCGCTTCGTGACGCGCCTTGAGCACGCCCGCCTTGCGCAGGAGCGAACGCACTGTATCGGTGGGCTGCGCGCCTACGTTCAGCCAGTAGTTCACACGATCGATCTTGAGATTGATCGCATTCTCCGCGATGCGAGGCTGGTACTGTCCGATGATTTCCACGAAGCGGCCGTCACGCGGAGCGCGCGAATCGGCTACGACGATACGATACATCGGGGTCTTCTTCCGTCCTTCGCGACGGAGACGAATCTTTACGGCCATGGAACAACCTCGCTGCGGAGTAGTGAACAGTGCGGTACCGAGCTCCTCGCGACATCGGCATTTCCGATGCGCACTCGGGGTGTGATCCCGTCGCGTGAAACGCGACGCGTTCGGCTACCGTGGACCGAACATTCCGGGCATTGGCGGGAAACCCATGCGGCCGGGCTTTCCGCCACCGCTGGCTCCCCCACCAAACTTCTTCATCATTTTTTGCATCTGTTTGAACTGGTCCATGAGGCGATTGACCTCGGAGACCGGTCGACCGGAGCCCTTGGCAATCCGGGCGCGGCGTGAACCGTTGAGCAGCTCAGGCTTCTTGCGCTCGGCCTTCGTCATCGAGAGCACAATCGCTTCCACATGAGCCAGACGCTTGGGATCCATCTTGGCATCCTTGAGCGCTTTGGTATTCACACCCGGCACGAGCTTGAGCAGGTTCTCCATGGGCCCGAGCTTTTGCATCTGGCGCATCGCCGAGAGGAAGTCTTCAAGATCCATCCCCTCCTTCCGCACTTTCTTCTCGAGCTTCTTCGCGGCGTCATGGTCGAACGTTTCCTGCGCCTTCTCGACAAGCGACACAATGTCGCCCATTTGCAGGATGCGGCCGGCCATGCGCTCAGGATGAAACTCTTCGAGCGCATCCACCTTTTCGCCCACACCGATGTACTTGATCGGTTTCTTCGTCACGCCGTAAATCGACAGCGCGGCGCCACCGCGCGCATCACCGTCGAGCTTCGTGAGGGTCACGCCGGTGATGCTGAGCGCTTCGTCGAAGCCCTGCGCAATCTTCACCGCTTCCTGGCCGGTCATGCCGTCTACCACGAGCATGATTTCGTCAGGCTTGATCGCGGCCTTGAGGCGCTTGAGCTCGTCCATCAAATCGGCGTCGATCTGCAAGCGACCAGCCGTGTCGATGATGACGACACGGTCGCGATTGCGCGTACCCTGATCGATGCCGGCCTTCGCGATCTTTACTACATCGTTCGTGGTGCGATCGGCGTACACCGGCACATCGAGTTGCCGGCCGAGCACTTCGAGCTGTTCGATGGCGGCGGGGCGATAGACGTCGGCCGCGACGAGGCGGGTGCTCTTGCCTTCCGCCTTGAGCTTGCGGGCCAGCTTGGCGGCCGTGGTCGTCTTCCCCGAGCCTTGCAGGCCCACCATCATAACGATCGTAGGCGGCACCGTGCTGATCTTGAGCCCTTCACGCCGCTCGCCGAGCATCGCCGTGAGCTCGTCGTGCACGATCTTGACAATCTGCTGCTCGGGGCGCACCTGCTTGAGCTGCAACACGCCCACAGCCTTCTTTTCGACGCGCTCGAGAAACTCGCGCGTGAGGGAAAAGTTGACGTCGGCTTCCAGCAGGACACGCCGTACTTCGCGCAGTCCTTCCTTGATGTCGGCTTCGGTGAGGACGCCCTTGCCGCGCAGCTTGGCAAAGACGTTTCCGAGTTTGTCTGAGAGCTCTTCGAACATAGCCTTTAAACGTAGCCTGACCGGGCCCCTGGTGCTAGTCGAGGGCTGATCCGGCGACGCGGCAGCCTGCCCGAGTAGCTTTCGCGTGTGTGCCGACCAGCTGCTCCACGGACTTCCCCGTCTCTGCCGGCCGGATCCTCCGACAGACGCCCGTGACTGACGCTGCCGCCGCCACCCCCAACGAACTGACCGCCCACGGCACCGCGTTCCTCGCAGAACTGCGCGCCGCGACGGCCCTCCTCCACCGGATCGCCGCCGACCGCTCGCTGCTCGTTGGCGTGCCGGCGAAAGAGCGGCTGGCCTTTGTGGCAGTGGTCGCCCAGGTCTTTCATCCGGACGCCAAGTCGCGCCGCTCCATGGTGAAGGCCACCTCTCGCGAGCGCAAACTCGAGGCCGCGCGCAAGGACGATGCGAGGTTGCAGGACACCGGCATTCGCACGCTGCGACGACAGCCGGTCTTCACCACCCCCAATGTCTATCGGCTCAACGATCCGCGCGATCAGGACACGCCGGATGCTTCCGCAGCCCCCGCGACGCCCGACGCCATCGCCGAAGCGACGGTGCCACAACACTGTTACATCTGCAAACAAAAATTCACGGCGGTCCATCACTTTTACGATCAGATGTGCGTGCCGTGCGGTGATTTCAATTTCGCCAAACGCACTGAGCTCGCTGATCTCACGGGCCGCACGGCGCTGCTCACGGGCGGACGCGTCAAGATCGGCTACCAGGCCGGCCTCAAACTGCTGCGCTGCGGGGCCCGTTTGCTCGTGACCACGCGCTTCCCGCGCGACTCCGCCCTGCGATTCGAAGCCGAGCCGGACTTCGCCGAGTGGCGCGACCGACTCGAGATCTTCGGACTCGACCTGCGGCACACGCCGAGCGTCGAAGCGTTTTGTCACACGCTGCGGCACACGGAATCCCGGCTCGACTACATCATTAACAACGCCTGCCAAACGGTCCGACGTCCGCCCGCATTCTACGCGCATATGATGGAACGTGAGGCAGCGTCACTCAGTTCACTTTCACCGTCCGCCCGCCGCCTGCTTGGCACGTACGAAGCGTGGCGCGGCGCGCGATTGCTGGGGGAAAACGTAGCCGCGAACGGCACGGCAACACGCCGAGACCTCACGGCCGAGCACGTGGGCCTCACACGGGCGGCGGCACTGTCGCAACTGCAATTGCTTCCCGACGACGAGCTCGTCAACCACACCCTCTTCCCCAGCGGGCAGCTCGATCAGGACTCGCAACAGGTGGATCTGCGCGACCGCAACTCGTGGCGGCTGCTACTGCACGAAGTCGCCAGCGTGGAACTGCTCGAAGTGCAGCTGGTCAACGCCATCGCGCCGTTCATCCTCAACGCGCGCCTGAAGGCGCTGATGCTGGTCACGCCGGAGCACGACAAACACATCGTGAACGTGTCGGCGATGGAGGGTCAGTTCTATCGCAACAGCAAGACCACGCGCCATCCGCACACCAACATGGCCAAGGCGGCGCTCAACATGATGACGCGCACCTCGGCCACCGACTATGCGCAGGACGGCATCCACATGAACAGCGTGGACACCGGCTGGGTCACCGACGAGGACGCTGCTGAACTGGCTGCCCGCAAAGTTGTCAATCACCGGTTCCATCCGCCGCTCGACATCGTGGACGGCGCGGCCCGCATTACAGATCCGATCATCAGCGGCCGGCGTACGGGACACCATGTCCGGGGACAGTTTCTCAAGGATTATCGACCCACCGACTGGTAGCCGGATCGGTCGGATGCTTTGGCACGAGGCGTGACAGGCGCGCCAGCTGTGGCGTGGGCACCGCAGTGCCAGCCATGAAACGGAGCGGGCGCAAAGCGCCGCAAGTGCCCTGTGCGCCGGCATTTGCGCTACGGGCGCCCGGCCCTACATTCCTCGCGGCTCACCATTTGGTGACCTCCGTCCGATACTTTCAGTGATCAAGTGCGTCGCACAGACGCGACGCTCAGAACCTGTCCGGTCTCCATCGCACCGCGCGATGCCCGATCGCCCCTGTCCCGCCCTGCCGTGTCCCGACCCGCCTCGCGTTTCCCGTCGCTGCCCATGCCACGCGGGCAGAAGAAGGAGGAGATCCTACGCTCGGAGCTGCCGCCGGCACTGCCGCTCATGGCGCTGCGCTCCACGATCGTCTTTCCGCTCGGCACCATCGCCGTGCAGATGGGGGCTCCGGAGAACCTGGCGCTGCTGCGTGCGCACGAGGAGTCAGGATTGATCGTCGCGTTGGTCGTCGCGGCCACGGAGCAGGAAGATCCGATCGATCCGCATGACTTTATCGGCCGAGTCGCGGTGGCCGCTCGCGTGCACGAGCGCATCAATCTGCCCGGCGACACCGTCCAGATCACACTGCAGGGGCTGCGCCGCATCACGCTCGACAGCATCGAGCAAACGCAACCGTTCGCGATCGCCGGCGTGCAGGGCGCGCGCGAAACGCCGGCTGATCCGGCGGAGCTCGACGAACTCGTGGCGCGCACCGTGTCGGCCGCGGAGACGCTCGCCGAGTTGATCGAGCGTATTCCCGCCGAAGTGCCGCAAATCCTGAAGATGAACGTGTCCGATCCGGGGCGCTTTGCCGACCTCGCGGCCACGAACATGAACCTGCGCATCGCCGACAAGGACGAGGTACTGCAGCGCCTTGATATCGGTCAGCGCATTCGCTTCATCCTCTCACGTCTCGAACGCGAAGTTGCACGCGCGCGCGTGATGGAAGACGTGAAAAAACAAACCGAAGTCAAGATCGAACAGCATCAACGCGAGTTCTACCTTCGCCAGCAGTTGCGCGCGATTCAGTCGGAACTCGGCGAAGCGGATCCCAACGAGAAAGAATCGGTCGATCTGTTGCGTCGCATCGAAGAGGCCGGGCTGCCGGAGAAAGTCGCACAGGAGGCGCGTCGCGAGACGGAGCGCCTGCGTCAGCTCTCGCCGGCGAGCAGTGAGTATCAGGTGCTCCGCACCTATCTCGATACGCTGCTGGCGCTCCCGTGGCACACTCGCTCGGCGAACGACGCCGACATCGCGCTGGAGAAGGTGGAAGAAGCGCTGGAAGACCGGCACTACGGACTCGACGAAGCCAAGGAACGCATTACCGAGTACCTCGCCGTGCGCAAGCTGCGCGGTGGTGACCCGAACGGCCCGATTCTCTGCTTCGTGGGACCGCCGGGCACCGGCAAGACTTCACTGGGCGAGGCCATCGCCAACAGCATCGGCCGCGCGTTCTATCGCATCTCCGTCGGCGGCGTGCGTGATGAAGCCGAGATTCGTGGACATCGCCGCACGTATGTGGGCGCCATGCCCGGCATGTTGTTGCAGGCGCTGCGTCGTGTGCAGGTGCGCGATCCGGTGATCATGATCGATGAGATCGACAAGATGGGCAACGGCGGGGCAAGCGGTGATCCAACGGCGGCCATGCTGGAAGTCCTCGACCCGGCGCAGAACGATACGTTCGTCGATCACTACCTCAATCTGCCGTTCGATTTGTCGTCGGTGCTCTTCATTTGCACCGCGAACAATCTGTACGATATTCCGCCGGCGCTGCGCGATCGTCTGGAAGTGATCCGTATTGCCGGTTACACGATTGAAGAAAAGGTCGAAATTGCCGAGCGTTATCTCATGCCTCGTTTGCTTGCGGATCATGGGCTCGACCCCATTGACCTGACGATTCCCAACGCTGTGCTGGGACACATTACCGCGCGCTATTCGCGAGAGTCCGGGCTTCGCACGTTCGAGCGTTCCATCGCGTCGATCATGCGCAAGCGCGCCCGCGCCAAAGCCGACGGCGATGCCAGCACCTGGGTGATTGACATCGCGCGTGTCGAACACATTCTTGGCGCGGCGCGCTACAGCATGGAAGAGGCCGAGAAGGAGCCGGAAATCGGCGCCGTGACCGGTCTCGCGTGGACCAGCACGGGTGGTGAACTCATGACCATCGAAGCGCTGCGCATGCCCGGGAGCGGCAAGCTCACGGTCACCGGACAGCTCGGCGGGGTCATGCGCGAATCGGTGGACGCGGCATACTCCTTCGTGCGTTCGCGCGCGGCCACGCTGGGCATTGCCGAAACTGAGTTCAAGGAATCCGATTTGCATCTGCACTTCCCGGCCGGCGCGATTCCCAAAGACGGACCGTCCGCGGGTATCGCCGTGACGCTTGCCCTGGCGAGCGTACTTTCGCGTCGGCCGGTGAGACGTGACGTGGCACTCACTGGTGAGGTGACGCTGCGCGGCCGCGTGCTCGAGATCGGCGGTGTGAAGGAGAAAGTGCTCGCCGCCTATCGCGCCGGACTGCGCGAAGTGATTCTGCCCAAGAGCAACGAGAAGGATCTGCGCGACGTCCCCGAAGAAGTGCGCAGCGGTATGGCGTTTACCTTCGCCGCCACGATGGACGAGGTGTTTCATCTGGCGCTGCTCGTGAACGCGACCGGTACGCCGGCCGATCGTACGGACGACACCCTGTCGCTCCCGCTCGATGATGCGCCGCAGCCCACCGAATCGTCGCGGGGCCGTGCGTCAGAACGCCGCCGCGAGCGCGTGCAGCAGTAGGCCGACGAGGCCACCCACCACGGTGCCGTTGATGCGGATGAACTGCAGATCACGTCCGATCTGCAGTTCGATCTTGCGCGAGGTCGCATCCGCGTCCCACTGGGCCACGGTCGCGGAGATGAGCTGCGCCACCTCGCCGCGCGCCTGCTCCACCGCGTACGTCACCAGCTCCACGACCCAGAGATCCACCTTCGCACTCAAGGCGGGATCGGCGAGCACCGTACGCCCAAGGCCGCTCACCCAGCGTTCGATCGCATCCGGCTCATTCTGCTCTTCCTGCGCGAGTCGCTCGGCGTACCGCGTGATGCGTTCTTTCACATCCGTCCAGACGTCGCGCGAGAAGTCCGACACCGACGGGTGTTCCAGCAGCTCGAGCTTGAGTTCTTCGGCGCGCGCAATCACCTCAGGAGACGAGCGCAGCGACTCCACAAACCGCTGCACCGCCTCGTCATAGCGCACGCGCAGCGGATGGTCGGGATCGGCCGCGACCGCCGCCAGCGTGTTCTCCACACCGGTGACGATGCGATCGTGAAGTCTGTTCTCCACCATGCCGGGCACCCACCATGGGCTCTCAGCCTTGATGCGATCACGAATGACCTCTTCGTTCTCCGCCACGAAACGCGCGGCCAGACGAAGTGCGTCGTCGAGCAGTCCCTGATGGCGCCCACCCACGGTGAGCAGTTCAAATCCGCGCGCCAGGAGCGGCGCGACCTGCATCGTGCGCAATCGGGACACCACGGCGCGATCGGCCACGGCCTGCACGTCATCGTCCTTGAGCACGTTTACGGCGCCGGACAAGCCAGTGGCCACATGCCGCGCGAGCCGCCGCGAATTTTCTGGTTCGGCCAGCCAGCGTGCCGCACGTTCGCCAAGCTTCATCGCGGCAATCTTCTGCGTTACCACGTCGCGTTGCAGAAAATTCCGCTGCACGAAATTGCCAAGCGCCGTACCGATGCGATCCTTGCGGGACGCTACAATGGCCGTGTGCGGAATCGGAATGCCCAGCGGATGACGGAAAAGCGCCGTGACGGCGAACCAGTCGGCAATACCGCCCACCATCGCAGCTTCGGCAAACGCACGAACCCACGAGAGCCACGGGAACTGCGACTCGTACCAGCGAGCAACACCGAAGAGGATCGCGACCCCCACGAGCATCCCGGTGGCCATCCGCTTCATCGCGTTCAGCCGCTGTCGCTTGAGCTCATCGTCGGCGGTGATGCGGAGCGCTGGCGGCAGCGACTCGTCAACCGGCTCCATAGGTTGACTCAGCGAGCCAGCGTAATGCGCGACACGTCAATCAATCCATCCGCCTGTCCCGCCGGCGCGTCGGTAATGATCACCAGCGGACGTCCATCGCGCTGGAGGACTTCGAGTCGCACGCTGCGCTCCGCACGCCGACCCCGCGCGCTATCGGCGGGTACGGTAAACCGGCGCAAGGTCGCATCGTCCGCGTCGCGCGTATACACGCCGACGTAGCGCTTCTTGAGCCACTGCGAAAACGCATCGACGAACTCCGCGGCATCGACCGTGTTATCCCAAACGCTGGCCCAGACGAGTGCATCGCCCTGCGGCAGGTCGATCAGCGCATAGCGATCGCCAGCGACGCCCTGCGCCGCGCGTGCAGACTGCGCCTCATTGGGTACGTACTGAAACAGAATCAGCCGGGTTTCAAGCTCACCGAAGACGTTCGAGAACTTGACCGAGCCGCGCGTCGGCTCGGGAAGCGTCACGCGCGTGGGCGCCATGCGATCAGCCGCCGCGATCGGCGTTTCGCCGGTCCCGAAGTACGCCGCGTCGCTGAGCAACTGCCGAGTCGACACGGGCATGTCCTGGAGCACATCGTCGCCCGGTCGGCGGTTCATGAACCGAAACACGAAGTCGGCGCCGCCGGTGTACGGAAACAACAACGACTCGCGCAGGATCATCGGCGCGCTTGCAAAAATCGGCATGCCGTCCTGTGCGTCGCGCATCGCCAGGCGCGCCCGATCCCAGCCGCCCAGACGAAGCCCCGTCTCGCCCAGGGACGCACGCAGCTGCGCGTACACCGCCTGTCCCTCAAGAATCGCCTGCGCTGTGACCTGACGGTCCGCGTCGTCGGTGCGATTTTGAATGGAGTCGATGTTGACGTATTGATCCTGCAGCGCGTGCACGAGTTCGTGCGTGATCGTGACCTCGACGAGATCGGACCGCACGTCGTCCACCACATAGAGCACCTTCGTGCCCGGATCGTAGTAGCCGACGATCTGCTCCTCCAACAATCGGCGCAGCAACTCACCCACGTTCACCGAATCGGGAATCAAGCCAAGGCGTTTGTACACGCCTTCCTGTCCCGCGAGCAAAGTCTCGGCGCGGGCGCTCGTGAGTTGCTTGAGCAGGAACTCACGCACCTCGGCCTTTGAGCGCGTCTCCAGCACCGGTGTGGTCTTGAAGGTCAGACCTGTCGCCTGCTCGACCTTGGGAATCGCGCGTGAGAGGGTCTTGGCGTACGGACCGTCACCAACAGATGGCGCGGAGTCACACGAGGACAGCAGGACCAGCGCTACGCAGCCACCACACAGCGAGCGTCGCGAAAAAATGCGTGTCATCACGGAACGGTTCACAGGCCAAGGGCGCGCTCAAGATACCAGGCAATGAGCGGATCTCCCCAAAGCAAGGCAATGAGCGCGGCAGGCGCAAGGAACACGCCGAAGGGCACGTCGGGAAACGCGAACTCTTCCCCACTGCGCCGCGTACGCAACCACACGATCGGTCCCACGATCACGAGGAACAACACTGCACCGAGCGCGGCACCCGCGACAATCGTCAGCAGCGATCGCGGTGCCCCGAGGCATGCGCCCACAAAGGCCATCAGCGTTTCGTCGCCGAACCCCATGGCTTCCTTTTTGAGCACTACCTCGCCCAGCCAGCCAATGATGCGGATCGCACCCGCACCCACGCAGGCCCCGATGATCGCGTCCCACGGGCCTGCGAAGTGCGAGGCGCCATCGAGGTACAGCGCCGCGAAGACTGACGTGACCAGTGCAAAGACGAGCCCCGTGATGGTGAAGCCATCGGGAATCAGATAGTGCTGCGCGTCGGTCAGCGCGATGCCGAGCAGGATCGTACCCACAACGGCCATGCGCAACGCCTCGAACGTGAAGCCAAAGGCGAACGCGCTGGCGAACCAACCAAGCCCGACCACCAGTTCGATGAGTGGATACTGCGGCGAGATGCTGGCCTTGCACCCGGCGCATTTGCCACCGAGCCGCACCCAGCCCAGCACCGGAATGTTCTCATGCCACCGAATCTGTCGTTCGCAGAACGGGCAGCGCGATGGCGGCGAGACCACGCTCAGCTCGGCGGGCCACCGCGCCACGCACACGTTGAGGAAAGAGCCAAAGCATGCGCCCACGACGAGGGTCGCGAGATAGAACGGCCAGAACAGTTCCAGCGGGTACAGAGCAAGCATCACATGCCAAGGTCAGGGAGCGCCGGTCTCGAGCATATACAGCAGAATGCCCGCAGCCACGGCAACGTTGAGCGATTCAGAACCAGCCGTCATGGGAATGGCGACGGAACGGGCCGCGGCTGCCGCGACATGCGGCGAGACACCGGCTCCTTCATTTGCCAACACCAGCGCCACGCTCGCGGGGCGTGTCTTGACGGCTACCTGCAGTGGCTCTCCGTGCGTATCTGCCACCCAGAGGGGAATGTTGCGGCGGTCGAGCCAGCCGACCGTCTCCTCCCACGTGAGCGAGATCACACAGTGCGTGAAGAGCGCACCCATCGCGCTACGGACGACTTTGGCGTTCCATAGGTCAACCGTGCCCGGAAGGGCAATCGTCACAGACGCGCCAAGCGCCGCCGCCGATCGTATGATCGTGCCGACGTTTCCCGGATCCTGTACCGCATCAAGCACCAGCACGGTGCCGGCCGCTGGCAAACCTTCCGGCGTGGTCCGGGGTATAGTCGCCAACGCCAGCACTCCTTGCGGAGCATCGGTGTCGGCGGCACTGGCGAACTCCGTCTCGTTCACAAACTCCACCGGAATACGGCGCCCTTCACAACGTTGGACCAGCCGGGCCGTGCGCGCGTCGTCCCGAGACTCTCGGGCCACGAGCGCGCCGCGAACCGTGAGGGTACTGTCAAGCAGCGCCTCGACGGTTCGCACCCCTTCCGCCACAAACAGCCGCTGGCGCTCCCTGGCTTTGCGGCGCTTGAGGTCACGGGCGAGTGAGAGCAGCTTCACCGAAACTCCAAAATTGGGTAAGACGGTCAGTTCAGCGAATGCACAGCAGGATCACCAGTCACCGCGCCGCGAGCGGCGAAGGTAGAGGGATATGCGCACGATCGAGTCGAGACACAACCGTCAGCGGCATTCGGAAATAACCACCACGTCACGCCGGACGCGGGGGATTCGGCTGCCGCTCGCCCTGGCTATCGTAGCGGCCGGTGTTGCCGGATGCATCGCGTCGACGCAGGAAGAGGTCGCGATGGGCGCGCAGTACGCCGATCAGATCAACCGCGAGTTGCCACTTGTCACCGATCCTGAAATCACCCGCTACATCACGGTGCTGGGTGATTCCATCGCGCGCGTGGCCGACCAGCGCAATCTCGATTGGCACTTCTACGTGGTGAACCAGGCCGAGGTCAACGCCTTCGCGGTACCGGGCGGCTACATCTACGTGAATCGAGGACTGATCGAACGGGCCGGGACGCTCTCCGAACTCGCCGGCGTGCTCGGTCACGAGATCGGTCACGTGACTGAGCGGCATAGCATGGAGCAGATGGCCAAAGCGCAGCAGGCCAATCTTGGCGTTGGTGTCGCTTGCATCCTGGCACCGGCGGTGTGCAACAGCGGACTTGGCTCAACCGCAATTCAGCTCGGCGCCGGCGGTGCCTTCGCGAAGTTCTCGCGGGATGATGAGCGGGAGGCGGACCGGGTTGGTATCGACTTTGTCGTACGCGCCGGCATCGATCCACGTGGCGTGCCGGCCATGTTTCGCACGCTGCTCGCCGAACGCCAGAACAAGCCCGGCGCTCTCGATGCCATGTTCTCCACGCATCCGCTCGCCGAAGATCGTGTGGAAGATTCGGAACGCATCATCGCGCAGATCGACCCCGTGATCCTGCGGTCGCTCAGCACCGACACCCGCGCCTTCCAGCAGTTCAAAGCGCGCCTCAAGTCGATGCCACCCGCGCCCGCCACGGGGAATCGGTGAGCGATCCGGTACGCGTACCGAACGTTCCTGTCGCCCTCACGATTGCCGGCTCAGACTCCGGCGGTGGCGCCGGCATTCAGGCGGATCTGAAGGTCTTCCAGCGCTATCAGGTCTTCGGCACATCCGTGATCACTGCGATCACGGCGCAGAACACGCAAGGCGTGAGCAGTTGGGAAGCGGTCTCGAGCAAAATGGTGCGCGCGCAACTTGAATGCGTGGCCGCCGACCTGCGGCCGGCGGCTGTCAAAAGCGGCATGCTCGCCAACCGCGAAATCGTCAAGACAGTTGCGGAAGGACTCATCGAGCATACGCTCGTTCCCTACGTGCTTGATCCGGTAATGGTGGCGACGTCGGGTGACTTGCTCGTGAATGCGGGCACGGTCGCAAGTATTCGCGAACGTCTCGTGCCTCTGGCCACGCTCGTCACACCCAATCTGGACGAAGCGCAGGTGCTGCTCGATCAGCCGGTCAAAGACATCAGCACCATGGAGCGCGCCGCGCGCGCGCTCGTGGAAGAGCATGGCGCGAAGGCGGCACTGGTGAAGGGCGGTCACCTGCCCGGACTGGAGATGGTGGACGTACTGTATGCCGACGGCGACATCCAGCACTTTCGCCATCCACGCGTTGATACGACCAGCTTGCACGGCACGGGCTGCACACTCAGCGCCGCAATCACCGCGCACCTGGCGCGCGGAAACTCGCTGCGTGATGCGGTGCGCGATTCGCTCGACTACGTGCACCGCGCAATTCTTTCCGCACCGGCGCTTGGCAGCGGGCATGGTCCGCTGAACCACTGGGCCTGACGGTTACAACGGTTTCTGCATCACTGCCGCAGAGGCCGGACAGGCGCCGCGCAGCTCCGCCGATGCGTGCAGTGCCGCGGGTACCGCGTCCCGCGCGATGCGCACGAAGCCAAAACGCGGGAACCAGTCCTCGGCTGTGGTTGTGAGCAGCACCGACGCCAGCAACGCGCGCACCGCGTCGAGATCGTCGGGTGTGGCCGCACGCAATCGAGTCTGCTCGGCTGGAACAGAGGACATGCGTTCAGACTCCGGATGCGCGGGGGTGAGTGAATGAAGGACTACGCGTCGCGCGGCTTGGTCGCACGGACGAATCCGGCGAGAAACCGTCCCGCCACCTCATCGAGCAAATCATCGTTCGGCAAGCCGGCGAGCGAGAGGAACGTTCGTGCATCGGCGGGCGCATATTCGCGCGTGGGCTCCACGCTGCCCTCTACGAAGCCGACCTCGTGCACCATGTCGAGAAACTCGCACTCGTCCATCGCGCCCGCGATGCAGCCGACCCACGCTTCCATGCTGCCACGTATCGCGTCGGGAATCTCCCCGCGCGAAAGCACATCACTGACGGCCAGTCGTCCGCCGGGCTTGAGCACACGGAAGGCTTCCTGCAGCACACGGCGCTTGTCGACGGACAGGTTGATGACACAGTTGGAGATGATCACATCCACCGACGCGTCCGGCAACGGAATCTGTTCAATGTGTCCCTTCAGGAACGTCACATTGGTCACGCCTGCCTCGGCCTGATTCCGACGCGCCAAGTCGAGCATCTCGTCCGTCATGTCGAGGCCGTACGCCTGACCGGTTGGCCCCACCCGCCGCGCGGAGAGCAGCACGTCGATGCCACCGCCCGACCCCAGATCCAGCACGGTTTCGCCCTCGCGCAGCTCGGCGAGCGCGGTGGGATTGCCGCAGCCCAGCGAGGCCAGCA
>JBBRFQ010000010.1:0-42932 GCA_038224035.1 Gemmatimonadales bacterium
AGCGCGCTTTGATCGTAGAACGGTGTGATCGTGACGTGCGACGGCAGCGTGGCACGCACCTCCTCAAGCCGCTCGAGCACGCCCGCAATCACCCGACGCGAATCTTCGCCCTTGCGCTTGAGCACCATGCCGGAGACGGTCTCGTGCGTACCATCGCGCGACACCGCGCCGAAGCGCGGCAGCGCACCGATTTCGATCGTTGCGACATCACCGATGCGTATTGACGTGCCGTCCACCGCGCGGATCACGACCGCGCGCAGATCGTCGGCAGCGGCGACACGACCTAGACCGCGCAGCGTCCACCGCTCGCCGTCACGCTCCACGTACGAACCGCCGAACGCGACCGAGTTCATCGCGAGCGCATCGTGGACGTCCCCCGGTGTCAGCGCGTAGGCGGCCAGTGCCGCCGGATCCAGTTGCACCTGCACCTGCTCGATCAAGCCGCCCCACGAGTTTACTTCGCTGACGCCCGGCACACTGCGCAGACGCGGACGAATCACATAGTCGTGCAGCGCCTTGAGCTCGGTGAGCGACAGGGAATCGCTCTCCACCACATACTGATACAGTTCGCCGAGTGGAGTGGAGACCGGACCGAGCATGGGGTCCACGCCGTCGGGCAGGTCCCCCTTGGCGTCGCCGATGCGCTGCGTCACGAGCGTACGCGCATGATACAGATCGGTGCCATCGGCAAACGCAATCGTCACCAGGGACAGGCCAGCCTTCGACGTGGAACGCACCTGTTCGGCACCCGAGACACCCATGAGCACGGATTCGATCGGGTACGTCACCAGTTGTTCAACTTCATCAACCGCGTAGCCACGCGCTTCCGTAATCACCTCGACGCGTACGCCCGTGAGATCCGGAAATGCGTCAAAGGGCAATCGCAGAAATGCGAGGACGCCCGCCACGACCGTCACGGCGACGGCCATGAGCACGAGTACGGGACGGGCCATCGAACCGCCGACCAGTCGCGCCAACAGCGAGAGCGGCACCGCGGTGTCAGGCACGACGTCGTGCGAATCCGGGAGCGACGAGCTACTCACCACCGCCTCCTTCGCGGCGCTTCAGCAACTCGGCGCGCGCAATCGTGGCGCCGCGGGCAATCACGACCCGATTGACGTCGAGCCCCGCGAGGATTTCAGCGTGCGTGGCATCGCGGCGTCCCACGCGCACCGGCACCGCTTCGATATACAATCCTTCGCCGCGCTGTTCCGCCACGATGACCACCGTGTCACCCGCGAGCGACTGCACCGATTGCATGGGCACGACGAGCGCGTCTCCCTCGGCGCGACCACTCAGCTGTGCGGTTGCGAATCGCTCGGCACGTGCGCCGGCCGGCATCGTGGCGATGTTGGCCAGCACGATCGTCGTTCGTGTGGCACCCTCAATCATCGGCGCCACCCGCGAAACGACCGCGCGACCGGTCGCGGAGCCAACCGATTCACCGACCAGCGTGAAGCTCACGGAACTGCCCGCGGCGACGCCTGCTACCTGGCGGTCGGTCAGCCGCAACTCGAGCAGCAACGCATTCGGATCGGCGACAGCAACGAGTGGGTCACCGGGCAGCACCACGGTGCCTGCCGTCGCCTCCCGCGAAACGATGACCCCCGAGATCGGTGCGCGGATCAGCACTTCGTGCGGATCCAGATTCGCTGGCAATGGTCCCTCGCCCAACAGGTGTTCAATCAAGCCGCGAGCGCGCACGGCTTCGGCCTCGACTTCCTCCAGGCGCCCTCGGGCCGCGGTCGCGACGACCGTCGCACGGTCGAGATCCGCCTGCCCCATCGCACGCGCCGCGAGCAGTCGCTGCGCGCGAGCAAGGTTCACCTCGGCCACATCGCGCTCCGCCTGCGCCGTACGCAGCTGCGACTCGGCGCGCACAAGCCCACTGCGCGCGTCCATGATTTCGTGACTGTGAATTGCGACGAGAATGTCTCCCGCGCGCACCGCATCACCGACGCGCACCAGAACACGCGTGACGCGCCCTTCCGTGATCGAGCCGAGCGTCTGATGTCGCGATGGATCGAGAATGATGCGCGCCGGCGCGACAGTGCTCGACGCCCAGAGCATCATGCGGGCCGTGTCAAGCGTGAAGCCTCCGATCGCGACCGCCGCAGCACCAAGCAGCGCGGTATCCGGCGCCGGCGCAATCGCCACCTCCTCCACTGGCGCGGCGCCTTCTCCGCACGCCATCAGCGCCAGCAACAGCGCGCACGTGAGCAGACGGCCACCGCGATGATCGACGCGACGACCGTCGGTCAGGCCGGACCGACGCAGGGCGGGAGCGCTCCCGGGGATTGAGCGAATCATGGGTTACTCCCGGGCATGAGCGATGCCCCGATTGCACGCGCCAACATGAAGCGCGCCAGGTGAAGGTCGGCCTGATATTGTTGCGAAGTACGACGCGCGTCGGCGGCGGCACGCTGCGCATCGAGCAGTTCGAGCAGTGACATGTGTCCTTCGGCATAGGCGACGCGAGCACTCGCGGCAATCTGCTCGCCGAGTTGTGGCGTGTCCGTCAAGCGGTCACGAATCCGCTGCAGCCGACGCCACTGATCTGCAGCGGCGACCACTTCGGCGTTGATTTGCAGTTGCATTTCCCGCGACGCGGCCTCGACATCACGCAGCACACTGACACTGCGAGCGCGCGCGCCGGCATTCTGATGGAACAGCGGCAGCGGCACCGCGAGGCCAACCTGTCCACTCATGAAGCCGCTTGTCTTCTTCGTACCGCCCTGGAGTTGCCAGTCTCCGAGCACGCCCGCAGTCTCGACGCGGCGGCGCAGCGTCGCCTCTTCGCGCGCCCGATCCACGGCGCGTAACTCGGTGCGATGCTGCTGCGCGGCGGCCAGCAACACCGCATCGGGCACCGCCGTATCGGCGAGCATCTCGTCCACGAGCGGTACGATGGCCGCATCGAGCAAGCGCGGCAGCGGCGGCAATTGCGCCGCGGGCACGCCGAGCATGGACGCCAGCGCAAGTTCATCATGCGTGGCTTTCGCTTCCGCCAGCGCCGTTTCATGTGACAGCCGATTGGCCTCGACGCGCGTTCTGAAGGCCACCGCATCAGCGACGACCCCTTCGCGCGCGCGCTGCGATTCGATGCCAGCGATGGCTTCCACCGCGACAGAGTGTAGCTGTGCAGTCTCACCCAGCGCGGCCGACAACACCGCGCGCAGCCAGACGCGCGCGATCTCCAGTTGCACATTACTTCGCGCCGCGTTGCGCTCGAACTCAAGGCGCTCTAGACCGCGTGTCGTCGCGCGTGCAAGCGTGATCCGACGGCCGGTCACGTCAAGTGGCACGTAGGCGGTGACAAACTCATCGGGGAGCAGTGGCGCGCCGAGATTCTCACGCCGGTACTCGAGTGTGGGATTCGGCCATTGGCCCAGCGTTCGCAACTCGCCCAGCGAGATGCCGGCTCGCGCATCAACGCGCTGCAGCGCCGGCGAGTTGTTGTCCGCAAGACGGAGGGCGGCGGCGAGGTCGAGTGTGCCGTTGGGCGGTGCCGTCGCAGGCGCGGCGACGCTTTGCGAGACCGCGACGGCCGGGGCAACGCCAATGAGCGCGACCAGTGCCCATGCCACCGTGATTGGGTGGGAATGCTTCGGAGCGGGTTTCATGCGGGCAAGCTACGGCGCGCACATGAACGTACCGTGAACTGCCTGGCGCATCACGATCGCGGCACAGCGCGCATCCGACGCTCAAGTCCTGACGTGCCCGAGCCGAATACCTAAAGCAGAGCCGGTGGACTGGCTCTTCCCACCTCCGCGCCGCCGACCGACTGGACCGCCACGGTCCTCCACACCAGCATACCATGCGCCCAAACACCGCTACCGTGCCCGCCTCGCCGCTCAGCTGCCTGCTGCAGGCCTATGATCAGGCCATCAGCGCCTGCCAGTCCCGCAGTGCCGCTCGCGCCTATCGCACGATTCTTGTGCTGCGCGAAGCGCATCCGTGCGACTCACCGAGTGCGGCCGGTATTGACGCGCTCTATGGAAGGTGCGAACGCGCCGTGCTCGGCGGTGACTTCCTCGGCGCCGCACGGACACTGCAGCAGCTTCGCACGGCGTGGGAAGCGGCAGATCGCATCACGAGCGTGCCGACGCTTCCGGCACCGGCGGTTGCACGCACGGTGCCGTGGGAGCCGCTGCGGCCGGACGCGACGACGCCGACGCGGTAATCCGCGCGCGCACATCGACGGCGCGCGGCCACGTGGCGATCAACACGGCGCCTGCGGCTCCGTCGTCTCGGCCGCGCGCCTGAATAATGCCGCCGTGCTGCTCCACAATCCAGCGGGCCAACGATAACCCAAGCCCGCTGCCATCGGCCCGATGCGCACGCGCTTCTGCGGTGCGGTGGAATCGCTGAAACACGGCCTCGCGCTCGTGCGCCGCGATACCGACACCTTCGTCTTGCACGCGGAGTTGCACGGCGTCATCAAGCGCGCGCAGGTGAATCGTCACGCGCCCGCCCGGCTGGCTGTAGTAAATGGCATTGTCGAGCAACAGACCAAGCAACCGACGAACCAATGCGTCATCAAAGCGCGCGCGCACCTCGTCGAATGTGCCGAGCAGGATCGTCACGTTGGCCGCCGACGCCGTCTCACGCCACCGGGGAAGTTCGTCGGTGATCACATCGTCGAGAAATCCCTCGCGCATGTTCGTGGCCGTGGCGCCGGAATCGGCGCGGGCCAACGCCAGCAAGCCACCCACCGACTCCGAGGTTGTGCGCAGTTCCCGTTCGAGTCCGATGAGTGTTTCGTTCGCGTGACGGCGAACGTGCGCATCGTGCAATGATGACAGCGCCAGTCGCCCGAGTTCGGCGCGTGAGCGCAAACGGGCGATCGGCGTGCGCAGTTCGTGCGCCGCATCCGCGAGGAACCGACGCTGTTGTTCGAGCGCTTCGTCGCGACGATCCAGCACGGTGTTAAAGCTGGCACCGAAACGTCCGAGTTCATCGTTGGGGTCGATCAATGTGAGTCGGGCTCCCGTGCTCGGATCAAGCGTGCTGGCCTGCCCCGCCATCCGACCGATCGGGCGCAGGGCACGGCCGGCCAACCACCAGCCGAGCAGCGCCGCCAGGCACACGACGATGGGCACGCCGGCGAGCAGCCACAGGTCAAGGCGTCGGGCGGCAGCATCGAGCGTGGCTGCGCTGGCGTGCACCTCGATCGTCCAGCCGGGTGCCAGTTCCGGATCAAGCGGCGCGGAAACATCACGTACCGGCGCCCTCAGCGCGGGATATACGTGTGCCCGAGGCGCGCCCGGGACCACGAACAGTTGCCCATCAGGCCGATGGACATCGATGACACGGTCCTCGAACACCAACTCGCCCGCGATGTGCGCCAACGTGCTTTCGACGGTGCGAAACTCCGCGATTTCCACGCGAAAAAACGTGCGGAACAGCGCAACGGACGATTCCACGGATTCGACATGCGCAAGTTCGAGTGTCCGGTTGACCGCAAAGCGCACGGCCGCAGCCGCCGCGAGCAGCACGCAGCAGAGCGAGCCGGCATACCAGGCAATGAGACGCGTGCGCAGTCGGGGACGCGCGGCAACCGGCGACATCAGTGTGCCCGCGTCCCGTGGCGTGCGACCGCGCTGTCACCGAGGCGGTAGCCAGCGCCGCGAACCGTTTCGAGCAGCGGCCGGTCGGATTGCTGGTCAATCTTGCGACGCAATCGTGCAATGTACACGTCGATCACGTTGCTCGACGGATCAAAGTTGTCGTCCCAGGCGTGCTGACTGAGCCGCTCGCGTGTGATAACGTGCCCTGCGCCGCGCATGAGTACCTCCAGCACCGCAAACTCTTTCGTGGTGAGGCTGATTTCGCGTGACCCACGTTTCGCCACGCGCGTGGAAGGGTCGAGCGTGAGATCATCAACGGTGAGCTGCGCGGGATGCGCGTCGGCCGGACGCCGCAGGAGTGCACGGAGTCGCGCGACCAGCTCGCCGAGCGCGTACGGCTTCACGATGTAGTCATCGGCACCGCCATCAAGTCCGGCGATGCGATCCTCCACGGCATCGCGGGCAGTCGCCATGAGGACACGCGCAGCAACGCCGGACGCGCGCAGCGCACGGCAGACCGCGAAACCATTGGTGTCCGGCAGTTGCACGTCGAGCACAATTGCATCGAAGGGGCTGACGGCAGCCTGTTCAAGCGCCATCTTCCCCGTGGCGACCGCGTCCACGGCAAAACCGCTGGCCCGCAGGTACGCGGTCACGGACTCCCGCAGGTCCGCGTCGTCTTCCACGAACAGGATTCGCATCTGGGCAATCTACGCGTTTTCCCCCGCCTCGCATGACGTCCGGATCCACGCCACGAATCGCCCTCGTGCTCGGCGGTGGCGCACTCAAGGGGTTCGCCCACATCGGCGCACTGCGCGCGCTCGCGGAACGCGGGATCACGCCCGCGGTGTACGCCGGCTCCAGCATCGGCGCACTGGTGGCCGCGGCGGCCGCCGGCGGCATGGACCTTGACGCGATGGCCGAGCGCGCCGTGTCGATGCGCCGCAAGGATCTGTTTCGCATCAATCACATGGGGATGTTGCTCGACCGCATGCAATCGCGGTCGATCTATATGGAGGCACCGCTTCGCGCGCTGTGCGATCATGTCGTGCCGGAAGGCACTTTTACGGAGCTTCGCACGCCGCTGCTGGTTACGGCGGTCGACATTGAACGGGGCATCGAAGTGGTATGGGGTACGCCCGGGCTGCGTGATGTGTCGGTGCGCGACGCCGTGTACGCCTCGTGCGCGCTTCCCGGATTTTTCCCGCCCGGGCTGGTCGGCGGCCGCCCCTGCATCGACGGCGGCACCACCGATAACCTGCCGGTTGGCATTGCGTCGATGGGCGTGGACGCGGTCATCGCGGTGGACGTTGGCATTGCCGATATGCCGTCGGCGGAAGGGATCGCACTGCAGGGCTTCGCGTCAGTGTACATGCGCGCCGCCACGATCATGATGCACACGCTGCAGTCGCGCGTGCTCGAACGGTGGCAGGGACCACCGATGCTGCTGGTGCGCCCGCGCGTGTCGCACATTTCATGGTTCGCCTTTCACCACACCGCCGAGCTGCTGCGCGCGGGATACGACGCCATGCGCGAGGCGCTCGACGACCTCGACGAACTGCTCGGCGCCCGCGGCGGCGTGTTCCCCCGCCGCCGAATCACCCTGAGTGTCGATGACGCAGCATGCATTGGTTGTGGTCTCTGCGTGGCACAGGCGCCCCATCTCATGGCGCTCGGGCGGAACGGAAAGGCTTTCCCCACGACACCACTCCTCGAGTGGAGTCCCGCCGATGGTGCCTTCGTGCGGCAGTGTCCGGTCAGCGCCATTCACGTGACCGACCGGGATGGCACGCCCACGCCCAGCTCCGCGCTGGCCACCGTCGGCGCCTCGATCGAGCCGCACCGATAGCCGGACCTCGCGCGTCGTGGCACATTACAGATAGCCTCGTCGCGACCGCGGGTTTTCCCGGCCTGGGCGGCGAGTGGCTCCACTCCGGACGCCGCGACGGACACCCGAAGGGTGCCTCGCGCCGTACTCCTGTGCACCCATGACACATCCAAACTCGTTCGGCAGCCGCGCCTCACTCACCGTGGGCTCGCGAACCTACACGTACTTCCGACTCGGCGCGCTTGACTCGGTTGACGGCAATCGCGTCGCCTCCCTTCCTTTCTCGCTCAAGATTCTGCTCGAGAATCTCCTGCGCGGTGAAGACGGCGCGTTTGTTCACCGCGCCGACATCGAAGCGCTGGCACGCTGGGACGTGACCCGTCCGGTAGACAAGGAAATCGCGTTCCGCACCGCTCGCGTACTGCTGCAGGATTTTACCGGCGTGCCCTGCGTCGTTGATCTCGCGGCCATGCGTGATGCCATCGTGAAGCTCGGCGGCGATCCGTCGCGCATCAATCCGCTGCAGCCTGTTGACCTCGTCATCGATCATTCGGTGCAGGTCGATGAATACGGCACCGCCGATTCGGCGCTGATCAACGTGGAGAAGGAGTTCGAGCGCAATACGGAACGCTACGAGTTCCTCAAATGGGGACAGCAGGCGCTCGATAACTTCCGCGTGGTGCCGCCGGGCACGGGCATCTGTCATCAGGTGAATCTTGAATACCTGGCGCACGTGGTGTTCTCGATGCCACAGGACGGCGAGACGCTCGCGTACTGCGACTCACTCGTTGGCACCGATTCGCACACGACCATGATCAACGGACTCGGCGTACTGGGTTGGGGCGTTGGCGGTATCGAAGCAGAAGCCGCGATGCTGGGTCAGCCGGTGTCGATGCTGGTGCCGGAAGTCGTTGGCTTTCGCTTGCACGGCAAGCTGCCGGCCGGCTCCACCGCCACGGATCTTGTGCTCACGTGCGTGGAGATGCTGCGCCAGAAGAAAGTGGTCGGTAAGTTCGTGGAGTTCTATGGACCCGGCATTTCCTCGCTGTCGCTCGCCGATCGTGCGACGATCGCGAACATGGCGCCGGAATACGGCGCGACGATGGGCTTCTTTCCTGTCGACGCGGAAACGCTCAAGTATCTGCGCCTCACGGGCCGGAGCGATGAACAGGTCGCACTCGTCGAGGCATACTGCAAGGCCCAGGGACTCTTCCGCACCGATGACCAGCCGGATCCGCTCTTCACCGACACGCTCGGGCTGGATCTGAGTACGGTGGAGCCGAGCATGGCTGGCCCCAAGCGTCCACAGGACCGTGTGCCGTTGTCGGCGTCCAAGCGCATGTTCCGCGAAGCACTCGCGCAGCAACTCGCGTCGCAGCTCACACCGGCCATTGCCGCCACCAAAACCGAACCGGGCGCACCGGGCGCCGAAATGGTGGCCGAAGGTGCGCCGGTGGAACCGGTCGATCCGGGCATTGCCTGCAGCTACCGCGACGAGCACTTCACGCTCACCCACGGACACGTAGTGATTGCGGCGATTACCTCGTGCACGAACACCTCGAATCCGAGCGTCATGCTGGCGGCCGGACTGCTCGCACAGAAGGCCGTCGCGCTTGGACTGAAGACACGCCCGTGGGTAAAGACGTCGCTCGCGCCTGGGTCCAAAGTCGTCACGGAGTACTTCAACAAGGCCGGCGTCACACCGGCGCTCGACGCCCTCGGATTCAATACGGTGGGCTACGGATGCACCACCTGCATCGGCAACTCGGGCCCCCTCCCGGAGCCGATTACAGAGGCGATTGAGCAAGGCAGGCTGAACGTGGCCGCGGTGCTCTCCGGCAATCGCAACTTCGAAGGGCGCGTCAATCCGCTCACGAGGTTCAACTATCTCGCCTCACCGCCACTCGTGGTGGCGTATGCACTCGCGGGACGCATGGACATCGACCTCGCGACCGAACCGCTGGGCGTGGGCACAAAGGGCCCGGTGTTCCTGCGCGATATCTGGCCTAGCGCGCAGGAGGTGCAGGACACGATTCTCTCGAGCGTCAAACGCGAACAGTTCACGGAACAGTACGCGAACGTGTTCGACGGCGATGCGAACTGGCAACAGATCAACGCGCCCGGCAGCGATCGCTACACGTGGAGCGACACGTCCACGTATGTGCAGCACCCGCCGTACTTCGAAGGCATCACCATGACACCGCCTGGTGTGCAGCCGATTGCCGAGGCACGCGTGATCGGGATGTACGGAGACTCGATCACCACGGATCACATCTCACCGGCTGGCGCGATCGCCGGTGCGTCGCCCGCCGGCCTCTGGTTACAGTCGCAGGGTGTAGAGCGCGCCGACTTCAACTCGTATGGGTCACGTCGCGGCAATCATGAAGTGATGATGCGAGGCACGCTCGCCAACATCCGTCTCAAGAACGAGCTTTCACCAGGCAAGGAAGGGTGGTGGACGGCGACGGCACCGGGCGCCGACGCGGTGGCTCTCTACGACGCGGCGACCGCGTGGCAACAGGCCGGCACGCCGCTGATCATCATTGCCGGCAAAGAGTACGGCACCGGCTCGTCGCGGGACTGGGCGGCCAAGGGTGTGGCGCTGCTGGGCGTACGCGCGGTGATCGCGGAGTCGTTCGAGCGCATTCATCGCTCGAACCTTGTTGGCATGGGTGTGCTGCCGCTCGAGTTTGTCGACGGCCAGTCGCGCCATTCGGTGGGCCTCACGGGATTTGAGTCGTTCACCATCGCGGGGCTGGATGACTCGCTGATGCACCGCGCCACGCTCACCGTGCACGCGACGCGTGTGGATGGATCAATCGCGAGTTTTCCCGTGCGCTGTCGAATCGACACGCCAGAGGAGTTGCAGTACTACAAACACGGTGGCATCCTGCACTACGTGTTGCGCCAGTTGGCATCATCCCGGGCGTGAGCGATCACGCTCCGATTCGACTGCTGGTGAATCCGGCGGCGGGGCGTGGTCGCGCGCTTCGTCGTCTGGACTCGGCCCGGCACGCGCTCGCGCGTGCCGGGCCGTTTGATATGGTCACCACCGAACACGCCGGCGATGAATCACGACTGGCAATCGAGGCCGCGCGGGACGGCGTGCGCACCCTTGTCGTGCTCGGTGGTGACGGCACGATATCACGCGTGGCCGCCGCACTGGTTGAGGCGCAGGCCGAGACGGCGCTCGCGATCTTCGGCGCAGGCACCGGCAATGATCTGGCCAAAACGCTCGGCGCGCCAGTGTTTGATTTTGACGCCATGACGGCGCGCGTCTATCACAAAGACCCACGCGTGATCGATGTCGGCGTCGCCGATGAGCGTATCTTCGTGAATGCCGTCGGCGTGGGGTTTGACGTGGCCGTGCTTGAACGCACCTCCCGCGCCCGCTGGCTGCGTGGCGATGCGCTGTATGGCGTCACGGCGCTCGGTCAGCTATTCCAGTTTGCCGGCGTTGACGCGCGTATCGAGGCAGGCGTCGACGTGCCAGCGAATCGCGGCCAGACATCATCCATGCACGTGCCCGGCGCATTAGCGGGCGTGCAGCGGCGCTGGCTGACAATTGTCGTCGCCAACGGCCAATGGTTTGGCGGGGCCTTCCGAATCGCACCCGACGCGTCGGTATCGGACGGACGGCTGGACCTGGTCGCCATTGGCGACGCGTCGCCATTGCGCCGCGCGCAATTATTCGGGGGCGCACCCTGGGGAAAGCATGTACGCGCTGCAGAAGTGGTGTATGCGCAGCACCCGCGCGTACTGCTGCACTTCAACGCGCCACCTCGCTTTCAGGCCGACGGAGAACTGTATCAGGCGCGCAGCAACACGCTCGAGATTTCGATCCTGCCGAAGGCGTTGCGTGTGATCGCCTAAGAAGACCTCAGCCTGACCATATCTGCCACAACAGCCCCGCCAGCAAAATTCATGCTGGCGGGGCTGTTTCTTGAACGGACAGCGGGGCGTTTAGCGGCCGCGGCTCAGTCCCACCAGAAAACGCGTGTGGTTGAACAGATTGATTCCCTGCAGCTCAACGTTGAGCAGCAGCGGAGACTCTGTGTCACCACGCAGTACGAAGGCCGAGCCAATCGCCGTGTTGATGCCGAGTACGCTCGGCGAGAAGATTCCGCCGCCGACGGTCGCATACGGACGGAAGTTGCTGTTCCCGCCAATCGCGCCGAACTTATACTGCACGTTCGCCATGGCGAGCACGGAGAGCGGGCCGCTGCCAATACCGACGGCAAGCTCGGGCACGAAGTTGAAGCCACTGTTCGGGCTGATCGGCCCAAGGTCGGCACGCACGCCGCCAATCACCTGTGCGTCGCCGTCGTTGATGCCGAGCCCAAGATACGGCTGGAGGTCACTCCGACGCGTCCGACCAAAACGCTGAAACAGCGGCACGTTGGCGCGACTGGTATCGACTACGATGTTCGATGGCGGCGTGATCATGGTGACCGTCGGCGGCGCAGCTGCCCGCTGCGGCTGCATGGCATCGATGCGTGCGGTCAGGCGACGCTCGATTTCCAGCAGACGCTCCGCGAGATCGTCCGAGGGCCGTGTGACGATAACGGAATCGCGGCGCGACGTCATCGAATCCGAACCGGCGCGAGGCGGCATGCCATAGCGCAGGATGATCTCGCCCTGTGCGGGCACAGGAATCGTGATCCACTGCCCGTCACCACGGGCGCCGGGCGACCGCATCATGATGATGCTGGAATCACGGAACATGCGAACGCTGTCGCGCGTCATGCGCATCTCGCGCGTCTCCATCCGCTCACGCTCTAGCATGCGCTCACGTTCCGTCATGCCTTCGCGATCGAGACGACGCTCACGCTCCGTCATGCCTTCGCGGTCGAGGCGACGCTCGCGATCAGCGACCCGGTCGCGCTCGTCGCGCAGCGCGCGCAACTCACGGTCTCGGTCACGCTCGCGATCCGCCATCGACGGCGCAGAGTTACCGCCGAAGCTGATGGTCAGACCCGCCGTCAGCATGGTGTTATGCGTGAGATCGCCAGTGCTCGACAGGTTATCGAGGTCGTCATCGACGGTCATGATATAATCGCGGATCGCGCCGTTGACGCGAAGGCGATCTGTCAGGCGGAAGCTACCACCGCCACCGAGAATAAATGCCGTCTTGTCCTGACGCGAAACGCCGAGAGAGTCCCGAAACTTGTCACCGTAGTCGAGCTGACCCGCGCCAACAATGAGATACGGCGACAGACCGGGGCCGGTGTTCAGGTTGAACTGGGCCTCGCCGCCGTAGCCAGAGACATCCACCGTGCCATCGCGGTCATCGTTCAGCCCGCGCCAGTAGAAACCACGGATACCGAATACGGGCGAAAAATCGATTCCCGCCCGGACGCCGGCCAACTCCTGATCCGGCAAGTTGTTCTCGCTCGCGTACCGCAGCACACCAACAAATGGTTCGATGGGCGCCGTGGAGCCACGCAGCCCGCCGTCGCTATCCTCGATGTCACGGGAGGTGCTGAGCGGCACAGTGACCGACGCGCCATACACCAGGTTGCGGAACGTGGGCAGCGAACCGGTGACTGTACTGTCCACCGCGAAGAGCGAGCGCGGATTCATTCGGAACCCCATCTGCTCCGCAAACACTTCAGCATTCAGTCCGGCAATGCCAAAGCGAAATCCGCCACCAGCGCTGACGGTGATGCGATCCTGTCGTACCGCCGAGTCCGGCTTGAGACGCAACACGCCGGCGCCGGCGCGCACGAACGGCGTGATTGCATTGTCGCCGAGATTGAACTGTACGTTCGTGCCGTAATGCCGCATGTCGAGTCCGCGCCCGGCGGCAGCGGGACCAAAGATGCTCGCGGCCCGAGCGCTGTCTATGCCGTAACCATCACGTGTGAAATAGAACGGCTGCAGCTCGACATACCTGCCGAAACGAAGCGCCAGCCGGCCACCGTAGAGGTCGGCGTCCTTGAAGGCAAGATCATTGTCCCACTGTACGCGCTGAATCGTTGGCACGAGCGAAACACCGACGGATTGTGCCTGCCCTGCTGTTGCGAGTCCCGCGGAGAGCAACACAGTTGCTGCAGCACCGGCGGCGACCTGCGCACGGAGTAACTCACGAAGTATTGACATAAGCATAGTGTGTCATGAGGATGCGGAGCGAACCCACGCGAATACGTCGAGCATACAGTGATACACAAAACAGCTGATCTCGTGCCAACCGTTTACGTGATATTCGCACAGCTATCGCTTGATTTTCATGATTATTTACGGCGCGTCATCGCATGTACCTCTCATTGAATACGGCGGACTCACTCTCGCGCAGTACGAGCGCGCACGGCCTGTGCTCACGAGCAAGAACGCTTGCTCAGTTTGTCGCCTCGCGTCGCGCACGCGGCTCCGGCGCGGACGCTCAGACGAGCGGCGTGAGTTTACCCAGAATCGTGGGAAAAAACTCTGTGACCGTTGGATGCACCGGAAGCGCGTCACGCAGCACCTGATACGGGGCGTCCGCCGCGATCATCGCGCCGATCGTCTGCACAATCTCATCCGCGCCGATACCAAGCAGCGAAGCTCCCACAAAGCGCTCGCTGTCGGCGTCCACGAGCACGCGCATCACACCGATGGTCTCGCCTTCCTCTTTGGCGCGGCTCACAAACTGCATCTCGTGCGACGCGGTCAGGAAGCGACGGCCCTGCGTCATCAGCGCTCGCGCGTCGCGCTCGCTGAGTCCAACCCGGCCGAGGGGCGGATCGGTAAACATCGCGTAAGTGGAGATCCGTCCCTCGGCGGTGCGTGCACCGCCGACATGATTGGCCAGCACAATCTCGTGATCCTGATAGCTCGTGTGCGTGAACGCGCCGCGCTTGTTCACGTCGCCGAGCGCCCAGATGCCGGGGACGGACGTCTCGAGGCGGCCGCTGACGGGGATGAAGCCGCGCTCATCCACCGCCACGCCAACGGTATTGAGCCCGAGCCGCTCCGTGTTTGGCAAGCGCCCGGTCGCCACAAGCAGGTGTGACGCGCGCAACTCCCGGCGCACCTTGGTCGACGTCTGCTGCACGGTCGCGACGAGTGCGTCTGCGGCGGGCGCGGATGCATCGGCGGCCACACGTATCACCGACGATTGTGTATGCAGCGCAATCCCTTCCGCGCGCAGCATCTCGCTGATGCGCGACGAAATGTCCGCATCCTCCCGCGACGCAATCGCCGCGCCGCTTTCGATGATGGACACGGAACTTCCGAGGCGACGAAAAATCTGTCCGAGCTCAAGTCCGATGTAACTGCCACCAAGAATCAGCAGGTGGGACGGCGCCTCGCGCAGCGCCATCACGTTTTCGTTCGTCAGCACCGGCACGTCTGAGAGCCCGTCAATGGGCGGAAGGAGCGGCCGTGTCCCGGTGTTCACATACACGCGCGACGCGTGTGCCGTTGTCGCATCACCACGCACGACGAACCGATCGCCGTCCCGACCCGCGAACGCACCCCATTCGCGCACCAGCGTGACGCCGCGCGCTCCACCGAGCCAGCGCGTGAGTCCGTTGCGAGACGCCTCCACGACGGCCGCCGTCCTCTCCATGGCGGCAGCGAAGTCCACACGCACGTCGCCAACATGCACACCGAACTCGAGCGCGCGTCGCGCCATGTGCGCGACGCGCGCGCTCTTGCGCAGCGTCTTGGTTGGCGTGCAGCCCACGTTCACACAGCTGCCGCCAAGCGCGCCGCCTTCGAACACCGCAACCGTTTCGCCTCGTGCCGCCAGAGCGACAGCGAGCGGCACCGCCGCCTGTCCGGTGCCGATGATCACCGCGTCGACCACCAGCGTCGACGGCGGATCCGCAACGAGCGGCGGCGCGCCGGCCTGACTCACACGGAGACCTGTACACCCTTCCAGAAGGCAACACGGCCCGATACCTGCTCCGCACCGGACTTCGGCGCTGGGTAATACCACACCGCATCACGATTCTCGGCGCCGTTTACCTGGAGGCTGTAGTACGAGGCTGTTCCCTTCCACGGGCACGAGGTGTGATGGGCACTCTCAACCACATACTCGCGACGAAGCGACGCCTCGGGGAAGTAATGATTTCCTTCGACGATGACTGTCTCGTCGCTCTCGGCGATCACGACGCCGTTCCATATTGCCTTCATTTCAGGATCCGGGAGAGAGGAAAGCCGAAGGGAAACAGCGGATCCCCTCGGCGACGTAGCGTAGACACCGCGGGAGTACCCTCAGCACGGGCGTAACCACGCTTCGAAGAACCACTCGCGCGTGTCGGTATACAGCGTGTCGATGCAGAACCCGCTGCCCTCGACCAGCGTGCGCAGCCGCTGCTCGTCGTATTTGTAGGAGCATTCGGTGTGAATGGTCTCGCCGGCGTCGAAGTGCACGATGGTATCGGCCACTCGTACCTGCTGCGAAACACGCGATTCCAGATGCATTTCGATACGGCTCGCCTCGTCATTGAAGAACGCGACATGGCGGAAACGCGACACATCGAAGGTCGCGCCCAACGCCTGGTTGAGATGCGCGAGCATGTTCAGATTGAAGGCAGCCGTCACGCCCGCACGGTCGTTGTAGGCGTCGTGGAGCACCCGAGCATCCTTCCGCCGGTCCACACCGAGAATGAGGCCGCCTTTCGCACCGACCGTATGCCGGATCCGGTGCAAGAACGCGGCGGCCTCCGTGGGGTGAAAGTTGCCGATGGTGGAGCCGGGAAAGAACGCAATGCGCCGTGCGTCCGCCGGTAACACCGGTAACTCAAACGGCAATGTGTAGTCCGCGCACACGGGCGTGATCCGCAAGCCGGGATATTGTTCGGTCCGCTCGCGCGCTACCGCGACTAGCTGCTCACGCGACACATCTACCGGGATGTATGCGGCCGGCGATCGCAGCGCATCGAGCAGATAGCGCACCTTCACACCAGCGCCGCTGCCGTACTCGATCAGCGCGACTCGCTCCCCCGCGTGCCGCGCCAGGTCAGCCGCATCTCGCGATAAGATGCCGATCTCCGTTCGTGTGGGATAATACTCCGGCTGCTCGCAGATCTCCTCGAAGAGCTTCGCGCCGACCGTATCGTAGAACAGCGCTGGTGGAAGTGTCTTGACCTCGTCGGTGAGCCCGCGAATTGCCGCGGCGGTCAAAGACGCGGAGAGCGTGGATCGTTGGGGGTCGCCGCGCTTCGCCGAGATGCGCGCTGGGGCGCCGTTCATGCGTCGGCCGCCAGACGGATGCCGGAAAACTGCCAGCGCGCGTCACTCGGGAAAAAGTTTCGATACGTGTGGCGGGCGTGCGAGCGCGGGGTGGCGCATGAGGCACCGCGCAACACCCACTGATCACACATGAACTTGCCATTGTACTCGCCGATAGCACCGGCTGACGGACGGAAACCGGGGTAGGCAACGTACGGGCTCTGCGTCCACTGCCAGGTATCGCCGAACAGCTGTTGCATCCCACCGCGCGAGTCGGCCGAGGGATGCATGCCGCCATGCTCAACAAAACGACCGTCGAGCGGGTGCGCCCGGGCTGCGATCTCCCACTCCGATTCCGTCGGCAACCGAAAGCCGGCCCAGCGTGCAAATGCGTCCGCTTCGAAATAGCTGACATGCGTGACCGGCGCCGTGCTGACAACCGGCGCGTTGCCACTGAGCGTGAACTCGTGCCACGCACCATCATGCTGCTCCCAATACAGCGGTGCACGCCAGCCCGCCTGTTGCACAGTGCTCCACCCCGCGCTCAGCCACAGCGCTGGCTGGCGATAACCTCCATCGGCAATAAATTGCGCATACTCAGCATTCGTGACGAGGCGCGTGGCCATTTGTGTGGGCTGGACGTACGTGCGATGACGTGGGCTCTCATTGTCGAAGGCAAAGTCGTCGCTCGCATGCCCGGTTTCATGGACACCTTCGCTGACGCCCACCCACTCCTGCGCCACCGGTGCGGGCGACTCAACCGGTGCACCGCGGTACGCGGGCCGCAGCGGATTGGTCCAGAACACATGTTTGATGTCGGTCACGAGGAGTTCCTGATGCTGTTGCTCATGATGCAGACCGAGCTCAATCACGCGCCACGCGGGATGCGCGGGATCATCAGCGATGGTGACGCAGAGTGAAAGCAACGCCTCGTCGACATACGCGCGATACGCAAAAACCTCCGCCACGGTGGGTCGTGTCACCAATCCGCGCTGCGCCCGGCAGTGGCGCTCGCCCGCCTGCACGTAATACGAGTTGAAGAGAAACGCGTATCGCGGATGGCGTGCAACATACGAGGGCATGAATGGCGCCAGCACAAAGGTCTCGAAAAACCAGCTGGTGTGCGCCAGATGCCACTTCGTGGGGCTCACATCCTCCATACTCGACACCACATAGTCTTCCGTCTCGAGAGGCGCGCACAGCGCGACAGTCGCGTCGCGGACCCCTCGATACCGTTCAGCCAGCGAGAGCAACGCGAGAGTGGATGGGGCAGCGATCAGAGCGGTCGTCATGGGCGCATCAAGACGTAGGCGAAAAGGTTATAGAATAGATGTATCGTGTAAGTGCCGCGTAGGTTCCACCCAATCGCACCTCCGGTTGTTCACCTGAAGCCCGCATCACGTGTCCGCTGCTCTTGAGGCCACTCAGCTCGCACACTCGTTCGGGGCCGTTCGAGCGCTCGACGGCGTCAGCCTTCAGGTTCGTCGTGGCGACGCGCTCGCCATTGTCGGGGAGAGCGGGTCGGGCAAGACCACCTTGCTCCGCTGCTTCAATCGACTCGTGGAGCCGCAGCACGGGAGCGTCAGTGTACAAGGAACCGACGTGCGATCGCTCGACGCGGTCGCGCTTCGACGACGCGTCGGCTATGTGCCGCAGACGGGCGGATTGCTCCCGCACTGGACGGTGCAGCGTAACGTCGCGCTGGTGCCGACGCTGGTGCATCACCCGGCACCGGCTGAGGCCGCCGCCAGAGCGCTTGAGCTTGTCGGCTTGTCGATCAGGGAGTTCGGCGCGCGATTCCCCCATGAGCTCTCCGGCGGCCAACGACAACGCGTGGCACTGGCACGGGCCCTCGCGGCGCAGCAGGAGATTGTCTTGCTCGACGAACCGTTTGGAGCGCTCGATGCGATTTCGCGCAGCGCACTGCATGAGGTGTTCTCCCGCGTACGGGGGGAGCTCGGTTTCACCGCCATCCTGGTCACGCACGATCTCGCGGAGTCGGCCAGGCTCGCCGAATCCATCGCCGTGATGCGCGCTGGACGGATCGAGCAGGTCGGACCGATAGATGAACTGCAGCGCCGTCCCGCGACGGAGTACGTCGCATCGCTGATCGCACAAGCGGTGCGTTCGGCATCCGCGATCGTCGTCAGCAGATGACCTACCACGCTGATCGACCGCAGCCACGACGCCGAGTGTCCGCTCGTCGGACCATTCGGCTCGGCGCGCTCGCTTCGCTGGCCGCGGGGCTGCTCATCGGCGGCGCTGGCCGGACCTACGCGGCCTTCGCACAAGCGCCGATCAGGGTGGACAGTGCATACGCTGCGCCGCCGCGTTCAGCAACGGCCCCAGTGGTTGTCGCATCCAAGCCGTTCGGTGAGTCGTATCTGCTCGCAGAGATGTTCGCGCAGCTGCTGGAGTCGCAGGGCATCATGGTGCAGCGTCGCCCCGGCCTTGGCTCAACCGAAGTCGCCTTTCAGGCGCTGCGCACCGACGCCATTGATGTATATCCCGAATACACGGGCACCGGATTGATCGCCGTACTTCGCGACTCGGCGACCGCGGCGATGCGTGAAGATCCGCGCATCCTGTTTGCGCATGTGGCGAATCGTTTCGAGCTGCTGTACGGCGTACGATGGCTGCCACCACTGGGCTTCGCGAACGGCTACGCGATTGCGGTTCGCCGCGCAACGGCCGAGCGACTGCGCCTCCGCACGCTCAGTGATCTCGCCCGCGAGAGCCCCGCACTCTCCGCCGGATTCACCAGCGATTTTATCGGACGTTCCGATGGATTCGCGGGCCTGGCCCGGGTGTATGGTCTTCAATTGAAATCTGTGAAACCGCTTGCGCCGGCGATCAAGTATGAAGCGCTCGCGACGAACGCCATCGATGTCATTGACGGCTATTCCACCGACGGACTGCTGGCGCGGTATGATCTCGTAGTGCTTGCGGATGACCGACATTTTTTTCCGCCGTACGACGCGGCCGCCATTGTCTCGCCACGGATCGCGCGGTCGCGGCCCGATGTTACGGACGTGCTGTCGCGCCTCAGCGGTCGAATCACGGAGCGGTCCGTACGCGAATGGAATCGTCGGATTGAAGTGCGTCGTGAACCCATCAGCGATGTGGCGCGTGACGCACTTCGTGAACTCGCGCTCATCGCCGCTCCGGTACCCGACGGCACGTCGGACGCGCACCTCGCCGATCGCCCGGAGTCGGTCGCTGCGGTCGGGTTCGCCGCATTCTTCTGGGCGCGGCGTGCCCAAACAGCGCGATTGGCGCTGCAACACGCGATGCTCGTCGCGGTGTCACTTGGCGCCGCCATCCTGCTGGCGCTTCCGCTTGGCGTCGTACTCACGCAGGCGCCACGTACGGCCGCGGCGGTGATGCAAGTGCTCGGCGTGTTTCAGACGATCCCGTCGATCGCCCTGCTGGCCTTCATGATCCCGTTGCTTGGTATAGGGACGACGCCCGCGCTCGTCGCGCTGTGGCTCTACGCGCTCTTGCCGATTGTCCGCGCGACGTACAGCGGCGTCTCCTCCGCAGACCCGGACGCGGCCGCCGCGAGCGAAGCGCTCGGCATGACTCGCTGGCAGCAGCTTTGGTGGGTACAGTTGCCATTGTCCACACCAGTCGTGCTTGCCGGCGTGCGCACGGCCGCGGTGATTACTGTGGGCGCCGCGACACTCGCCGCGTTCATCGGCGCGGGCGGCCTTGGTGAGCCGATAGTGACCGGACTCGGACTAGCCGACAGCCGACTGATACTGTCCGGTGCGCTACCCGCTGCGGCCCTCGCGATACTCGTTGATGCACTGCTGGCGTTCGTGCAGCGCGCGGTGGCGCCGAAACGACGCACGAATAATCGGCTGTCGTGACGTCATGACGAACAGTTCACGCGATGTGAATGACAAGTGTGACATTTGTCGCATAAAACGGCGGCTTTTTCGAGCGGCGCGCATTGTGCGACACATCTGTTACGATACATCAGCGCCTGCGCTGTAGTGCCCGCTTGCATCCAGTTGTACGTCCGCCGCAAGTTCGTTCTCACCCGTGTCATGCGCACACCGGTGATGTTGCAACGCGCTCCCCTTGCCGCTTGCAAGACGGGACCAGCAGTGTCTGCCGCACTTCTCTTCCAACGAGGTCACCCTATGCACTCCGCAATTTCCACGTTTCGGACACTGCTGCTCGCCGCAGTGTTCGCTGTACCGATCACGGTGCAGGCGCAGCTCACCGAAAACTTCGACGACGTCAGCGCCCTCACCCTCGCTGACTGGTACTTCCAGAACAACAGCGATCCGCTCGGTACAACCGGCTGGTTTCAGGGCAATCCAGCGATTTTCACTGCACAGAATGGAGCGGACGACGCGTACATTGCCGCAAACTTTCAGAACGTGGATGACGTCGGTACGATCAGCAACTGGATGCTGACGCCCGAACTCGTGCTTGAAGACGGTGCCGTTTTTTCGTTCTTCACGCGCGTCCCAACGGACGCTGGCGTGTTCCCGGACCGCCTCGAGCTTCGACTCAGCACCGCCGGTGCGAGCACGGACGTCGGCAGCGACGCCTTTTCGGTGGGTGAGTTCGATCTCCTGCTGCTCTCGGTCAATCCAAACCTGACGGTCACCGACTATCCGAATGACTGGACGCAGTTTTCTGTGACGCTTTCCGGTATCGGCGCGCCCGCAACGGGACGGTTTGGTTTCCGGTATTTCGTCACTGACGCCGGCGATGGGGGTAGCAACGGCGACTATATCGGCATTGACGCGGTGTCGTACACCGCCGTCAGCGTTGTTCCGGAACCGGCGAGCCTCGCGATGACAGGTGTCGGCCTGTTCGGCCTCGCGCTCCTGCAGCGGCGGCGCGTGTCCTGAGCTCGTGCCACATTCTGAATAAACGGCCGCCGGAACACGTGTTCCGGCGGCCGTTTATTCAGAATGTGGCACGAGCTCAGGACACGCGCCGCCGCTGCAGGAGCGCGAGGCCGAACAGGCCGACACCTGTCATCGCGAGGCTCGCCGGTTCCGGAACAACGCTGACGGCGGTGTACGACACCGCGTCAATGCCGATATAGTCGCCGTTGCTACCCCCATCGCCGGCGTCAGTGACGAAATACCGGAAACCAAACCGTCCCGTTGCGGGCGCGCCGATACCGGAAAGCGTCACAGAAAACTGCGTCCAGTCATTCGGATAGTCGGTGACCGTCAGGTTTGGATTGACCGAGAGCAGCAGGAGATCGAACTCACCCACCGAAAAGGCGTCGCTGCCGACGTCCGTGCTCGCACCGGCGGTGCTGAGTCGAAGCTCGAGGCGGTCCGGGAACACGCCAGCGTCCGTTGGGACGCGCGTGAAGAACGAAAAAACGGCACCGTCTTCAAGCACGAGTTCGGGCGTCAGCATCCAGTTGCTGATCGTACCGACGTCATCCACGTTCTGAAAGTTTGCGGCAATGTACGCGTCGTCCGCTCCATTCTGTGCAGTGAAAATCGCTGGATTGCCCTGAAACCAGCCGGTTGTACCGAGCGGATCGCTGTTGTTCTGGAAGTACCAGTCAGCGAGGGTGAGGGCGCTGACGTCGTCGAAGTTTTCGGTGAGCTGCGCCTGCACCGTGATCGGTACAGCGAACACTGCGGCGAGCAGCAGTGTCCGAAACGTGGAAATTGCGGAGTGCATAGGGTGACCTCGTTGGAAGAGAAGTGCGGCAGACACTGCTGGTCCCGTCTTGCAAGCGGCAAGGGGAGCGCGTTGCAACATCACCGGTGTGCGCATGACACGGGTGAGAACGAACTTGCGGCGGACGTACAACTGGATGCAAGCGGGCACTACAGCGCAGGCGCTGATGTATCGTAACAGATGTGTCGCACAATGCGCGCCGCTCGAAAAAGCCGCCGTTTTATGCGACAAATGTCACACTTGTCATTCACATCGCGTGAACTGTTCGTCATGACGTCACGACAGCCGATTATTCGTGCGTCGTTTCGGCGCCACCGCGCGCTGCACGAACGCCAGCAGTGCATCAACGAGTATCGCGAGGGCCGCAGCGGGTAGCGCACCGGACAGTATCAGTCGGCTGTCGGCTAGTCCGAGTCCGGTCACTATCGGCTCACCAAGGCCGCCCGCGCCGATGAACGCGGCGAGTGTCGCGGCGCCCACAGTAATCACCGCGGCCGTGCGCACGCCGGCAAGCACGACTGGTGTGGACAATGGCAACTGTACCCACCAAAGCTGCTGCCAGCGAGTCATGCCGAGCGCTTCGCTCGCGGCGGCCGCGTCCGGGTCTGCGGAGGAGACGCCGCTGTACGTCGCGCGGACAATCGGCAAGAGCGCGTAGAGCCACAGCGCGACGAGCGCGGGCGTCGTCCCTATACCAAGCAACGGGATCATGAAGGCCAGCAGGGCGATCGACGGGATCGTCTGAAACACGCCGAGCACTTGCATCACCGCCGCGGCCGTACGTGGCGCCTGCGTGAGTACGACGCCAAGCGGAAGCGCCAGCAGGATGGCGGCGCCAAGTGACACCGCGACGAGCATCGCGTGTTGCAGCGCCAATCGCGCTGTTTGGGCACGCCGCGCCCAGAAGAATGCGGCGAACCCGACCGCAGCGACCGACTCCGGGCGATCGGCGAGGTGCGCGTCCGACGTGCCGTCGGGTACCGGAGCGGCGATGAGCGCGAGTTCACGAAGTGCGTCACGCGCCACATCGCTGATGGGTTCACGACGCACTTCAATCCGACGATTCCATTCGCGTACGGACCGCTCCGTGATTCGACCGCTGAGGCGCGACAGCACGTCCGTAACATCGGGCCGCGACCGCGCGATCCGTGGCGAGACAATGGCGGCCGCGTCGTACGGCGGAAAAAAATGTCGGTCATCCGCAAGCACTACGAGATCATACCGCGCCAGCAGTCCGTCGGTGGAATAGCCGTCAATGACATCGATGGCGTTCGTCGCGAGCGCTTCATACTTGATCGCCGGCGCAAGCGGTTTCACAGATTTCAATTGAAGACCATACACCCGGGCCAGGCCCGCGAATCCATCGGAACGTCCGATAAAATCGCTGGTGAATCCGGCGGAGAGTGCGGGGCTCTCGCGGGCGAGATCACTGAGCGTGCGGAGGCGCAGTCGCTCGGCCGTTGCGCGGCGAACCGCAATCGCGTAGCCGTTCGCGAAGCCCAGTGGTGGCAGCCATCGTACGCCGTACAGCAGCTCGAAACGATTCGCCACATGCGCAAACAGGATGCGCGGATCTTCACGCATCGCCGCGGTCGCCGAGTCGCGAAGTACGGCGATCAATCCGGTGCCCGTGTATTCGGGATATACATCAATGGCGTCGGTGCGCAGCGCCTGAAAGGCGACTTCGGTTGAGCCAAGGCCGGGGCGACGCTGCACCATGATGCCCTGCGACTCCAGCAGCTGCGCGAACATCTCTGCGAGCAGATACGACTCACCGAACGGCTTGGATGCGACAACCACTGGGGCCGTTGCTGAACGCGGCGGCGCAGCGTATGCACTGTCCACCCTGATCGGCGCTTGTGCGAAGGCCGCGTAGGTCCGGCCAGCGCCGCCGATGAGCAGCCCCGCGGCCAGCGAAGCGAGCGCGCCGAGCCGAATGGTCCGACGAGCGGACACTCGGCGTCGTGGCTGCGGTCGATCAGCGTGGTAGGTCATCTGCTGACGACGATCGCGGATGCCGAACGCACCGCTTGTGCGATCAGCGATGCGACGTACTCCGTCGCGGGACGGCGCTGCAGTTCATCTATCGGTCCGACCTGCTCGATCCGTCCAGCGCGCATCACGGCGATGGATTCGGCGAGCCTGGCCGACTCCGCGAGATCGTGCGTGACCAGGATGGCGGTGAAACCGAGCTCCCCCCGTACGCGGGAGAACACCTCATGCAGTGCGCTGCGCGAAATCGCATCGAGCGCTCCAAACGGTTCGTCGAGCAAGACAATCTCCTGCTGCGCCGCGAGGGCCCGTGCCAGTGCCACGCGTTGTCGTTGGCCGCCGGAGAGCTCATGGGGGAATCGCGCGCCGAACTCCCTGATCGACAAGCCGACAAGCTCAAGCGCTCTGGCGGCGGCCTCAGCCGGTGCCGGGTGATGCACCAGCGTCGGCACCAGCGCGACGTTACGCTGCACCGTCCAGTGCGGGAGCAATCCGCCCGTCTGCGGCACATAGCCGACGCGTCGTCGAAGCGCGACCGCGTCGAGCGATCGCACGTCGGTTCCTTGTACACTGACGCTCCCGTGCTGCGGCTCCACGAGTCGATTGAAGCAGCGGAGCAAGGTGGTCTTGCCCGACCCGCTCTCCCCGACAATGGCGAGCGCGTCGCCACGACGAACCTGAAGGCTGACGCCGTCGAGCGCTCGAACGGCCCCGAACGAGTGTGCGAGCTGAGTGGCCTCAAGAGCAGCGGACACGTGATGCGGGCTTCAGGTGAACAACCGGAGGTGCGATTGGGTGGAACCTACGCGGCACTTACACGATACATCTATTCTATAACCTTTTCGCCTACGTCTTGATGCGCCCATGACGACCGCTCTGATCGCTGCCCCATCCACTCTCGCGTTGCTCTCGCTGGCTGAACGGTATCGAGGGGTCCGCGACGCGACTGTCGCGCTGTGCGCGCCTCTCGAGACGGAAGACTATGTGGTGTCGAGTATGGAGGATGTGAGCCCCACGAAGTGGCATCTGGCGCACACCAGCTGGTTTTTCGAGACCTTTGTGCTGGCGCCATTCATGCCCTCGTATGTTGCACGCCATCCGCGATACGCGTTTCTCTTCAACTCGTATTACGTGCAGGCGGGCGAGCGCCACTGCCGGGCGCAGCGCGGATTGGTGACACGACCCACCGTGGCGGAGGTTTTTGCGTATCGCGCGTATGTCGACGAGGCGTTGCTTTCACTCTGCGTCACCATCGCTGATGATCCCGCGCATCCCGCGTGGCGCGTGATTGAGCTCGGTCTGCATCATGAGCAACAGCATCAGGAACTCCTCGTGACCGACATCAAACATGTGTTCTGGACCAATCCGCTGCGGCCCGCGTACCGCGGTGCACCGGTTGAGTCGCCCGCACCGGTGGCGCAGGAGTGGGTGGGCGTCAGCGAAGGTGTCCATGAAACCGGGCATGCGAGCGACGACTTTGCCTTCGACAATGAGAGCCCACGTCATCGCACGTACGTCCAGCCCACACAAATGGCCACGCGCCTCGTCACGAATGCTGAGTATGCGCAATTTATTGCCGATGGAGGTTATCGCCAGCCAGCGCTGTGGCTGAGCGCGGGGTGGAGCACTGTGCAACAGGCGGGCTGGCGTGCACCGCTGTATTGGGAGCAGCATGATGGTGCGTGGCACGAGTTCACGCTCAGTGGCAACGCGCCGGTTGTCAGCACGGCGCCGGTCACGCATGTCAGCTATTTCGAAGCGGACGCATTTGCACGCTGGGCCGGCTTTCGGTTGCCGACGGAATCGGAGTGGGAGATCGCAGCCCGGGCGCACCCGCTCGACGGTCGTTTTGTTGAGCATGGCGGCATGCATCCCTCGGCCGACTCGCGCGGTGGGATGCAACAGCTGTTCGGCGATACCTGGCAGTGGACGCAGAGCCCGTACGTTGCCTACCCCGGTTTCCGTCCGTCAGCCGGTGCTATCGGCGAGTACAATGGCAAGTTCATGTGTGATCAGTGGGTGTTGCGCGGTGCCTCATGCGCCACCCCGCGCTCGCACGCCCGCCACACGTATCGAAACTTTTTCCCGAGTGACGCGCGCTGGCAGTTTTCCGGCATCCGTCTGGCGGCCGACGCATGAACGGCGCCCCAGCGCGCATCTCGGCGAAGCGCGGCGACCCCCAACGATCCACGCTCTCCGCGTCTTTGACCGCCGCGGCAATTCGCGGGCTCACCGACGAGGTCAAGACACTTCCACCAGCGCTGTTCTACGATACGGTCGGCGCGAAGCTCTTCGAGGAGATCTGCGAGCAGCCGGAGTATTATCCCACACGAACGGAGATCGGCATCTTATCGCGAGATGCGGCTGACCTGGCGCGGCACGCGGGGGAGCGAGTCGCGCTGATCGAGTACGGCAGCGGCGCTGGTGTGAAGGTGCGCTATCTGCTCGATGCGCTGCGATCGCCGGCCGCATACATCCCGGTAGATGTGTCGCGTGAGCAGCTAGTCGCGGTAGCGCGCGAGCGGACCGAACAATATCCCGGCTTGCGGATCACGCCCGTGTGCGCGGACTACACATTGCCGTTTGAGTTACCGGTGTTACCGGCGGACGCACGGCGCATTGCGTTCTTTCCCGGCTCCACCATCGGCAACTTTCACCCCACGGAGGCCGCCGCGTTCTTGCACCGGATCCGGCATACGGTCGGTGCGAAAGGCGGCCTCATTCTCGGTGTGGACCGGCGGAAGGATGCTCGGGTGCTCCACGACGCCTACAACGACCGTGCGGGCGTGACGGCTGCCTTCAATCTGAACATGCTCGCGCATCTCAACCAGGCGTTGGGCGCGACCTTCGATGTGTCGCGTTTCCGCCATGTCGCGTTCTTCAATGACGAGGCGAGCCGTATCGAAATGCATCTGGAATCGCGTGTTTCGCAGCAGGTACGAGTGGCCGATACCATCGTGCACTTCGACGCCGGCGAGACCATTCACACCGAATGCTCCTACAAATACGACGAGCAGCGGCTGCGCACGCTGGTCGAGGGCAGCGGGTTCTGCATCGACACGCTGTATACCGACACGCGCGAGTGGTTCTTCGAAGCGTGGTTACGCCCGTGCTGAGGGTACTCCCGCGGTGTCTACGCTACGTCGCCGAGGGGATCCGCTGTTTCCCTTCGGCTTTCCTCTCTCCCGGATCCTGAAATGAAGGCAATATGGAACGGCGTCGTGATCGCCGAGAGCGACGAGACAGTCATCGTCGAAGGAAATCATTACTTCCCCGAGGCGTCGCTTCGTCGCGAGTATGTGGTTGAGAGTGCCCATCACACCTCGTGCCCGTGGAAGGGAACAGCCTCGTACTACAGCCTCCAGGTAAACGGCGCCGAGAATCGTGATGCGGTGTGGTATTACCCAGCGCCGAAGTCCGGTGCGGAGCAGGTATCGGGCCGTGTTGCCTTCTGGAAGGGTGTACAGGTCTCCGTGTGAGTCAGGCCGGCGCGCCGCCGCTCGTTGCGGATCCGCCGTCGACGCTGGTGGTCGACGCGGTGATCATCGGCACCGGACAGGCGGCGGTGCCGCTCGCTGTCGCTCTGGCGGCACGAGGCGAAACGGTTGCGGTGTTCGAAGGCGGCGCGCTTGGCGGCAGCTGTGTGAACGTGGGCTGCACGCCAACCAAGACGCTGCGCAAGAGCGCGCGCGTCGCGCACATGGCGCGACGCGCGCTCGAGTTCGGTGTGCATGTTGGCGACGTGCGTGTGGACTTCGCTGCCGCCATGGAGAGGACGGCGGCCGTCGTGGAGGCGTCTCGCAACGGACTCACGCGCTGGCTCGGTGGAGCGCGCGGCGTCACGCTGGTGCGCGAATGGGGTGCGTTCGCGGGTCGGGACGGCGATCGGTTCGTCGTGCGTGGTGATGCGACAACGGCACACGCGTCGCGCGTGTATGTGAACACCGGGACACGGCCGCTCCTTCCGCCCATTGACGGGCTCTCAGACGTGCCGGTGCTGACGAACGAAAACGTGATGGCGCTGCGCGAGGCGCCGTCCCACCTGCTGATTCTTGGTGGCAGTTACATCGGACTTGAGCTCGGACAGATTTTTCGTCGCCTCGGAAGTTCCGTGTCCATCATCGAAAGCGGCGCGGCGATTGCGTCGCGGGAGGATGCGGACATTTCGTCGCGCATCAGCGAGATGCTGCGCGCGGAAGGGATTGCGCTGCATACACAATCGTCGGTGATACGTGTGGCCGCCGATGCATCCGCGCCCGCCGCAGACGCACTCGTCGCGACCGTGCAGCAGACGTCGACCAAGGTGCGCCGGGAGTTGCGCGCGTCACACCTGCTTGTGGCGACCGGGCGCTTGCCAAACACGGAGCGGCTCGGGCTCAATACCGTTGGCGTGGCGGTGGATGAGCGCGGCTTCATCCCCGTCAGCGGCCGCCTCGAGACGTCCGTCCCCGGCATCTGGGCGCTCGGCGACGTGAACAAGCGCGGCGCGTTCACGCACACGAGCTATCAGGATCACGAGATTGTGCTGGCCAATCATGTCGGCGGTGCACGCACCGCCGAGGGACGGATCTCCACTTACGCGATGTTTACCGATCCGCCCCTCGGCCGGGTTGGACTCAGCGAGCGCGACGCGCGAGCGCTGATGACGCAGGGCCGTCGCTTCCTGACCGCGTCGCACGAGATGCAGTTTGTGAGCCGCGCCAAAGAGGAAGGCGAGACCATCGGTGTGATGCGCGTGCTCGTGGACGCCGACAGCGAGCGCTTTGTGGGAGCTTCGCTGCTTGGTATCGGCGCGGATGAGATTGTGCAGACGATCGGCGCGATGATCGCGGCGGACGCCCCGTATCAGGTGCTGCGTGACGCGCTTCCGGTGCATCCAACGGTCACAGAGTTTTTTCCCACGATTCTGGGTAAACTCACGCCGCTCGTCTGAGCGTCCGCGCCGGAGCCGCGTGCGCGACGCGAGGCGACAAACTGAGCAAGCGTTCTTGCTCGTGAGCACAGGCCGTGCGCGCTCGTACTGCGCGAGAGTGAGTCCGCCGTATTCAATGAGAGGTACATGCGATGACGCGCCGTAAATAATCATGAAAATCAAGCGATAGCTGTGCGAATATCACGTAAACGGTTGGCACGAGATCAGCTGTTTTGTGTATCACTGTATGCTCGACGTATTCGCGTGGGTTCGCTCCGCATCCTCATGACACACTATGCTTATGTCAATACTTCGTGAGTTACTCCGTGCGCAGGTCGCCGCCGGTGCTGCAGCAACTGTGTTGCTCTCCGCGGGACTCGCAACAGCAGGGCAGGCACAATCCGTCGGTGTTTCGCTCGTGCCAACGATTCAGCGCGTACAGTGGGACAATGATCTTGCCTTCAAGGACGCCGACCTCTACGGTGGCCGGCTGGCGCTTCGTTTCGGCAGGTATGTCGAGCTGCAGCCGTTCTATTTCACACGTGATGGTTACGGCATAGACAGCGCTCGGGCCGCGAGCATCTTTGGTCCCGCTGCCGCCGGGCGCGGACTCGACATGCGGCATTACGGCACGAACGTACAGTTCAATCTCGGCGACAATGCAATCACGCCGTTCGTGCGCGCCGGCGCCGGCGTGTTGCGTCTCAAGCCGGACTCGGCGGTACGACAGGATCGCATCACCGTCAGCGCTGGTGGCGGATTTCGCTTTGGCATTGCCGGACTGAATGCTGAAGTGTTTGCGGAGCAGATGGGGTTCCGAATGAATCCGCGCTCGCTCTTCGCGGTGGACAGTACAGTCACCGGTTCGCTGCCCACGTTCCGCAACCTGGTGTATGGCGCGTCGGTCACTGTGCCGCTCAGCACCTCCCGTGACATCGAGGATAGCGACGGCGGGCTGCGTGGCTCCACGGCGCCCATCGAACCATTTGTTGGTGTGCTGCGGTACGCGAGCGAGAACAACTTGCCGGATCAGGAGTTGGCCGGCGTCCGGGCGGGAATCGATTTTTCGCCCGTATTCGGTATCCGTGGTTTCTACTGGCGCGGGCTGAACGATGACCGCGATGGCACGGTGGATGTCTCTGGCTACGGCGGCGAGGCCCAGTTCAACCTGAACACCGGCCCCGGTCTGTCGCCGTATCTCATTGTTGGCGCGGGTCAGCTCGACTACGGTGACAAGTTTCGGGACTCTCTCGGCGTTTCGCGTCAGGACAAGACGGCATTTATTCTCGGTGGCGGTGGTAGCTTCCGCCTGACAGATCGCCTTCGCGTCAACGGCGCGATCCGCGATTATATCATGACCGTCGATGACGACCTCGATAACCTGTCGAGCACTGGCGATCTCACGCATAACACCATGCTGACGGCGGGTCTGACCATCAGCTTCGGCGGTAACTCTGCGCCGTCGATGGCGGATCGCGAGCGTGACCGAGACCGTGAGTTGCGCGCGCTGCGCGACGAGCGCGACCGGGTCGCTGATCGCGAGCGTCGCCTCGACCGCGAAGGCATGACGGAGCGTGAGCGTCGTCTCGATCGCGAAGGCATGACGGAACGTGAGCGCATGCTAGAGCGTGAGCGGATGGAGACGCGCGAGATGCGCATGACGCGCGACAGCGTTCGCATGTTCCGTGATTCCAGCATCATCATGATGCGGTCGCCCGGCGCCCGTGGTGACGGGCAGTGGATCACGATTCCTGTGCCCGCACAGGGCGAGATCATCCTGCGCTATGGCATGCCGCCTCGCGCCGGTTCGGATTCGATGACGTCGCGCCGCGATTCCGTTATCGTCACACGGCCCTCGGACGATCTCGCGGAGCGTCTGCTGGAAATCGAGCGTCGCCTGACCGCACGCATCGATGCCATGCAGCCGCAGCGGGCAGCTGCGCCGCCGACGGTCACCATGATCACGCCGCCATCGAACATCGTAGTCGATACCAGTCGCGCCAACGTGCCGCTGTTTCAGCGTTTTGGTCGGACGCGTCGGAGTGACCTCCAGCCGTATCTTGGGCTCGGCATCAACGACGGCGACGCACAGGTGATTGGCGGCGTGCGTGCCGACCTTGGGCCGATCAGCCCGAACAGTGGCTTCAACTTCGTGCCCGAGCTTGCCGTCGGTATTGGCAGCGGCCCGCTCTCCGTGCTCGCCATGGCGAACGTGCAGTATAAGTTCGGCGCGATTGGCGGGAACAGCAACTTCCGTCCGTATGCGACCGTCGGCGGCGGAATCTTCTCGCCGAGCGTACTCGGCATCAACACGGCGATTGGCTCGGCCTTCGTACTGCGTGGTGACACAGAGTCTCCGCTGCTGCTCAACGTTGAGCTGCAGGGAATCAATCTGTTCAACCACACGCGTTTTCTGGTGGGACTGAGCCGCGGCCGCTAAACGCCCCGCTGTCCGTTCAAGAAACAGCCCCGCCAGCATGAATTTTGCTGGCGGGGCTGTTGTGGCAGATATGGTCAGGCTGAGGTCTTCTTAGGCGATCACACGCAACGCCTTCGGCAGGATCGAAATCTCGAGCGTGTTGCTGCGCGCCTGATACAGTTCTCCGTCGGCCTGAAAGCGAGGTGGCGCGTTGAAGTGCAGCAGTACGCGCGGGTGCTGCGCATACACCACTTCTGCAGCGCGTACATGCTTTCCCCAGGGTGCGCCCCCGAATAATTGCGCGCGGCGCAATGGCGACGCGTCGCCAATGGCGACCAGGTCCAGCCGTCCGTCCGATACCGACGCGTCGGGTGCGATTCGGAAGGCCCCGCCAAACCATTGGCCGTTGGCGACGACAATTGTCAGCCAGCGCCGCTGCACGCCCGCTAATGCGCCGGGCACGTGCATGGATGATGTCTGGCCGCGATTCGCTGGCACGTCGACGCCTGCCTCGATACGCGCGTCAACGCCGGCAAACTGGAATAGCTGACCGAGCGCCGTGACGCCATACAGCGCATCGCCACGCAGCCAGCGGGCGCGGGAGGTGCGTTCAAGCACGGCCACGTCAAACCCCACGCCGACGGCATTCACGAAGATACGCTCATCGGCGACGCCGACATCGATCACGCGTGGGTCTTTGTGATAGACGCGCGCCGTCATGGCGTCAAAATCAAACACTGGCGCGCCGAGCGTTTTGGCCAGATCATTGCCGGTGCCTGCGCCGAAGATCGCGAGCGCCGTCTCGGCCTGCGCCTCAACCAGTGCGGCGGCCACGCGTGATATCGTGCCGTCACCACCGAGCACGACAAGGGTGCGCACGCCGTCCCGCGCGGCCTCGATTGCCAGTCGTGATTCATCGCCGGCGTGTTCGGTGGTGACCATATCAAACGGCCCGGCACGCGCGAGCGCGTGCCGGGCCGAGTCCAGACGACGAAGCGCGCGACCACGCCCCGCCGCCGGATTCACCAGCAGTCGAATCGGAGCGTGATCGCTCACGCCCGGGATGATGCCAACTGGCGCAACACGTAGTGCAGGATGCCACCGTGTTTGTAGTACTGCAACTCCTCTGGCGTGTCGATTCGACAGCGCACGGGAAAACTCGCGATTGATCCATCCACACGCGTCGCGTGCACGGTGAGCGTGGCGCGGTGCATCAGCGAGTCATCCAGCCCCGCGATGGTGAACGACTCAAATCCCGTGAGGCCCACCGAATGGCGCGACTGGCCGTCGACAAACTCGAGCGGCAGCACACCCATGCCAACAAGGTTCGAGCGATGAATGCGCTCGAACGACTCCGCGATCACCGCGCGTACGCCCAGCAGCGCCACACCCTTGGCCGCCCAGTCCCGCGACGAGCCGGTGCCGTACTCTTTGCCGGCAATGATGATCAGCGGCGTGCCGGCCTGTTGCCACGCGGTCGCCGCGTCGTAGAGAGCCACCGCGTCGGCGCCCGGTGCCGTCGCCGTCCACCACCCTTCCTTGCCTGGTGAAAGCTCGTTCTTGAGACGGATGTTGGCGAGCGTGCCTCGCATCATCACTTCATGATTGCCGCGACGTGACCCATACGAGTTGAAGTCGGCGCGCTCTACACCCTGCGACTGTAACCAGAGGCCGGCGGGCGACGCACCGGCGATCGCGCCAGCCGGTGAGATGTGATCCGTGGTGATCGAGTCTCCGTACATCCCGATCACGCGTGCCTCGGCAATCGGCTGCACACCAGGCGGTGTCATGGTGATGCCTTCGAAGTACGGCGGGTGCTGCACATACGTGGACGTGTCGCTCCACGTGTAGCGATCGCTGCCGGGCGCGTTGATCTGTTGCCAGTTCGCATCGCCGTCGAACACGTTCGCGTACTGTTCCGTGAACTGTTCGCGTTTGACGCTCGAGAGAATCGTGTCCTGCACCTCCTGCGCGCTAGGCCAGATATCGCGCAGGAACACCGGGCCCTTTGTGCCCACGCCCAGCGGTTCGGTCGCGAGGTCGATGTCCATGCGTCCCGCGAGTGCATACGCCACCACGAGTGGCGGTGAGGCGAGATAGTTGAACCTCGTGAGCGGATTGACGCGCCCTTCGAAGTTGCGATTGCCGGAGAGCACCGCGGCCACGTTCAGCCTGCCTTGCTCAATCGCCTCTGTAATCGGCTCCGGGAGGGGGCCCGAGTTGCCGATGCAGGTGGTGCATCCGTAGCCCACCGTATTGAATCCGAGGGCGTCGAGCGCCGGTGTGACGCCGGCCTTGTTGAAGTACTCCGTGACGACTTTGGACCCAGGCGCGAGCGACGTCTTTACCCACGGGCGTGTCTTCAGTCCAAGCGCGACGGCCTTCTGTGCGAGCAGTCCGGCCGCCAGCATGACGCTCGGATTCGAGGTGTTCGTGCACGAGGTAATCGCCGCAATCACTACGTGTCCGTGGGTGAGCGTGAAGTGCTCGTCGCGGTAGCTGCAGGCAATGCCCGGATCGACCGGTTCCACCGGCGCACCTTCGGCCACCATTTCGGCGCCCGGTGCGCCCGGTTCGGTTTTGGTGGCGGCAATGGCCGGTGTGAGCTGCGACGCGAGTTGCTGCGCGAGTGCTTCGCGGAACATGCGCTTGGACGCCGACAACGGCACACGGTCCTGTGGACGCTTGGGGCCAGCCATGCTCGGCTCCACCGTACTCAGATCCAGCCCGAGCGTGTCGGTGAAGAGCGGATCCGGCTGGTCATCGGTGCGGAAGAGTCCCTGGGCCTTGCAGTATGCCTCGACGAGTGCGACCTGTTCATCGCTCCGGCCCGTGAGGCGCAGATACTTGAGCGTTTCCGCGTCGACAGGAAAGAAGCCCATCGTCGCGCCGTATTCCGGCGCCATGTTCGCGATCGTCGCACGATCGGCGAGCGACAGCGAGGAAATGCCGGGTCCATAGAACTCCACGAACTTACCGACCACTTTCTTCTGGCGCAGCATCTCCACGCACGTGAGCACAAGATCCGTGGCGGTGGAGCCGGCCGGCAGCTTGCCGTGCAAGCGAAAGCCAACGACTTCCGGCACCAGCATCGACACCGGCTGACCCAGCATCGCGGCTTCTGCTTCGATACCGCCAACGCCCCAACCCAGTACGCCGAGTCCGTTGATCATGGTCGTGTGCGAATCGGTGCCAACGAGTGAGTCGCAGTACGCGAGCGTCTCGCCGTCCTGTGGCATCGAGAACACCACGTGCGCCAGGTATTCAAGATTCACCTGATGACAGATGCCCGTGCCCGGCGGCACCACGCGGAAGTTATCGAGCGCCTGCTGTCCCCATTTGAGGAACTCGTAGCGTTCCGTATTGCGCTCGAACTCCTTCTCCACGTTGATCAGCGCCGAATCGGCGGTGCCGTATTCATCGACCTGCACCGAATGATCGATGACGAGGTCAACAGGCTGCAGCGGATTGATGCGCGACGGATCGCCGCCGAGCTTCACGATGGCATCACGCATGGCCGCGAGATCAACGACGCAGGGCACGCCGGTAAAATCCTGCAGCAGTACGCGAGCGGTGCGGAACGCGATTTCCTTGTCTACCGGACGGGTCACGTCCCAGCGTGCCAGCGCTTCGATGTCGGCGCGGTGAACAAACGCGCCGTCTTCACCGCGCAGGAGATTCTCGAGCAGAATCTTGAGCGAGAAAGGAAGGGAGGCGACGCGATTGCCGTCAACCGAGTCAAGCGCGCCGAGTCGGAAGTACGTGTAGGTTCGCGAGCCCACGGTGAGTGAGGCGCGGCTGCCGAACGAGTTTGGATGTGTCATGGGTGCACAGGAGTACGGCGCGAGGCACCCTTCGGGTGTCCGTCGCGGCGTCCGGAGTGGAGCCACTCGCCGCCCAGGCCGGGAAAACCCGCGGTCGCGACGAGGCTATCTGTAATGTGCCACGACGCGCGAGGTCCGGCTATCGGTGCGGCTCGATCGAGGCGCCGACGGTGGCCAGCGCGGAGCTGGGCGTGGGCGTGCCATCCCGGTCGGTCACGTGAATGGCGCTGACCGGACACTGCCGCACGAAGGCACCATCGGCGGGACTCCACTCGAGGAGTGGTGTCGTGGGGAAAGCCTTTCCGTTCCGCCCGAGCGCCATGAGATGGGGCGCCTGTGCCACGCAGAGACCACAACCAATGCATGCTGCGTCATCGACACTCAGGGTGATTCGGCGGCGGGGGAACACGCCGCCGCGGGCGCCGAGCAGTTCGTCGAGGTCGTCGAGCGCCTCGCGCATGGCGTCGTATCCCGCGCGCAGCAGCTCGGCGGTGTGGTGAAAGGCGAACCATGAAATGTGCGACACGCGCGGGCGCACCAGCAGCATCGGTGGTCCCTGCCACCGTTCGAGCACGCGCGACTGCAGCGTGTGCATCATGATCGTGGCGGCGCGCATGTACACTGACGCGAAGCCCTGCAGTGCGATCCCTTCCGCCGACGGCATATCGGCAATGCCAACGTCCACCGCGATGACCGCGTCCACGCCCATCGACGCAATGCCAACCGGCAGGTTATCGGTGGTGCCGCCGTCGATGCAGGGGCGGCCGCCGACCAGCCCGGGCGGGAAAAATCCGGGAAGCGCGCACGAGGCGTACACGGCGTCGCGCACCGACACATCACGCAGCCCGGGCGTACCCCATACCACTTCGATGCCCCGTTCAATGTCGACCGCCGTAACCAGCAGCGGCGTGCGAAGCTCCGTAAAAGTGCCTTCCGGCACGACATGATCGCACAGCGCGCGAAGCGGTGCCTCCATATAGATCGACCGCGATTGCATGCGGTCGAGCAACATCCCCATGTGATTGATGCGAAACAGATCCTTGCGGCGCATCGACACGGCGCGCTCGGCCATCGCGTCAAGGTCCATGCCGCCGGCGGCCGCCGCGGCCACCAGTGCGCCGATGCTGGAGCCGGCGTACACCGCGGGCGTGATCCCGCGTTCCGCGAGCGCGCGCAGTGCGCCGATGTGGGCGAACCCCTTGAGTGCGCCACCGCCGAGCACGAGGGCGATTCGTGGCGTGGATCCGGACGTCATGCGAGGCGGGGGAAAACGCGTAGATTGCCCAGATGCGAATCCTGTTCGTGGAAGACGACGCGGACCTGCGGGAGTCCGTGACCGCGTACCTGCGGGCCAGCGGTTTTGCCGTGGACGCGGTCGCCACGGGGAAGATGGCGCTTGAACAGGCTGCCGTCAGCCCCTTCGATGCAATTGTGCTCGACGTGCAACTGCCGGACACCAATGGTTTCGCGGTCTGCCGTGCGCTGCGCGCGTCCGGCGTTGCTGCGCGTGTCCTCATGGCGACTGCCCGCGATGCCGTGGAGGATCGCATCGCCGGACTTGATGGCGGTGCCGATGACTACATCGTGAAGCCGTACGCGCTCGGCGAGCTGGTCGCGCGACTCCGTGCACTCCTGCGGCGTCCGGCCGACGCGCATCCCGCGCAGCTCACCGTTGATGATCTCACGCTCGACCCTTCCACGCGCGTGGCGAAACGTGGGTCACGCGAAATCAGCCTCACCACGAAAGAGTTTGCGGTGCTGGAGGTACTCATGCGCGGCGCAGGGCACGTTATCACACGCGAGCGGCTCAGTCAGCACGCCTGGGACGACAACTTTGATCCGTCGAGCAACGTGATCGACGTGTACATTGCACGATTGCGTCGCAAGATTGACCAGCAATCCGACCGGCCGCTGCTCGAAACGGTTCGCGGCGCTGGCTACCGCCTCGGTGACAGCGCGGTCGCACGCCACGGGACGCGGGCACACTGATGTCGCCGGTTGCCGCGCGTCCCCGACTGCGCACGCGTCTCATTGCCTGGTATGCCGGCTCGCTCTGCTGCGTGCTGCTCGCGGCGGCTGCGGCCGTGCGCTTTGCGGTCAACCGGACACTCGAACTTGCGCATGTCGAATCCGTGGAATCGTCCGTTGCGCTGTTCCGCACGTTTTTTCGCGTGGAAATCGCGGAGTTTCGCACCGTCGAAAGCACGTTGGCGCACATCGCGGGCGAGTTGGTGTTCGAGGACCGTGTCATCGATGTCCATCGGCCTGATGGGCAACTGTTCGTGGTCCCGGGCGCGCCTCGGGCACACGTATATCCCGCGCTGAGGGCGCCGGTACGTGATGTTTCCGCGCCGCTTGATCCGGAACTGGCACCCGGCTGGACGATCGAGGTGCACGCCAGCGCAGCCACGCTCGATGCTGCCGCCCGACGCCTTGACCTGTGGCTGCTCGCCGGCGTGCCCATCGTCGTGTGCCTGGCGGCGCTGCTCGGCTGGTGGTTGGCCGGCCGTGCCCTGCGCCCGATCGGTCGGATGGCGGGGCAGGCCAGCACGCTTGATCCGAGCACGGGAGCCCGACTCACATTGATCGACCCCAACGATGAACTCGGACGTTTCGGTGCCAGCTTTAACACCGTGCTGGATCGTCGCGACGAAGCGCTCGAACAACAGCGTCGGTTCCTCGCGGATGCGGCGCACGAACTGCGCACGCCGATCGCCCGTTTGCGCTCACGCGCCGAACTCGGGCGACTGGCGCTGTCATCATTGCACGATGCGCACGTTCGCCGTCACGCGAACGAAACACTCATCGGACTCGAACGGGAACTGCGCACAACCTCGGAGTCGGTGGGTGGCTTGCTGGCGTTGGCCCGCGCCGATTCCGGCGCCACGGCCACGAACATGCGCGAGGGATTTCTCGACGATGTGATCACCGACGAACTTCCCCGGTGGCGTGAGACGGCGTCGGCGGCCAACGTGACGATCCTGCTCGGCACATTCGACGAGGTGCGCGCGCGCTTTGATGACGCATTGGTTCGTCGGTTGCTTGGTCTGTTGCTCGACAATGCCATTTACTACAGCCAGCCGGGCGGGCGCGTGACGATTCACCTGCGCGCGCTTGATGACGCCGTGCAACTCCGCGTGCAAGACGAAGGTGTCGGTATCGCGGCGCACGAGCGCGAGGCCGTGTTTCAGCGATTCCACCGCACCGCAGAAGCGCGTGCGCATCGGGCCGATGGCAGCGGGCTTGGGTTATCGTTGGCCCGCTGGATTGTGGAGCAGCACGGCGGCATTATTCAGGCGCGCGGCCGAGACGACGGAGCCGCAGGCGCCGTGTTGATCGCCACGTGGCCGCGCGCCGTCGATGTGCGCGCGCGGATTACCGCGTCGGCGTCGTCGCGTCCGGCCGCAGCGGCTCCCACGGCACCGTGCGTGCAACCGCCGGTGCCGGAAGCGTCGGCACGCTCGTGATGCGATCTGCCGCTTCCCACGCCGTGCGAAGCTGCTGCAGTGTCCGTGCGGCGCCGAGGAAGTCACCGCCGAGCACGGCGCGTTCGCACCTTCCATAGAGCGCGTCAATACCGGCCGCACTCGGTGAGTCGCACGGATGCGCTTCGCGCAGCACAAGAATCGTGCGATAGGCGCGAGCGGCACTGCGGGACTGGCAGGCGCTGATGGCCTGATCATAGGCCTGCAGCAGGCAGCTGAGCGGCGAGGCGGGCACGGTAGCGGTGTTTGGGCGCATGGTATGCTGGTGTGGAGGACCGTGGCGGTCCAGTCGGTCGGCGGCGCGGAGGTGGGAAGAGCCAGTCCACCGGCTCTGCTTTAGGTATTCGGCTCGGGCACGTCAGGACTTGAGCGTCGGATGCGCGCTGTGCCGCGATCGTGATGCGCCAGGCAGTTCACGGTACGTTCATGTGCGCGCCGTAGCTTGCCCGCATGAAACCCGCTCCGAAGCATTCCCACCCAATCACGGTGGCATGGGCACTGGTCGCGCTCATTGGCGTTGCCCCGGCCGTCGCGGTCTCGCAAAGCGTCGCCGCGCCTGCGACGGCACCGCCCAACGGCACACTCGACCTCGCCGCCGCCCTCCGTCTTGCGGACAACAACTCGCCGGCGCTGCAGCGCGTTGATGCGCGAGCCGGCATCTCGCTGGGCGAGTTGCGAACGCTGGGCCAATGGCCGAATCCCACACTCGAGTACCGGCGTGAGAATCTCGGCGCGCCACTGCTCCCCGATGAGTTTGTCACCGCCTACGTGCCACTTGACGTGACCGGCCGTCGGATCACGCTTGCACGCGCGACGACACGCGGTCTAGAGCGCCTTGAGTTCGAGCGCAACGCGGCGCGAAGTAATGTGCAACTGGAGATCGCGCGCGTCTGGCTGCGCGCGGTGTTGTCGGCCGCGCTGGGTGAGACTGCACAGCTACACTCTGTCGCGGTGGAAGCCATCGCTGGCATCGAATCGCAGCGCGCGCGCGAAGGGGTCGTCGCTGATGCGGTGGCCTTCAGAACGCGCGTCGAGGCCAATCGGCTGTCACATGAAACGGCGCTGGCGGAAGCGAAAGCCACGCATGATGAACTTGCGCTGGCGTCCATGCTCGGCGTGCCCGCGGCGCAATTGCCGCCGCTGCCGCGCTTGCTCGATGCGGCCATCGTACCGCTCGTGGACGAGATGCTCGCCGATACGGCGGTGCCCGATGCGGTGTTGCTGGCCGCCGCGCAGCAGCATCGCACCGAGTTACGCGCCGTGGATCGGGCGCGCGAAGAGGCGACGCTGCGCCGCCGCGTCGAGACTGCGGGCGTGCTCGGAGACTGGCAACTCCAGGGCGGTACGAAGAAGACAAGCGGCTTCATGAGTGGACAGGTTGGCCTCGCGGTGCCGCTGCCGCTGTTCCATCAGAATGCCGGCGCGCGCGCTCGCAGTGTCAGTGTGCTGCGTGATGTCGAGGCCGCGTCGCGGGAAATGCAACTGCAAATCAACGCCGAAGTGGTCGCCGCTGCAGATCAGTGGCGTCGGCTGCAGCGGATTCGTGACCGCTTGACGGACACGCCACAACTCGGCGAGCAGATTGCCGCGAGTGCTCGCGTCGCCTATGCCGAAGGACACATGTCACTGCTCGAACTGCTCGATGCGCAGCGTGCCGCCGCCGACGCGCGTCGTACTTCGCAACAATATCAGGCCGACCTTCACCTGGCGCGCTTCATGTTGGCGCGTGCAATCGGGGCATCGCTCATGCCCGGGAGTAACCCATGATTCGCTCAATCCCCGGGAGCGCTCCCGCCCTGCGTCGGTCCGGCCTGACCGACGGTCGTCGCGTCGATCATCGCGGTGGCCGTCTGCTCACGTGCGCGCTGTTGCTGGCGCTGATGGCGTGCGGAGAAGGCGCCGCGCCAGTGGAGGAGGTGGCGATTGCGCCGGCGCCGGATACCGCGCTGCTTGGTGCTGCGGCGGTCGCGATCGGAGGCTTCACGCTTGACACGGCCCGCATGATGCTCTGGGCGTCGAGCACTGTCGCGCCGGCGCGCATCATTCTCGATCCATCGCGACATCAGACGCTCGGCTCGATCACGGAAGGGCGCGTCACGCGTGTTCTGGTGCGCGTCGGTGATGCGGTGCGCGCGGGAGACATTCTCGTCGCAATTCACAGTCACGAAATCATGGACGCGCGCAGTGGGCTTGTGCGCGCCGAGTCGCAGCTGCGTACGGCGCAGGCGGAGCGCGATGTGGCCGAGGTGAACCTTGCTCGCGCGCAGCGACTGCTCGCGGCGCGTGCGATGGGGCAGGCGGATCTCGACCGTGCGACGGTCGTCGCGACCGCGGCCCGAGGGCGCCTGGAGGAAGTCGAGGCCGAAGCCGTGCGCGCTCGCGGCTTGATTGAACACCTGTTGGGCGAGGGACCATTGCCAGCGAATCTGGATCCGCACGAAGTGCTGATCCGCGCACCGATCTCGGGGGTCATCGTTTCGCGGGAGGCGACGGCAGGCACCGTGGTGCTGCCCGGTGACCCACTCGTTGCTGTCGCCGATCCGAATGCGTTGCTGCTCGAGTTGCGGCTGACCGACCGCCAGGTAGCAGGCGTCGCCGCGGGCAGTTCCGTGAGCTTCACGCTGGTCGGTGAATCGGTTGGCTCCGCGACCGGTCGCGCGGTCGTTTCGCGGGTGGCGCCGATGATTGAGGGTGCCACACGAACGACGATCGTGCTGGCCAACATCGCCACGATGCCGGCCGGCGCACGTGCCGAGCGATTCGCAACCGCACAGCTGAGTGGTCGCGCCGAGGGAGACGCGCTCGTCGTGCCCATGCAATCGGTGCAGTCGCTCGCGGGTGACACGGTGGTCATCGTGGCGGAACAGCGCGGCGAAGGATTGTATATCGAAGCGGTGCCGGTGCGCGTGGGACGCCGCGATGCCACGCACGCTGAAATCCTCGCGGGGCTCGACGTCAATCGGGTCGTGATTGCCCGCGGCGCCACGATTGCGCGCGCCGAGTTGCTGAAGCGCCGCGAAGGAGGCGGTGGTGAGTAGCTCGTCGCTCCCGGATTCGCACGACGTCGTGCCTGACACCGCGGTGCCGCTCTCGCTGTTGGCGCGACTGGTCGGCGGTTCGATGGCCCGTCCCGTACTCGTGCTCATGGCCGTCGCCGTGACGGTCGTGGCGGGCGTCCTCGCATTTCTGCGATTGCCCTTTGACGCATTTCCGGATCTCACGGGCGTACGCGTCGAGGTGATTACGGAAGCGCGTGGCTACGCGGTTGATGAAGTTGAACAACTGGTGACGTACCCGATCGAATCCGTGCTCATGGGTGTCTCGGGTGCCGAACAGGTGCGTTCCACGTCGAAGGCTGGCCTGTCCCTGGTGACGATTGCGTTTGCCGATGGCACCGATCTGTATCATGCGCGTACGCTCGTGACGCAGCGCATCGGCGACGCCAAGGGGGACCTGCCCGACGGCGTGGACCCCATGCTCGGTCCGGTCTCCACTCCACTCGGCGAACTGTATCAGTATGTGGTGGAGAGCGATTCCCTGTCGCTCACCGAGCTCAAGGCGCTGCACGACTATGTGATTCGTCCGCGTCTGCGCAGTGTGCCGGGCGTCAGCGAAGTAAACTCGTGGGGCGGCTTGATCGAGCAGGTGCAGGTGCAACTGGATCCGGCGGCACTGGCCGCCTACGCGCTGACACCGGGGGACGTCCACGATGCGCTCGCGATGAACTCGGTCGCGTTCGGCGGTTCGTACGTGGAGCGTGACGGCGAGCGGTGGACGCTGCGCGGTCTAGGTCGTGTCGCCGCTGCCGACGATCTGCGCGCGGTCGTGATCCGCGCGGTGGACGGCACGTCAATACGCATCGGTGATGTCGCAACGATCGAAATCGGTGCGCTGCCGCGCTTCGGCGCGGTGTCGCGCGATGGTACGCACGAGACCGTCTCCGGCATGGTGCTCAAGCGCAAGGGCGAAGATTCGCGTCGGGTGATTGCGGGCGTGCTCGAGCGGCTTGAGGAGGTGCGTGCCACGCTGCCGTCGCACGTCACGATCACACCGTTCTACGATCAAAGCGCGCT
>JBBRFQ010000011.1:0-42377 GCA_038224035.1 Gemmatimonadales bacterium
GATCTCCGGGGAGTCACCGATATGGCCGACTTCTTCGTGATCGCCAGCGGCACCTCCGACACGCACGTGCGTTCCGTCGCGCAGCACGTGATGGAAGAGATGAAGCACGAAGGCATGCCGGTGCATCAGAGCGAGGGGCTCACGCAGGGCCGGTGGGCGTTGCTGGATTTTGTCGACTGTGTCGTCCATGTGTTCCATCCTGCCCTGCGCCAGTTCTATCAGCTTGAGCGGCTGTGGAACGACGCGGTGCCACTGAAGTTGGAGCCCGTTCCTCAGGGGGCGAATTAAATGTTGCCGACCAGATGTCAGCACGCCGCACGCCTCGGAGCGGTCATCGCGCTCGCGGCTCTCGCCGCTCCGATTGCACCCGCGCACGCCCAGATGTACTTCGGGCAGAATCAGGTGCAGTACGACAAGTTCCGCTGGCAAGTCATCGAGACCGATCACTTTCTGGTGCATTATTACCCGGAGATTGCAGAGGTCGGGCAACATGCTGCGAGTATGGCCGAGCGGTCATACGCGCGGCTTTCCCGTTTGATGGGGCATCAGTTCGCGGAAAAAAAGCCTATCCTGCTCTACGGCAGCTCGGCTGATTTCGCGCAGAGCAACGTGTTCGGGGATCTCGGCGAAGGTACCGGCGGTGTCACCGACTTCCTGCGTCAGCGCATGGCGCAGTTCTTCACCGGCGACATGGCCAGTTTTGAGCACGTGTTCCAGCACGAAATGGTCCACGTGTTTCAATATGACATTTTCTCGCGTGGGCGCGCGGGCGCGAACATTGGCGCCTTGGCACAGGTGCAGCCCCCGCTGTGGATGATGGAAGGCATGGCCGAATACTTCTCTATCGGCCCCCATCACCCGTGGACAAACACGTGGGTACGAGACGCCGTAATCAACAGCACGCTGCCGTCGATTCAGCAAATGACGGAGCGCCCCGATTTGTACTTCCCGTACCGCTACGGTTTGTCGGTGTGGCAGTATGTAGGTGCGCGATGGGGCGATGACATCATCGCGGAGATCATGAACGCCATCCCCAGTGTCGGCATCGATCGCGCCTTCCGGCGCGAGACGGGGATGGGGCTCGACGAGCTGAGTACGCAGTGGAGCGAGGCGATGAAACAGCGCTACTTGCCCACTGTCGCGTCGTATGACCGGCCGCGCGAGTTCGCCGAGCCGCTGTTGTCGCAGCGACGGTCCGGTGGTATTGCCAACTATTTCGTGGCGCCAGCGCTCTCTCCCGACGGGAAGTTGATCAGTTTCATTTCGTACGGTTCGCTCCTGCGCGGCGAAGTGTTCCCCGACCTGTATCTCGCGAATGCTGAAACGGGCGAGCGCATCACGCGGCTCGTCAAGTCCACCACCAATCCCGATTTTGAGCAGCTGCGATTCATCTATTCGCAGCCGTCGTTTTCGCATGACGGCAAGTTGCTGGCGTTCACGGGGCAGAAGGCCGGAAAAGACGTGCTGTACCTGATGGACGTGGCACGCCGGCGTGTGGTGCGCAGTATCGCGACGCCGGTGGACCAGGTGCTCAGTCCGTCCTTCTCCCCCGATGATAGACGCATCGTCTTTTCCGGGCTGTCGGGCGGCATCACCGATTTGTGGGTGGTGAATGTTGACGGCAGCGAGGTGCGTCAGCTGAATGACGATTTGCACGGCGACACACAGCCGCAGTGGTCACCCGACGGGCGCACCATCGCGTTCGCGAGCGACCGCGGCTCCGATACCGACTTCGATGTGTTGCGCTTCGGCAAGTTCAAGATCTCGCTAATGGATGTGGAGACGGGCGCGGTGCGCGTGATTCCCGGCCAGGACGCGCTCAATGTGAATCCGCAATGGGCACCCGATGGAAAGTCGCTGATCTTCATCTCCGATCGAACGGGGACGGCCAATCTGTTCCTGTACGACATCGACAGTCGGGAGCACTACCAACTCACGAATGTGATCGGCGCGATCACGGCGGTGTCGGAGTACAGTCCGGCGATTTCGTGGGCGCGTCAGGCCGATGCGCTGGCGTTTGTGAACTACGAGAAGGGCGATCACACGATCTGGCGCATCGACAATCCGCGCGGTCTGCGCAAGGCGCCGTATCGTGCGCCCGTGACCGTGGCGGACGCGACGCCGACCCGCGCCGATTCTGTGCGCCCCGCCACGCCGCGCACCGCGGGCGGTGCGGCTCCGCTTCCCTTGGGCACGGCCTCCGATACGGCCGCGTCTCGTCGCGCGTACTATCGTGCGCCGAGTACGGGAACACGCGTGTCCTCCGAGGTGCCGGCGGTGGTGGCATCGCGCAGCACGACCGGTCCGGTCACCGTGCAGGCAATGCTCGACAGCGCCGATTTCAACCTGCCCGATACAACGGCGATGGAGAGCTATCGCTACCGGGCTCGCTTCGCCCCGGAGTATATCGCGCAGCCGAGCGTGGGAGCGCAAGCGGGCGGATTCGGACAGGGCGTGTACGGCAACACCACGATCATTCTCGCCGACTTGCTGGGCGATCATCAGCTGGCGATTGCGGGCGGATTGAACGGCCAGTTGAGCGACGCGCAGTTCTACACCGGTTATACCAGCCTCGGACGGCGGCTGCAGTACAATCTGTCCGCCCAACAGCAGCCATTCTTCATCGGTGGCGGAAACACGTTCGAGCAGATCAGCGAAACACAGGGCATTCAATCGCAAAACATCATTCGTCTCGTGCAGCGCCAGGTGGCGGCGACCGGGCTGTACCCGTTCAACCGGTTCACACGCATGGAACTGGGCGTGGGCTTTGCGAACATTGACTATCAGACGTTCCCCTTCCAACGCATCGTCGACATCAGCGGCTTTGCGTCGCAGTGGGAACGCGGCCAAACGCGGAACCTGCAATCGGTGAACACCGTCGCGCCCACGTTGGCGTTCGTCACCGACAACTCGCTCAATGGCCTCGTGGGTCCCATTTCGGGCCGTCGCGCGCGTATTTCTGTCACGCCTCAGTTCGGCACGTGGCAGTGGATCGACTATCTCGTCGACGCACGCGCCTACAAGCCGATCATCTTCAACTATCTCACGCTCGCCACCCGATTCACCGGCAGTCTGACGGTGGGTCGCGACGAGGCCGTGTTCGGCAAGTGGCTCGGGCGACCTGATTTTGTACGTGGCTATAACCGGAGTAACATCGGCCTTGGCTGCGGACAGATTGTGGGTGGTATTTCGTGTACCGACGACGAAGCCGTCGGCAGCCGCATCGCCTTCACGAACACCGAGCTGCGCTTCCCGGTACTGCGTCGCGGCATGAACTCGGGATATTTCGGCCTTCCACCGGTGGAAGGGCTCGTGTTCTACGACGCCGGCATTGCGTGGAATCAGGGCCAGTCGCTGACCTGGAATGCCAATCCTGATGCCGATCCAAACGAGGTGCGCTCGCTGCTGCAGAGCTACGGATTCGGCTTCCGGGCGAACGTCTTCGGCATCCTCATTCTCCGTTGGGACTACGCCGTTCCGATCGCCCGTCCCGGGTCGCGCGGATTCGGTACCTGGTTCTTCGGCGCTAACTACTGATTTTCGGCGCTTGTCAACGCACGTCGGACGGCGGGAGACCCTACCCCGCCGCCGTCCTCCGTCAGTAGCTTTCAGAGATGCGCACGCTTCTCGCGTGGGCGCTGGTTCTCCTGGTAGCCGGCTGTGCCGATCGGTCGGAACGCCCCTCCAGCACCGGTGCCCTCGCCTCCATTCCCGCCGGACCCGATCCGATCGTACTGCGTGTATCGCGCAGCGGCGGCATCGTGTCCGCGCTTTCGTATCCAGCACTCGACTCGGTGGTGTGGCGATCCAGCTTTCGCCTGCCACCGTTGCAGCGCGTGCTCGGTTACCATCCTGACGACGGCTATCTGACGGCCGTCGACACGTCGGGCCGACCGGTTCGGCTCGACCTGCGGCTGGGCGCGGTGGCGATTCCGGGCTCGGAAGGCGGGGCGCTGCACGCGTCAGCTGACGGTGCCGTGATGTACGCCGTGAATGCCGACGGCGATGTGGCGCGGTACACGCCCGTTGGCGACCGCTGGACGCTGACGCCCCGTTTGGCGCCGGCCGCGCTCGTGCCGTTGCTCGATGGCTCGCTGGTGTTCGTTGAGGTGGTCGCGGACGGTGTCACGTTACGTCGCATTCGTCCGCCCGACACCACGGTCGTGGACTCGTTGCACATCGCGGGCAAAACCGATGCCGGCAGTGTGCACGGTGTGACGGTCGGTGATCGCATGTTTCTGTCCACGGGCTCACGGATGATTGCGCTGCGGACGCGCGACTTCGTGCAGGATGTTGATGTCGACGTGGGCGCCGCCGTGCGCGCGCTGGTCACGTCGCCCAGTGGCGATCGCGTGTTTGTCCTGGTACGCGACGAACGTGAGGTGCGCGTGGTTGACCGCTTCGAAGGACGCGTGGTCAGCGAGGTGAAGTTGCCCGGGAACCCGCTCGACCTGCGCATGGATCCGCTCGGTCGTGTGCTGCTGGTGCGCGGAGAAAACAACGTGGCGTGGATCGTCGATGTCGGCACGTCGGCGGTGGTGGGCGAAGTGAAGACGGAGTGGCGTGGCGACTTGCCGCTCGTGCTGCCGGACGGTCTGGTGGCGCTGGTCGCGGGCGACACGGTGTCTCTCACCTCCACAATTGATCTGGGCGTCGTGCGCACGATCGCCGATGGCGCAAAAGACTCATGGTTCGCGATGCGCTGGAACGGATTTCGTCCACGGGCCAAGGGCCTCGACGAGCCAGTCCGTTTTCGTGCGTCCAGTGGTGGTCGCTCTGGCTCCGGCGAGGGTGCCGGAACGCTGGACGGCGCGGCGAGCGGCGTCGACAGTGCCATGGTGACCGACAGTGCCGGCAATGCGGCGCCGGTGCCGCCGGTCACCGCTGACGCCCGCCGCGAGGAGCCGACACGTCCGCGCGGCGCTGTCTTCACCGTGCAGTTTGCCGCAGTGTTGACGGAAGAACTGGCCCGTCAGGCCGCCGCCGGGATTTCTGTTGATGGCCGCGCCCCACGCATCGCGACAACGGTGCGCGACGATCGCACGCTGTATCGCGTCGTGCTGGGCCCCTACCCCACACGCGCCGACGCCGAGCGCGTTGGGAAAGCCAGTGGCCGCAGTTATTGGGTATTTGAGGGCGCGCCGTGACGGGACCGCTGGATCGTGCGTGGATTGATGCGGAAGCGCGTCGTCTTTCGCCACTGCTCGAGGGTCAGTATGCGGTTGTGGTGAGTGGTCCGGATATCGTGACCGCCGCAGCGGTCGCGCTTTCGTTGGCGCAGCTGCATGGCGCCACACGTCGTGTCGCCATCGCTGACCTCGTCGGCGACGTCGCGCCGCTTCGCAATGCCGTGGTTGGCGACGATGACGATCCGCACGGAATCGCGGATAGCTTTTTGTACGGCGTCTCGCTGAATCGCATCGCCAAACCGATCGATGCCACGGGCAATGTGTTTCTCATGCCCAGCGGCACCGAATCGGTTGCACTCGAAGCGGTCTATCGCAACGATCGTTGGCGCAAACTCGCCGCTGGCTTTCAGCAAGTAGGCGCGCTGCTGTTGGTCGTGGCGGTGCGGGACGTCCCGGGATTTGATGCGCTGTGCCAGTACGTCGGGGCGCTGCTGCCGGTCGGTGAAACAGTGGCGCCTTCGATCGCGAATGTGCAGACGCTCTGGATTGCGCCGCCACCACCGCCCGTTGAGGAGGTGCGCAAGGTCGAGCGCGCGCGCGAAGAAGCGACAGTCGATGGGAAGCAGCGCCAGAGTCGCCTTTTGGCATCGCTTGCTGCGGCGGCCGCCGTCATCTGGCTTGGCCTGATGGCGTGGCCATCGGTCCAGGCGCGATTTTTTCCGCCACCAGCGATCGGCGCCGCAGATTCGGTGCCATCCGATAGCAGTGATGCCGTAGGCACAGCGGCGGGGACGATTGCCGCGGACGCGCCGATCGGCGCGGCGGCGACGGATAGCGGCGTGCCGTTGGCCGACAGTGTTTCGGGCTCGGCAGAGTCGAGCCTGAGCGGTCGTGCGGGAAGTTTGGTCGTGAGCAACCCCGGGGACTCCGCGCAAGCCGCGGCGTTCGCGGTGTATTTCGTGGCCGCCAATACGATTGAAGAAGCCAAGCCGCCCGAGCAGCTGGACGCGCTTTCAGCGGTGGCCATCTCACCGGTGCGTCTCGGTGCCGATGGTGCCCAGTGGTTCCGGGTCACTGTGGGTGCCGGCACCGATAGTGCCCAGGCCGTGGCTATGCTCAAGCGCCTTCGCGACGCCGAACAGTTCGGTGCCGCGACGTCCGGTAGTATCATCCGCGTGCCGTTTGCCTTTCGCCTGGAAGAAGGCGTAACGGTGGATGCCTCCAGCGAGGCCATCGCCCGCTGGGCGCAGCGCGGAATTCGTGCGTATGCACTGCGCCAGAGCAGCGGCGCGGTTACGCTGTACACAGGCGCATTTCAGACCCCCGCGCAGGCATCGCTGCTCGCCGATTCGTTGTTCGGCGCAGGGATCGCGCCGACGTTGGTCTATAGAACTGGGAGAACTTTTTAGTGCGGTTGACGAAGCTCGAAGTGCATGGATTCAAGGCGTTCGCCGATCACACGGAGTTTGTGTTCGATCGTGGCGTGACAGCCATCGTGGGTCCCAATGGTTGCGGCAAGTCCAACGTCTCCGACTCGGTTCGCTGGGTACTCGGTGAACAGCGCGCGCGCGTGATGCGCGGCGCCAAAATGGAAGACGTCATCTTTCACGGCTCATCGGCGCGCAAGCCGGTGAACATGGCGGAAGTCTCACTGCACTTCGACAACTCCGAAGGCGACCTGCCGGTCCCATTCAAGGAAGTGGTGCTCACGCGCCGCCTGATGCGCACGGGCGAAAGTGAGTATCTGCTTAATCGCGCGCCCTGTCGACTCCGCGACATTCAGGATCTGGTTCGCGGCACCGGACTGGGCGCCGACTCGGGTGTGGTCATCGAAAGCAGAATGATCGATGCCCTGCTCTCCGATCGTCCCGACGACCGCCGCGAGCTGTTTGAAGAAGCCGCCGGTGTCGGTCTCTATCGCGATCGCCGTCGCAGCGCCGAGCGTCGTCTTGAAGAAACCACGGTTGATCTGTCGCGTCTCGATGATCTGATCACCGAAGTGCAGAGTCAGGTGCGGTCGCTCTCGCGGCAGCGTCGCCGCGCCGAACGGCACGCCGAGCTGACGTCGCGCCGCTTCACGGTGGAGATCGCGCTGGCAACGCGCGAGATGGCGGCATGGCGCGAAGAACTCGCGTCGCTCGACGAGCGACTCGAGGCTCTGCGCGCCGATGTGCCAGGCGCCGAAACCGCCATTCGCACCGCTGAACTCGAACGCGAACAGGCGCATGGCGCACGCGCCGCCGCCGAAGCGCATCGCGCCGAGATTTCGCGTCTGGCCGGTGAGCAGCGCGATCGCACGTTGCGCCTGGAGCGTGAACTGGCCGTAGCCGAAGAACGGCAGCGCAGCACCGAAGCGCGAAAGACGCGCGCGGAGCAGGAACGGCTGGAGGGCGAAGCGTTTGGACAGCGGTTGCGTGACGACCGCGAAAAGGCGGCCTCGGACTGTGACACGCTGGCGCAGGAGCTGAAGGACGCGGGAGAAGCGCTCGCTGAACGCGTCAGTGCCGAAGACGAAGCACGCGCTGTGGTGATGCGTGCGCGACAGACACTCGAGGCCCTGGAGCGTGCCGCGCGCGAACATCGCGATCAGGCGCGTCGTCTGGAACTCGACCGCGAAGGCGCCACGCGTGACCTGGGTGAAACACAATCTCGCCTCGAAACGCTGGAGCGCGAGCGAGCGCAGTTAGCCGATCAGTTTGCGGCCACGGAGCGCGAACTCATTCGCGCGCGCGAGCAGATGGAACTGCTGCAGGGAAGCGCGCAGGACGCGCAGCAGGCGCTGGAACAGGCGCGCCTGTTGGCGGTCGCGGCGCGCACGAGCGACACCGAAGCGCGGGCCATGCTGGCGCGTGTGGTGGAAGCGCATACATCGCTCGAAGGTCAGGCCGCCGCGCTTGAGCGACTGGAGCGTGAACGCGTCGGCCTGGCGCCGAGCGCTCAGCGGTTGCTCAAGGAGCGCGATACGCTGGAGGCGGGTGCGGTGCTTGGTCCGCTCACCGATTTCCTCACCGCGGATGGTGAGGCAGCGCGACTGGTCGAACGCTATCTGGGTGTGACGCTGCATGCGGTCGTGGTGCGTGATGCGGCCGCGGCCAACGCGGTCCGTCGCTGGCACGCGTCGGCGAATCCGGGTCCGCTGCTGTTGCTGCCGCTGGATGCAGTGCACGCGCTGCGCGACGGGAGCACGGGCGACGACCTGGCGTCGGTGGTGCAAACGAGTGGACCCGCGGAAGCCTGGGTGCATCGTCTGCTCGGTCGGGTGCAAACGCTCGACAATGGCGAAGCGTTTATCGACGAACGTGGTGCGATGTTGTTGCCGGGCACGACCGCCGGCCCCGGCCCGCTGCAGCGTCGCGCCGAACTGACGAAGTTGCGCGAGCGACTTGAAGCCGCGGCCGATGAGCGCGAAGGAGCGCAGTCGGCGTCGGAAGCGGCGCGCGAGACCCTCGTGGAAGCGGATCGTGCCCAGCATCTGGCCACCGAGGCCAGCGCCCGCGCGCAACAGGAAGTGCGACGCGCCGATGAAACCGTGCGCGAAATCGAGCGCCGGGTTGAGCGCGTGACGCGTGAAGTGCAGCAGTCGAACGTACTCGCCGAACGCCTGACGGCACGCGTCGCAGAACTTGAGGCACGCGCGACGACGCTTGGCGAGCAGCTGGCCGCGCTCGAAGCGCGCGCCGGTGAAGCGGACAGCGCCATCGACGACGCACGCGGCGTGCTCGCAGAAACCGAATCCGGCCTCGAGGAGGCGCGTGAAGCGCGGGCGGTGTGGCAGGTCACGCAGGCGCAGGCGCAGGCGCGCTTGTCCGTCGCGCAGGATCGCGCTCGTCGTCTCAACGAAGAAGACGCCACGGCCGCTGCACGCCTTGCGGCACTGGCGGTGGAACTGAACTCGCTTGAGCGCGCCGATGAGGCGCTCGCCGAACAACTGGGCACGTGGCAGATCGATCTCGAAACACAGCGTGCCGCGCTGAGCGATGCCGATGCCCGACTGGCGCAAGCGGAACAGTCGGTGCGCGGCACTTCGGAGGCGCTGGACGCGGCCGAACGCACGCTCGACGAAGCGCACCGCGCGCACACGAGTGTGGGCGAGGCGCTGCATCACGCGGAGCTGCGGCACACCGATCTCTCCGGCCGTCGCGAGGCGATCCGTCAGCGACTGGAAACGGAGTGGCGTCGTCCACTCGATGAGTTGCTGGCCGACGCCGAAGAACTCGAGGTCGACACCGAGACGCTGCGCGGTGAAGCCACCGGGTTGCGCGACTCGCTCGACGCACTTGGCGCGGTGAACCCGCTCGCCATTGAAGAGCACGAAGAAGAGCAGCGTCGCCTCGAGTTTCTGACGGGACAGCGCAACGACCTCGTATCGGCCAAGCAGTCGCTGCATCAGGCGATTCGTGAGATCGACAGCACGGCACGCGAGTTGTTCCTCGTGACGTTTGGTCAGGTGCGCGAAAACTTCCGGCAGATTTTTCTGACACTCTTCGGCGGCGGGGAGTGCGATCTGCGACTTGAGAATCCCGACGCGCCGCTTGATTGCGACATCGAAATCCACGCGTCGCCGCGCGGCAAGCGCACGCAGCGCATTCACCTGCTGTCGAGCGGTGAGCGCGCGCTGGTGGCGCTCTCGCTGCTGTTCGGCATTTTTCTGACGAAGCCGAGTCCGTTCTGTCTGCTCGATGAAGTGGACGCGCCGCTCGATGACCAGAACATCGGCCGCTTTGTGCGCATGCTGAATCAGTTCAAGGCGCGCACGCAGTTCATCGTGATCACGCACAATCCGCGCACGACCACGGAAGCGGCCGACGCGGTATACGGTGTCACGATGCAGGAACCGGGCGTGTCATCGATCGTGAGCGTGCGCATGCGCGGCCCGGCGGTGACCGAGAACGGCGCCGCGCACGTTGAGACCCCCGCCGATGAACTGGTCGCGGCGGAGGTGGCAGACGCCGAAGCCGATGAATGAGCACGCCGCATTCCTGCGTGATCGCGCGGCGTTCGGCCACGATTAGCGGCGACAAATCCGTCGGCGTGCCACGGAGTCTCCGCGGTCACCGCGTGCGGCAGCGTGCGCGCCGATATGGCGCGGCGTTGGTCGCGATGATGACGATCGTGCTCGCGCCATCGCCGCGCGCCGTGGGGGCGCAGCCACGGGTCATCGTGGAGACCAACGAGGACATTGTGCTCACTACGGTGTCACCGCGCTTCACGATCCGGTCGTTCGGATTCGAGGTCGGGCCGAGCCGGTCGTCGCAGCTTCGCATCACGTTGCAGGTGAGCGAGAACTTCGGTGTGCAACCGCCCTTCCTCGTCGATACCACCCTGCTGACGACGGATACGACGCGCGTCGTGCAGATCAAACGCGCGCTGCCCAGCGGCGCGACGGTGTATTGGCGCGCGCTCGTGGAACAGGGCAATCAGGCCGCAATTTCCGGCGTCACGGGCCCGCGCGTGGTGCCGCCGTGGGTCACGCTGCTGTATCCGGCGTCGCCGCAGGGTGACATCGTCGACACGCGGCAGCCCGAGTTCCGTTGGCGCTCGCCGCGCGTGGACACCGGACCCGGACCGTGGCGGTACGATCTGGAAGTGCTCTCGAACGGGCAGCCGGTCTTCGCCGCGTCGAGCGTCGCAGACACGATTTATCGATTGCCCACACCCCTGCAGGCCAATACGTCCTATCGCTGGAGACTGTTCGCGCGACTGGCGGGCAATCCGGCGGTGGTGAGCGTGTTCAGCCCCGGGTCGTTTGTCATCATTGATCCGCCGCTCCCCACGTCCACCCTGGTGTACCAGAACTTTCCCAATCCATTTCCTGACGCGTCGTCGTTCTCGACCTGCTTCTGGTTTGATATCGAGGAGCCAGGTGGGAAAATCTCACTCGAGATTCTCGACCTTCGTGGCACGCCCGTTCGGACGATCGTCCCGGCCGTGGACGGACAGCAGGTCTTTCCGGCCGGTCGATATGGGCGCGGCGGCGTGGGAACCGGAAGCAACTGTGACAATCGGTTCGTGTGGGACGGTACCGCCTCGAACGGTCGTCCCGTACCGCCCGGCGTTTATCTCTCGCGCTTCCAGGCCAACGGAGACCGCCCGATCGTGCGGCGCATCCTGTTCCGCGGCCGCTGATGCGCGTGACCACCGTAGGCACCGGCACCGTGGCCCCGCACGCGCTTCGCGTCTGCGCCGGACACCTCGTGGAAGGCGACGATGTGGTCTTGCTGCTCGACTGCGGCAGCGGCGTCGTGCATCGTCTGGCGGCCCTCGGTCTGCCCTGGACGCGCATCACGCACATTGCCATCACGCACTTTCACGCCGACCACATTGCCGACCTCGCGATGCTCTGCTACGCCTTTCGGTACGGGCAGCTGCCCGCACGAAGCGCGCCGCTGCAGATCATCGGGCCGCCCGGGATTCGCGATCTGATCGACCGGTTGGCCCTCGTGTTCGGCACCTGGTTGCACGCTCCGGGGTATGCACTGGAGATCGTAGCATCCACGCCGGATCGGGAGCTACGGCTCGGCGCTTCGCTGACACTGTCGTGCTTCCCCGTGCCACACACGCCGGAAAGCGTGGCATATTCCGTAGTAGAGGGGGCGCGGCGTGTGGTGTATTCCGGCGACACCGGGTTCAGCGAGCCGCTGGCCCGCTGGGCCGTCGGTTGTGACGTCTTCCTCGCGGAATGTTCGTTGCCCGATGTGCTGGCGATCCCATCTCATTGCACACCGACACAAGTCGGCGCGATGGCGGCGATGGCGCACCCCGCGCTGCTGGCCCTGACACATTTTTATCCGCCGGTCGAAGCCGTGGACATCGCGGCGCTGGTGGCGGAGCAGTTCTCCGGTTCGGTGGTGCTCGCCACCGATGGTTGGTCCATTGATCTCTGAGGAGTCCGTATGCTGGTGGTGATGCAGCCGTCTGCAACGCAGGTCGACATCGATCGTGTGTGCGACGAAATCACGCGACAGGGTTTTAAACCGCTTCCGATGCCCGGCACCGTCCGCATGGCCATCGGTCTGCTGGGCGACGATAGCAAGGCCGATTGGTCGCACATCGAGGCGTTATCCGGTGTCGCCAGCGTTGTCATCGTCGAGAAGCCCTACCGGCAGGCCGCCCGTGAATGGAAAAATGAAAACACGATCGTTGAAATCGCGCCGGGCGTTCGCTTCGGCGGGTCAGATATCGTGATCGTAGCCGGTCCGTGTTCCGTCGAGAGTGAAGAGCAGATCGTGACCTCCGCGCGGGCCGTGCGCGCCGCTGGAGCCACCGCGCTGCGCGGCGGTGCCTTCAAGCCGCGTTCATCGCCGTACGCGTTTCAGGGACTCGGCAAAAAAGGGCTCGAGTATCTCGCCCTCGCGCGCCGTGAGACGGGACTCGCCATCGTCACCGAAGCCATGGACGAAACCGGCGCCGACATGGTGGCCGAGTATGCCGATTGCATTCAGATCGGTGCACGCAACATGCAGAACTATTCGCTGCTCCGACACGTGGGAAAAATCGGCAAGCCCGTGTTGCTCAAGCGCGGCATGGCGGCCACGATCAACGATCTGTTGCTGAGCGCGGAATACATTCTCGCTGAAGGCAACCCCAACGTGATTCTGTGTGAGCGTGGCGTACGTACGTTCGACTCGGCGACACGCAATCTGTTCGACCTCACCGCGATTCCCGTGGTACAGAAACTCTCGCACTTGCCGATCGTGGCCGATCCGAGTCATGGAACCGGACTGCGTGACAAGGTTACACCAATGGCGAGGGCGGCGGTCGCGGCGGGCGCCGATGGCGTGTTGATCGAAGTGCATCCGCACCCTGACAAGGCGCTCTCTGATGGTGCGCAGTCGCTGTACCCCGAACAGTTCGCGCAGTTGGTTCAGCAGTTGCGCCCGATCGCGGATGCGATCGGCCGTGCGATTGCCCCCACGCCGGGTACGGCGCCAGTGAACGTCTCATGACCAGCCCCGTCTCTTCCCGCTCGAATCGCGCACGCACAGTTGGTCTGGCGTCGCTGGCGCTCGTCACCGCGAGCGCTGTCGGTGCGGCGGCTTCGCTCGGCGCGCAGCCGAGCGATCCGGCGGCCGTGCTCGCCCGAGCGCGCGCGGAATACGCCACGGTGCGCACCGCGCGGGCCGAGTTCACGCAGGAGATCAAAAATCCGCTCACGGCACGCACGATGCAGTCGCGCGGTACGCTGCTGCAGCGTAAGCCGGGCCGCGTGGCCGTCTCGTTCACGGAGCCGGCCGGCGATCGCATCGTGTCCGACGGGCAGTGGTTGTGGGTGTACATCCCCAGTACGGCGCCGGGTCAGGTGATCCGGATGCCCGCGGGTGATGGTGGCACAGGCGGTGTGGACCTCGCCGCCACCGTGCTCGAAGCACCACGTGAGGGTTACACGCTGTCGGATGCCGGCGCACGCGCGGTGAACGGTCGTCCGGCGCGCGGCGTGTCACTGGTGGCCAAGTCGGGCGCGGAAGTGCCGTTCCCGCGCGCCACGATCTGGATTGACAATGCCGACGCCAGCGTGCGGGAAGTCGCCATCACCGATGCGACGGGAATTGCACGTACCATCAAGCTGGTGACGTGGGAAAAGAATGTTTCGGTTGACGCAGCCGCGTTCAGCTTCAAAGTGCCGAAAGGCGTGAAGATCGTGAAGCAGCCGTAGCGTTTCAGGGATCGAGCGTCGGCGCGCGCATGGGGACGAGGATGCCGGGGTCGTCCGCGCGCGCAAACGGTTCACGTGGCGTCTGCGCTCCATCCAGCAATCGAAGCGCCCGCGCGATCACGGCGTCATCTTGCGCACGACGACGAAACTCGGCGTCGGCTCCAAACGAAACGCGCGCCGCTTCGTAACCAAGCGACCGTGCGATCCACGGTGCGGCCGCGTCAAACACGGAACGCGGCACGCTCACGTCACGTCGCACCAGCTCGTCCCACACAGTGTTCACCATTTCACGCGTGACGGGCTGCAGCGGGTCGGAGAACGCCCGGCGCTCTTTGAACAACAGCGCCGTTCGGGCCAGCGCATCACGGTATTGCACACCGCTGACGCCCAGGGCGCGGGCGAACATCTGCACCGGCAGCGGCGGCGTAGAATCGCCCGCGAAGACGTCGGGCACGATTCCGCCGCCGCCCAGGACGGTTCGACCCATCGTGGTGGTAAAGCGTGGACGCACGGTGTCTTCGCGGGGACGGCGGAGCCGGGGGTCCCCGTTGTCTTCACGGGACGTGTCAACAATCGGCGAAATGCTGCGACCGAGCGGGGTAAACCAGCGCGCGGTGGTGATGCGCAACGAACCACCCGTGGTCATGGGAAACACGGATTGCGCGCTGCCCTTGCCGTATGACGTTTGCCCAACGATGATGGCGCGATCGTTGTCCTGCAACGCGCCCGCGACGATTTCGGAGGCGCTCGCACTGTTGCGGTCAACCAGCACGGCGACCGCCAGTTTCGGCCACCATTGTGGCTCGCGATCCACGATGGCGTCGGGAGGCGTGCCAGGGCGTCCGCGAAGCTCCACAATACGCGCCGGTGGATCGAGAAAGAGTTCGGCCACGGCCGCTCCCTGCTCCAGCAATCCACCGGGATTGCCGCGCAGATCGAGCACCACGCCGTGCGCCCCGAGCTTGTTCAGCGAGTCGAGCGCCACGCGGACTTCGGCGGACGAGTTGGCGTTGAACACGTTGAGATCGACGTAGCCAACGTGCGGACTCAGCATCACGACGCGCGGTACCGCGGGCCGCACGACGGTCTGACGCTTCACATTGACGGTGAAGCGATGCACCCCGAAACGTTCCACGGAGAACTGCACCATGGATCCCGGCTCGCCGCGCAGCATATTGGCGACTTCCTGGTCGCTGCGCAGCATGGTGCTTTCGCCATCGACAGCAATGATGCGGTCGCCCACCTGAATGCCGGCGCGCTCCGCCGGTGCGCCGGGAAACGGCTCGATCACGGTGGCCCAACCATCGCGAATATCCACGTTGACGCCAACGCCGCTGTAGCCGGCGCCGCGCATCTGCTCGGTCAGCCGACGCGTGCGATTCTCGGGCAGAAATGCCGAGTACGGGTCGTTGAGCTCGAACACCAGCCCCGCCACCGCCTTGCGGTAGAGCGAGTCCAGCGGAAGTGAATCGACGTATTGCGTGGCAATAAAGGAATACACCTGCTCGAACAAACGCGCGCCGGCGACCGGCTCGGACACTGGAGTGAGCGCGACGACTTCCGCGCGGTCCTGCGATACCCACCATCCGCCCGCGCCAAGCGCGGAACCGAACAACAGGGAGGCCACGATCGCACGAGCGCGCATACGGCTTCAGAGGGCCAGAGACGAAAACAGTATCGAGTGCCTAGCGGAATGCCGGCACAAGCTCGGAGAACCGCGAAGGCCACCTGGCGGACAACACGGCAAGACAACGCAAGGCCACCTCATCAGGACTGCCCTCGGCCAACACCGGCACAATGGGTCCGCACTCCGGATGCGCTGACTGCCACGCGGGATCGCCCGCCGCATCAAAGCCCCGCGCCACCCGTTCATGAAATGAACGCCCCTCCTGCTCAAGACGATCCGGTGCGCCGCGCGCGTGGGTACGCGCCAGCGACTCACTCAATGGCAATTTGAGCAAAAGCGTGCAGTCTGGCACCAATCCGTCCGTCGCGAACCGATTGATGGCGCGCAGTCCGGCCATCGGCAGCCCGCGCGCGTCCCCTTGATACACATACGTGGACAACAGGTACCGGTCCAGCAGTACAATGACACCACGTTCAAGCGCGGGACGAACCGCCTGCGCCACCAGTTCTGCGCGGGACGCGGCAAAGAGCAACGCCTCGGTGGCCGCCGAGAGCTGACTCGCGGGATCGAGCAGGAGTGAGCGAATCGTGTCGCCGGACGGTGTACCACCGGGCTCGCGAAGCGCCAGCACCTCCGCGCCCGACTCCGCCAGACGCGTGGACAGCCGCTGCCACTGCGTGGTCTTGCCTACCCCTTCCCCGCCCTCGAGGACGAGCAGCAGTCCGTACGACGACATCGGAAGTTAGCCGAGCGTGATGATCGACGACGTCGCGCCAACTTTGATACCGTCGGCGATCCACTGATTCACGCGCAGCATCAGCTTGTCAAAGTTGTCCTGCGCCACCACGGCGCGCTGGTACGATGGGCTCACCTGCACCTGCTCGAGCAGTCCGTCGAGTTCCTGCTCCATTGACTCGCCGGGCTGCTCGCCGCGGTCGATCATGGCCTGCGCGTCCTGACGAATCGCCTCCATGCGGCGCAGCATGCCGCTCGCCTCGGCGTCGGACGACAGCGCCTCGCTGGAGCGCTTCACGGCCTTGTACTCATCGCTCTGGCCGATCAGACGGCCCACATCGCGCGCTTTTTCCTCGAGCATGTCGTACGGTCCCAAGTGCGGGTGGAGTGACGGCACGCGATCGGGAAGCGGACGCGTGCAAACGACACCGATCTAGAAAGATAGCCAACTCGTGCCCTTAAATCGCGTCGGATCGTGAGTGTGCTCGTCGCTGCGCCACCAACACCCTCGCGCGGCCTGTGAGGTCATCGTACACCCGGACCCCGTCGTACGCGCCGATGCGCTCGGCCAGCGTCGCCGTTTCGCGGGCGCGTCGGGCGTCGCACTCCAGCACGATCCATCCGTTGGGCTCCAGCAACGCGGGTGCGCCACGTAGTAGCACTTCGTACCGCGCCATGCCATTGTCGTCGGCAAAGAGCGCCGTTGGGGGTTCCCAGTCGCGAACGGACGGCGGCAGTGCGGCGGCTTCGCGGAAGGCGATATACGGGGGATTGGACACGATCACCCGGACCGCCAGCCCCTGCACGGGCGTAAGGTCGGCCCCCAGTCGCCACTCCACCGGGGACCTCAGGAGCGCGGCCACGCGATCCCCGTTCATGCGGGCGACGGCCAGCGCGTCGGCAGAGATGTCGGTGCCAATCACGCGATCGAACGCGCCTTCCTGCGCCAGCGCGAGGGCGATCGCGCCGCTGCCCGCGCCGACATCCACGGCGACGCCACCTGACGATGCGTGCGTGAGCCGCAACACGTGGTCGACGAGCAGCTCCGTTTCCGAGCGTGGAATCAGCACGCGCTCGTCAACATGCAGCACCAGATGCCGGAAGGCGGCCGACCCGACCGCGTAGGCAAACGGCATGCCGGTGCGCGCCCGAGTGACGGCATCGCGCACGCGCTGCACATCGATTTGGGCCAGCGGCGCGTGGTCGCGCTCCGTGAGACGCATCGCACTCCAGGAGCGATCGAGCACGGCCGCAATCAGCGCCCGTGCCGGGTCCGCAGCCGACTCCCCGTCGGCGGGCGGGAGTGCGTCCACGACTTCCGCTAGCAGGCTCGTCAGATCCACGGGCGGCCCGCCTCAATCTTCCCACGCGCGAGCGCGCCCGGCGGCGCACCGCTCACGCCCGCAACCGTTCTTCCGCGTCGGCGAGCGCGAGTCCTTCCACGAAAGGCGCGAGATCCCCGTCCATGACCCGCGCCATGTCGTACAGCGTGAGTCCGATGCGGTGATCGGTGATGCGGCCCTGCGGAAAGTTGTACGTTCGGATTTTAGCCGAGCGATCGCCGGTACTGACCTGTGATTTACGCAGCCGCGAACGCTCCGCTTCCTGCTCGGAGAGCCGCAGGTCGAGCAGCCGGGAGCGCAGCACTTCCATGCCCTTGAGTTTGTTCTGCAACTGCGATTTCTGATCTTGCTGACTGACCACGATGCCCGTCGGGATGTGCGTGATGCGCACGGCGGAGTCGGTGGTGTTGACGCTCTGTCCGCCGGGCCCGGAAGAACGGAAGACATCGATGCGTAGATCCTTGTCTTCGATGCGCATGTCGAGTTCTTCTGCCTCAGGCAACACTGCGACGGTCGCCGCCGAGGTGTGAATACGTCCCTGATTTTCGGTCGCGGGAACACGCTGGACACGATGCACGCCCGACTCCCAGCGCAGCACGCCAAACGCACCGTCGCCGATCACTTTGAATACCGCTTCCTTGATGCCACCCATCGTGCCATCGGACCAACTCATCGGCTCGACGCGCCAGCCGCGGCGTTCAATGAATCGCGAGTACATGCGATGCAGATCCCCGGCGAACAGTCCCGCTTCATCACCGCCCGTACCGGCGCGGATTTCCACGATGGCGGGGCGGTCGTCGAGCGGATCGCGAGGGATCAGCAGTGGCAGCAGCGCCTTCTCGAGCGCCGCCTGCTCTTCCTCGAGACGCAAGACATCCGTGCGGGCCTCGGCAGCAAAATCCTCGTCATCGCTTTCGGCGAGTTCACGCGAACCGTGCAGCTCGTGCGCGACGCGGTCGAGTCGGTGGGCGTGCTCAACGACGGCAGAAAGGCGGCGGTGCTCTCGCCCGAGTTCAGCGAACCGGGAGGCCTGGCTCGTGATCGCGGGATCGGCAAGCTGGCTCTCGACCTCAGTGGCGCGGGCGAGGGCATCAGTCAATCGATCGCGCAGGGCCGACAGGTTTACAGACACGACATCCGGAGCAGGAAGTGGTCGCTGTGACTATGGTCACGGCGGCAAAGGAGAATGTTCGGGTACGTTTTCTGGTCGTTCGCAGTCCGCACCGATCCGATAAGGTAGCGGCCTGGCGAGCGTCGTTCCATCGCTCGCAGCGCAGGGTTCGCCATCCTTCTGCTGAAGATGGTGATATCCTGAACCACTCCGCCCTTATTGCTCAGGCGAGGCCCGCGTGGCATCGTCAGGAGGTCGCCAATGTCGTACAATACCGCAGCTGGTCACATTCCTCTCCGGTTCTCCGCGCCATCCATGAGCGTTTCTGTCGATCGTATCGCTGATTTCCTCGGCACCGTGCCGCTATTCCGGGAGCTGGAGCGCTCGGCGCTGCGCTCCTTCGCCGATATCACGCGCGAGCACAAGTACGGCAAGGGCACGGTCATTGTCAGCGAGGGCGACCCGGGTGACGCACTCTACGTGGTCCGCACCGGCGAGGTGAAAGTTGTGCTCGTGGCGGAAGATGGCCGCGAAGTCATTCTTGGTGTGCTCGGCGTAGGGGATCATTTCGGCGAACTGTCGCTGATTGATGGACGGCCACGTTCCGCGCACGTGATTGCGACGAGTACCGCCAGTCTGTTGGTGCTGCGGCGCGCCGATTTTCGCCGTCAGGTGGAGCAGCAGCCGCAGGTGGCCTGGGCGTTGCTCCTGGAACTGTCGCGGCGGCTGCGTCAGGCGGACGGTACGATCGGATCACTCGTGTTGCTCGACGTGCCGGGACGCGTGGCGCGCGTGCTCATCGAGAACTCCACGCCGGGACAGCCGGCGACGCTGCTCAAGCCGATGACGCATCAGGTCATGGCGCAAATGATCGGGGCCAGCCGCGAGACGGTGTCCCGCGCGATGTCGGAGTTTCAGGACAAGGGGTGGATCGCGGTGGCGCGTCGCCAGGTGACCATCGTTGACCGCGACGCGCTCGAAGCGCGCGCGCGTCCGGCGCTCTGATCGGAGCGGCATGTCTTCGATCACTCCTTCGGACGTCGCGGGGGAACGTGGAGCGCGATTTCGTCTGCGCTGCTGGGGTGCGCGCGGCACGATTCCCAGTCCAGGGGCGAAGACGGTACGGTACGGCGGCAACACATCGTGCGTAGAGATTCGCACGCGGGCAGACGATCTGGTGGTCCTCGACGCCGGCACGGGCATGCGTGCGCTCGGGCAACAGTTGCTGCTGACGGGAGCGCAGCACAAGGACGCGGTGCCCACGCACGTGTTCCTGACGCATCATCACAGCGATCACGTAATCGGGCTGCCGCACTTTGCGCCGCTCTTTCATGACGATCGGCGGCTCGTGGTCACCAGCGGTGCGCCTGATCCGGAGACGACGCGCGTGTTGCTGAACGCGTTGCTGTCGCCGCCGTTGTTTCCGCCGCTGCCGGCGCTTACGGAACGTGTGTCGGTGGTTGGGTTCACAGATGGCGCGCCGTGCGAGATCGGCGCGCGGTACACCGTACACCGTTTCCCGGCGCGGCATCCGGGCGGTGCGTCCATCTTCCGCCTCGACGACGAGAAGGGACCGGGCATCGCGTTCGCACCGGACAACGAGCTGGGGTACGACAGCACGGACGCCGAGGTGATTGCGTGGCGACGTGGTCTGACCCTGGCGCTGCATGGAGTGCCGGTGCTGCTCCACGACGCGACGTACACCGACGCGGAACTCGTGTCACATGGTGGCTGGGGCCATTCGTCGGCGCTCGAAGCGACGCGTTTCGCGATGGAGTGTGTGGCCGGCATGCTCGTGCTCTTTCATCACCACCCCGATCGTAGCGACGACGCCGTCGACGCGATTGTGCAGGAATGTCGCCAGCTGGTGTCGATTTCCGGCAGCTCACTGCGTGTGATTGCGGCGTGGGAAGGACTCACGCTTACGGTGTAGCGCGTACCACCGCCTGGCCGCGCGTGAGGTCTGCGAGTTGTGTTCGGAGCAATGCTTCGAGATCTCGCGCCAGCTCAATGTCGTACCGCACGGCTTCGGTGTACTGCTCCGCAATCACTTTCGCCTCAAGTGATGCGAGCAACTGCTGCACCGGAGTCACCACGCCATAGTCCACGAGCACTTGCAGTGCGACGGTATCCACGCGCTGCACCGTGGATAGCGTGGCGAGGGCCTGCTGCACGGCGCCACCATACGCGCGGGCGAGGCCGCCGGTACCCAGCTTCACGCCACCGTACCAGCGTGTCACGACAGCGGCGATTTCGCCCAGTCCGGAGTGCAGAAGCACCGTGAGCATCGGGCGACCGGCCGTCCCGTGCGGTTCGCCGTCGTCGCTCAGTCCGATGTGCGATGTCGAGGCGGGCGCACCAACCACGTACGCCCAGCAGTTGTGCGTGGCTTCGGCGAACTCATGCTGCGTACTCTTCACAAACAACTGCGCGTCGGCCACCGACGTCACCCGCGCAATCGTGCACAGAAAACGACTGCGTTCAATGACGAGCTCCTCCCGGTGCCGATGTGCCGGGACGGGGTACCGAATAGTGGACGAGTTCAGGATTCGAGCAGGCTGCGTAGCATCCACGCGGTCTTCTCGTGCAATTGAATACGCTGCGTGAGCAAGTCGGCCGTGGCTTCATCATGCGCCGCTTCAACGGCCGGAAAGAGCGAGCGTGCGGTGCGCACCACGGTTTCCTGACCCTGCACGAGCTCGGCAATCATGTCCGTGGCCTTGGGCACACCGACCGTTTCCGCAATCGCACTCAGTCGCTGGTAGTCGCTGTACGTGCCGGGCGCAGGATGTCCGAGGGCCCGAATGCGTTCGGCGATGATATCCACGGCGATCGCCAGTTCGTCGTACTGGGTTTCGAACATGACATGCAATGTCTGAAACATCGGGCCGGTCACATTCCAATGAAAATTGTGCGTTTTGAGGTACAGGCTGTATGTGTCGGCCAGCAAATGCGAGAGCCCGTCGGCAATCGTTTTGCGATCAGACTCCGCGATTCCAATGTCAATGTGCATGTGGCGTCGGCTCTGGTAGTGAGGAGGCGATACGAGTCCTAACATCAACACTGACAACACCTTAATTGTTCCTTGAACGGTCGGCTGTCAGGCGTCTTCCGGATCCGCTGTCAGGCAATGCACCGCGGCGTCCTCACACGTTGCTGCCGCTCAGCCATAGCAGGGCGACGATGTAAGCCACGAGCATCAGCACACCTTCGGTGCGCGAAATTGTGCGCGCACCGCGCAGCACCAGCACCGCGAGCACGGTGAAGCCGAGCAGGATCGACAAATCCGGCCAGAGCGCACGCGTGTCTCCCACGATCGGCGAGAGCAGCCCGGCAATGCCGAGTACGAGGAAGATGTTGAAGATATTGGAACCGACGACATTGCCGACGGCCATCGCCGAGTGCCCGCGAATGGCGGCCACGACCGATGCGGCCAATTCCGGTAACGACGTGCCAACCGCCACGACCGTCAGTCCTATCACGCGCTCGCTCACACCAGCCGCGGCGGCGATCTTCACGGCGGCGTCGACAAACCAGCTTCCGCCGAGCAACAGCATGGCCAGTCCAGACAGTCCAACGGCGGCGAGCTTCCACGGCGGCGCGGAGTTCGCTCTCGTGGAGGCCTCCTGAATCGTCTCACTGACAAACTGATCCGATGCCGGTGCAGCACGTGCGTAGCGTACCGTTGCGATCGTGAAGGCCACCGCGCCGGCTGTCAGCAGCGCGGCTTCTCCGCGTGAGATCACACCATTGTACAGCACGAGCGGCAGCAGCAACGAAGAAAACAGCAACACGGGCACTTCGCGCCGAATGAGCCCGCCATCAACGGCCGGCGGCGCGATGAGCGCGGTAATCGCGAGAATGAGTCCGATGTTCGCGATATTCGACCCGACCACATTGCCCAGCGCGATCGCGCTGCTGCCGTCAAGCGCGGCGACCGCGCTCACCACGAGCTCCGGCATCGATGTGCCGTAGGCCACCACCGTGAGGCCAATCACGAGCGGCGGCACGCCGAACGCATCCGCGATGCCGGCCGCGCCTTTGACAAACAGATCGGCACCGTACACAAGAAGCGCCAGCCCCGCGATCAGGAAGAACGCCGTCGTCAGCATCGCACTCGCGCGTGCGATTGGATCAGGCACGGTTTGGCGTGTATTTTTTCGCACATCATGATCCGCTTCTTTCGCACTCGCGCTCCTCTGTTCGCTCTGCTGTTGCTGGTGGCGCTGCTGATCACCCTGCCCGGCATCCGACACCCATTGCCGATGATCGGGCTCGCGGTGTTTACGATCGTCGCCTGGCGCGCCCTCTCGCGCTGGCGAGCCACCCCCGTTGAACCGCGCTCGCTGGACGAGGACGTCGCGCGGGCGGCAGACGATTGGGATCAGCGCCATCTTCCCCCGGACTCGGTCGCTGAGGCAGCCGACGAACCTTGGCGGGCCAGCCTTCGCCCTTCCGATGGCTGGCGCGGCACCGACGAAGAAGAAATCTAGACGCCGAAACCGCCGCCGCCCGGTGTTCGCAGCGAAATATTCCCGCCGGAAGTGATCGACCAGCGTCCCTTGGCGGGCAGCGCCACACCGTCCAGTTCGTTCAGCCCCACCGCCCCGTCGTTGCCGCCTTGCACACCGCGAGGCGCCCGGCGTCGCCGCTCGGTGAGCAGCGTCACAGTGACAGGTTCCAGCGGCGTATAGGTGCGGAGCACGCCATCGCCGCCACGGTGCGCACCGCTCCCACCACTGCCCCATCGTCGTGCGTACTCGAGCACGCGCAGTGGATACGCCCACTCGAGACTCTCCACGGGCGTGTTGCGCGTATTGCTCATGCCCACGTGCACCGCCGAGGGTCCGTCGCCGCGACGGCTTGCACCTTGCCCACCGCCGAGCGTCTCGTAAAACGTCCAGCCTCTTGCACCGAGCGTGATGTTGTTCATCGTGCCCTGCCCCTGTGCGGGCAGCCCTGGCACGTCGAGGCCAGCATCAGCGGTGCCCTCAGCCAGCGCCTGCAGAATCACGTCCGTGAGTCGCTGCGAGAGTTCCACGTTGCCGGCGGCCACGGCGCTCGGACGGCGTGCGTTGGCCACACAGTCCGCAGGCACGTGCAGGTGCAGCGCGCGGGCCAGGCCGTCGTTGACGGGCACATCCTCGCTGTCGAGCAACACGCGCAGCCCGAACAATGCCGCGGCCCGGGCCACGGCCAACGGCGCGTTCACATTCCCGCGCACGGCACCGCTCGATCCGCTCAGGTCGACATGCAATGATCCAGCCTCGATCCGTACGGCGGCGACAACGGAGATCGGGTCATCCGTCACACCATCGCCTTCGAGTTCGTCGGCGCAGCGCCCGCGCACACCCTCCAGCGCAAGCAACCGTGCCCGTGTACGGCGCTCGGTATAGTCGAGCAGCGCGTTCACCGCCTGCTCGCACCATGCCTCGCCGCGTCGAGCAACGAGCGCTTGCCACGCGTCCGCGCCCGCGCGGCAGGCGGAACGCTGTGCGCGCAGATCACCGAGTCGTTCTTCCGGTGTCCGAACATTCGCGAGCACCAACTCGAGTACGTCCGCCTGCAACTCCCCGCCGCGCTCAAAGCGCACCGGCGGAATCACCAGCCCTTCCTGCACCAACTCCGTCGCGCCAAACGGCATGCTGCCGGGGCTCATGCCCCCCACATCGGAATGGTGTGCACGCACTGCGACGTACCCGATGATGCGGTCGTCGTGCAACGGATGTGCAATCACCTCCACCATCGTGATGTCAGGCAGATGCGATCCGCCGTGCGCCGGATCGTTGAGCAGGAACACATCATGCGGCTGCGGAGCGCGTGCGCGCACGGCGGCCACGCTCTCAGGCATGGCACCGAGATGAACCGGAATATGTGCGGCCTGCGCTACCATGCGGCCTTCCGCATCGAACACCGCGCACGACGCGTCACGCCGTTCGCGGATGTTCGGCGACACGGCGGCACGTTCCAGCCGGGTGCCCATCTCCTCTGCGATCATCGCCACCGACTGCGCGAACACAGTCGTGGCGAGTGCATCGAACGGCGCCGAGTCTTGACGCGCGTTCATGCGGACGCCATGGCGCGCGTGATCACCCGGGCGAGGTCGTGCTCCCACGCCGACGCGAGATCGGCGAGGCGCGCACCACGCCCACGATCGGGTGCGGCCGAAAGCAAACCCTGCGCGCTGGGATGCGGCGTTTCGTGCAGTGTCACACCGGGCCAGCGTTCCGGATAGGTTGCCAGCAGCAGTTCAACCATGCGAGCAGCCACACGACCGAGCGCGACGATCAGCGTGAGTCCACGTGCGACAGCGAGATCAACATCGTGCGCCAGACGTTCGATATTCTGCGGCGACTCCAGCTCCGCGCGCGATGGTGCACGAAACTTGTGACCATCATCGGTGGGACAGCGATCAAACGCGTTCCCGAGCGCGATGCCGTGCAGCGCCGGCACCAATCCGTACTGTGCAAATGCCCCACCGTCCCAGGGCAAGTCGGCGACCTGCGCCGGCAGTGTGCAGGCCTTCGCCAACACCAACGCGCGGTACAATGGGCCACCAGCGCGATCACCGAAGAACGGAACGCCGCTCTTGTCGGCGCCGCGCGGTCCGGGCGCTTCACCCACACACAACACCCGAACGGGTCCGGTGTCCGGGAATCGCGGAGGGACCGCACGGCCGGTAATGCGGGAGGCGGGAGACGTCACGAGACCGACTCCTGCTCAACCCACCAGCCGCCCAGCGCAAGTGACGTGGCCCGCCAGCCGGCTCCGACACGAAGCGTTGCATCGGGCAGCCGAAGCGTGCAGGGACCGTGCGTGGTGTGCGTCAGTGCGCCGCCATCATCGGCGCCGTCGAAGACGTGCGGTTCGTCGCGCACGAACCGTTCCGCCAGAAGGGGCCACCACGTCCCTTCGAGCGCCGCACGCACTCCCACCACCTCGGCGACTCGATCGAGCGTGAACCCAAAGCGCTCCTCGTGCAGCGCGGTGAACCGCTGCGACAACGCATCTACCGCGTCGGTCTCCAGCAGCGGTACATCGATCTCGTGTCCCTGACCGAGGTAGCGCATGCGCGCCCACGCACGAGCCGAGAGATCCTCGCGTCCCGCCGCGAGCCGTTTGACCAACCCGCCACGCGTGCGCTGCAGCGCGTCGTCGGTGAGATGATCGCAGCGCTGCATCACGCTGGTCAGGCCATCGCGACGTTCCGGCGCGAGCGCGAGTCCGAGTGCGCTGAGCACGCCGGCCCACGGCGGCACGAACACGCGCGTCATGCCGAGTTGTTCGGCCAGTCCGCACGCGTGCAGCGGACCGCCGCCACCGAAGGCGACCAACACCATGTCGCGCGGATCTCGACCGCGCTCCACACTCACGCGCCGCAGTGCGCGTGCCATCGTCGCGTCGGCGGTGGCAATCAAGGCGCGCGCGGTGTCCTCGGTGCTGCGTGCGAGGGCCTGCGCGAGGGTTCCGAGCGCCGCGCGTGCGGCCGTCGCATCGATGCGCACCGCACTGCTCCAGGTACCCTCGGCGATGTGCCCGAGCACGACATGCGCGTCCGTGACGGTGGGCTGTGTGCCGCCGCGTGCATAACACGCGGGCCCCGGATCAGCGCCGGCACTCTCCGGCCCCGCCTGCAGCGCACCGCCACCGTCCACGCGGCCGAGACTTCCGCCGCCCGCCGCCACGGTCTCCACGAGCACACGCGGCAGTGCTATCGGCACACCGTCGAGCAGGCCGCCGCGCTCAATCAGCGGCTCGCCGTCCACGACCAAGCCGACGTCCGCCGACGTGCCCCCGATATCGATCGTGAGCGCGTCGGACACGCCGAGCAGGCGGCACAGCGCCGCCGCCGCGGTCACTCCACCAGCCGGCCCTGAGAGCGCGAGCGATGCGGCGTGATGTGACGCCTCGTGCGCGAACAGCGTACCACCGGCTGACGTCATGACGCGCGGTGCGGGAAATCCATTGGCGGTGAGTGACGCGGTGAGGCCGCCGAGATACCGGCGCACCGCCGGCCGTGCGTAGGCCTCGGCAACGGTCGTGGCCGTGCGTTCGTACTCGCGAATCTCGGGCAGCACGTCGTGCGACATCGCCACGGTGGCGTCCGGGCACAGCGCGAGAATGGCGTGGTGCAATTGCTGTTCATGCTGCGGAAACACGTGCGCGTGCAACAGCGCGATCGCGAATGCCGATGCGCCGCTGCTGCGCGCGGCCTGCGCCACGCGCTGCACTTCGGCGTCGGTCAGCACCTCGAGAATTTCGACGCCCTCCGGCGCCTCCAGCCGGCGCGTTCCGTCCATCCATTTCGGCGCCACACGCTCGTGCACCGCAATGACATCCTTGTGGGCCACGAGAGGCTCGGGGTGATCGCGCGTGAGATCGTACAACGATGCACGCTCCTGCCGACGCAACCACAGCAGGTCGGTGAAGCCCGCCGTGGCGAGCAAAACCACACGCGTACCGGCACGCTCCAGCAGCAGGTTGGTCACGACGGTCGTCCCGTGCACAAATCGAGTCACATCGTGCGCATTCAGTCCGGCGTCGTGCACAGATCTCATTACACCGAGCGCGCGATCAGCCGTCGTGGTGAGCACTTTTGCCACACGCACGGTGCCGGCCGCGTGCACGGCCACCAGATCGGTGAAGGTGCCGCCCACGTCCACACCAACACTTACCGCGCCATGGTGCATCATGTGGGTGCGATCACTACGCCGCTGCGGCCATCGCGGCGGGACGCGGTGGCGTCGTGGCCGTGGGGCGCCTGCCCAATGCCAGGACACCAGCCAACGCCACGTGCATCGGCACGGTCACGGCCACCACAAGTCCCGAATCCTGTGCGAATACCGTGAGTTGCAGCAGGAAGCCAAGCAGCGAGATCGCGGCCACGAGCAGTGCCAGCGGTGCGAAGATGCGCGCTGCCCGTGAGGTGCCCGCCGCGAACGGCGCGAGACACGCCAGTGCCAGCAGCAGCGGATGCACCTGAAACAGTGAGCCGTTGCTCCCCATGTAGGGCGCATGTTTGGTGACCGTGCCAGCGAGCAGCAGCGCGGTGCCGAGCAGGCCTCCCATCAGATACCAGCCCGTGGCGATTGTGCGCAGGACGAGAAGTGCGGCTCGGCTGCCGTGGGCGCGCCACCATCCGAGTGCGAACACGAGGCCGCCCAAAAACGCACCGAGAATCAGCGCGGCAAATCCACGAAACGGCGCGCGGTCGGGCAGCGGTGCGCGTGTCGCGGTGAAGAGCACGGTATCGCGTTTCACGAGCGGACGAACGGCGCCCTCGCCAAGGGGTACCTGCACCGTCGCGAGATGATCGGCGAGCAATCCGGGCATGAAGCCTTCGTGCCAGCGTGTGAGCGGTTTGTCGGCGTTGCGACCGAGCGCCACATGGATACCCGCGAACGCCGGCCAATCGCCGTCCGTCACCCGCGCGGTTTGTTCGCGCCACGTCGTGGGCGCGTCGGGCACGTTCGCCAACGACGTGGCGAGCCGGCCGCCCAGCACGCGATCGATGGCATCACGCACACGCGTACTGCAGTTATCGAGATAGTAGTCGTAGCGGTAGTAGCGATTCTCTTCCAGTGCTTGCCAAGCCACGAACTCCGCCAGCGCCGCCTTCTGCACATTGGTGAGGTCGAGGCTTTGCAGCCGCGCGGATCGGTCGCCCGCCACGTAATCGGCATACATGAGATCAGCCGGATACACCGCCAGCCAATAGCGTGTGTCACCGGTAAGGAATCGCGTCAGGAAGTTCGGCTGATCGAAGTCGAAGACGCCCCAGTTGTACGCCAGTCGTTCACCCGAGGTCGCGTCGCTTACCACCAACGCGTTGTGCCCGAAACGTTCCCAGAGCACCGCGCCGTTCGCGAAGGTGAGCACGGAAATGTCGAGCGATGCACCACGCACGTCACGCGCCGCATCGAGCGCCGCATCAACACCGGGCGGAGGCGGTTGCGCGCCGGCACGAACTGGCGCCAACGTAATCACGGCGGCGCAGGCCATCCCGAGCGCTCGGCGAATCAAACGCCTCAGAAACGCACCTCGCGACCGTCTTCGGCCGCCTTGTACGCCGCTTCGAGCACCTTGTGCACCATGACCTGCTCCATGGGCAACTTGCGCGGCACCTCACCCTGCAGCATCGCAATGAAGTGCGCGAGTTCGGCGCGATAGCTCTGGAGGAACGGACTCTCGCGCGCCGCCGCACCGGACGGCGACACGTTCACGTGACGACCGTTGATTTCCTTGACCACACGCAGCGGGGCAAGTCGGCCGGAGCCTTTGGTGCCGTGCACTTCAAACCACCAGCGATCCTCGTCGCCCACGTACGCCCACGACACGTCCAGGATCAGGCTGACACCGCCTTCGCACTCGAGGAACACTTGCATCGCCACTTCCGTGGCATTCGCGCCGCGTCCTTTGCGCGCCTGTGCGCTGATTCGCACCGGATTGGGAAACTGGGCGAGCCAGAGCGCCAGATCGAGTAGCGGGAATCCCTGATCGAGAAACACACCACCACCGGCTTCGGGTTTGCGTCCACGCCATCCGTCGCCGGGGCGTTCCACCAGCAGCGCACCGGCGCGCACAGACGTCAGCGATCCCAGCTCGCCGTTGCGCAAGAACTGCGAGAGCGCCTGCACGTCGGAGCGGAAGCGATGATTGTGCGCGACCTGCAGCACGAGATCGTTCTTGGTCGCCGCCGCGAGACATCGCTCGACCCCGCGTACCGACAGCGCGAGCGGCCGCTCCGACAACACGTGCAAGCCTTTGCGCAGGGCACTGAGCACGTGCGGTTCGTGCAGGTGATTCGGCGTCGCCACGACCACGGCGTCGAGCACGTCGGAATCGAGCAGTTCCTCGAGATCGGTGAAGACGTCGGGAATGCCAAAGCGATCGGCCAGCGCCCGGGCCTTGGGTCCGTCGTTGTCACACAAGGCAACGAGTTGCGCACCGCGCATCTTCGACAGCACCGGAATGTGCGTCAACTGGGCGATCGCTCCCGTTCCTACGACTGCAATGCGCACACCGTCCTTCATGCATCCTCCGGAGGTCTGATCACGCGGCGATCGACGATCGCCCGTTGCTCACTCGGCGAAGCCGACGACGGTTCCGGGGTAATAGTGACGCAGGATCGCCCGCACATCGTGCCCCGCCCGCGCACGACCGATCGCTCCCCACTGGCACATCCCAACCCCGTGTCCGTTGCCGCGTCCGCGCAGCACCACACCGGACACCCGCTCGCCGACCCGCGACTGCTTGTCCACTTCAAAATACGTACTAAACAGAATCGCGCCACGCGCATCGCGAAATGCACTGCGGATATCGTGGCCGTCCAGCGTCACGGTCCCGCGATCGGTGCGCAGCACCAGCGTGCCCACGCGACCGCTAGCGGTGCGGCGTCCAACCGAGACCGACTCGACCTGCGGCGAGGTTGTGCCGCTCGCACCTCGCGATCCGAGATGGCGCACGATCGCCTGTCGCAGGAGCGGCTCATCGTAGGCCACTTCCCACGTGTGCCGCGGGGAGATGTCGCAGAACGCGCGGCCCGTGACTGGATCCACGTCGCTGACGCTGTGCAGGTACCCACGATCGGCGCCACCGCGCCACACCTCGCTCGGCAGCGCCGACCGTCCGCCACAGCTTGAAGAATAGGGTCCGTCTACAACCGCGCCGTTGTAGCGCAACACCAGTCCGCTCGTGGCCGCAATCGCGTCGTCCACCACCGGATGCTCCACCGACACGCCGCCATACACCTGATGCTGCACGGTCGCGGTCATGTGATACCCCGCCGCCGGCACGCTCTCCGGCGACGGTACACGCACGTACGAGTAGCTGCGCGCCGCGATCGCCTGCGCCTGCAGCGCCGCGGCGTCGCCGACCGACCGGGTACCAAGCTCAAGTGGCACCACCCCACGCAGGTAGTCTTCGACCGACAGGCGATTCACCACGAGCAGTCCGGTACTCGTGGGCGACACCCAGAGCTCGCCGCGGTACCGCTTGCCATCGTGCAACACCACGGCGCCGCGATTGCGAACGCGCAGGACGAACGGACCCTGACGCCATGGTGTGGCGTCACCGCGGCCGCCCGCCAGGCGCATCGTTTGCCCTTGGCGCTCAATGCGCCACGCTTCGCCGCCATTGCCGCGAACAAGCACTCGCTTGCCACCCTCTTCGAGTACTTCGAACGAACCAATTCCGGACACCGGTGCCGTGGGCGCCCCCACCGCCAGGGCAATCCAGGCAATACGGTCGCCCATCTCGAGCGAAGCCGCGGCGGTATCGGTGATGATCTCAGCGGACGGCGGAACGATGGCCACGCGTTCGGGCAGTCGGCGCGGTGCACACGATACGATGACCGCCGCCACGACGCCGATGGCCGTCAGGGTGGACCACGTCCGGGCGCCGCGCATCACGTCACCCGCTCAGCGCCGCGGAGTTCGCGGTGGCCGCCCCCATCGCCGAGTCGAGACGGTCGAGCGTGGTTTCGATTTCCGCGTCCCCGTGCGCCGACGACATAAACCCGGCCTCGAACGCCGACGGTGCGAGATACACGCCACGCTCTCGCGCCGCGTGGAAGAACCGCTTGAAGAGCGCCGTGTCCGATGTTTTCGCTTCGTCGAAGTTGGTGACCACTTCGTCGCGAAAGAAAAATCCCCACATCGAGCCGCTGTGCGACGCATTGAATGGCACGCCACGACGTGCCGCGATTTCGCGAAGGCCGGCCACCAAGCGTGCCGTGCGCGCCGTGATGCCGTCGTGCACGTCGCGCGTGAGCTCGCCGAGCGTGGCGAGCCCGCCGGCCATCGCCAGCGGATTGCCGGACAGCGTGCCGGCCTGATACACGGGCCCGGTGGGCGCAATGCGTTCCATGAGTTCGCGCGAACCGCCGTAGGCGGCCACCGGCAAGCCGCCCCCGATCACCTTGCCGAGTGCGGTCAGGTCGGGAGTGACACCGAAGCGCTCGCGCGCTCCGCCAAAGGCAATGCGGAATCCGGTCATCACTTCATCAAAGACGAGCAATGCGCCGGTTTCGTCAGCAATACGCCGCAGTCCCTCCATGAAGCCGGCCACCGGCTCGATGTAGCCGCCGTTGCCGACGATGGGCTCCAGCAGAATCGCGGCCAGCGGCACTGCTCGCGCGATACGCTCCACCGCTTCGAGGTCATTGTACGCACACGTGAGGGTGAGCCTGGCCAGCGCGTCGGGCACGCCGGGGGAGTTGGGCAAGCCGAGCGTGGCGACGCCCGAACCGGCCTTCACGAGAAAGCTGTCGGCGTGCCCGTGATAGCACCCTTCGAACTTGAGCAGATGGTCGCGCCCTGTGACAGCGCGCGCCAGCCGCGCCACGCTCATGGCCGCCTCCGTACCACTCGAAACAAAGCGCATCATCTCGAGATGCGGCATGCGCTCGGCAATGCGATCGGCGAGTTCGACTTCGAGCCCGGTGGGAATCCCGAAGCTGGTGCCGTGGTGCATCACCTTGGTCAGCGCTTCAATCACCGCGTTGGGCGCATGGCCGAGGACCAGCGGTCCCCACGACAACACGTAGTCGAGATACTCGTTGCCGTCGACGTCCCAAATGCGCGCACCGGCGCCGCGGGCCACGACAAAAGGCTCGCCGCCGACACCGCCGAACGCGCGCACCGGCGAGTTTACACCGCCCGGAAATCGTTTGCGCGAGTGCGCCATGATCTCCGACGACCGGGTACTGTCGATCGCCGCAACGGGTACTCCGCCCACAGAAATCATCGTCCGAAACTCCCCACGCTGGTTGGCATGAACGTGATGGGCAACACGCGGCCCTGTCGCACCTGTTCGCTCGCGCGCACGGCGCGTTCGGCGACACCACGGTACGTCGCGCTGAAATCGTAGTCGTCCACCACGTCGTCTATGGTCACATCGAGAAAGCTGCCGACCGACAGTCCAGCGGCAATCTCAGGTGGTACGTCCACATGCACCACGCCGTCGACATCGTCGGCTTGCCACGGCGCGCGCGCTTCCACGTAGCCGTCGACATCGACGCGCTGCACGAGGACACGCGCGTCGCGTCCGAGGAAGCGTTCATACATCTCGGCGGTGATGCCGCGCTGCAATTCGTACAGGCGTTCCTGGCGCTCGAGCTTGAGCGACTCGGGCACGTTGTCGTCGAGCAACGCACCGCGCGTGCCTTCCTGCGGCGAGTACGTGAACACGCCCACACGATCGAAGCGCAACTCTTCGAGCAGTTCGAACAGCGCGTTGAACTCTTCGTCTGTTTCGCCCGGGAATCCGACAATCACCGTGGTGCGAATCGCGAGATCGGGCACAGCCCGGCGATACAAGGCCACTTTCTCGCGAAGCATCTGCGCGCGCTCCGGACGACGCATGCGCGCGAGCATCGCGTCGTGACCGTGCTGCATCGGCATGTCGAGGTAACGCACAATGCGCGGATTGTCGGCGATCACCTGCAAGAGTCGCGGCGTGATACCGGCGCCGTACAGATACAGCAGGCGAATCCACGGCACCGTGGTCTCACGCAGGAGCGCCTCGAGCAGTTCGGGGAGCGCCGTGCCGTCACGACGGTCACGTCCATAGTGCGCGAGATCCTGTGCCACGAGATTCACCTCGCGCGCGCCTTGCATCTCGAGCAGCTGCGCTTCTTTCACCACATCATCCATCGCGAACGAACGATGCTTGCCGCGCATGAGCGGAATCGCGCAGAACGCGCACCCGTGGTCACAGCCTTCGCTGATTTTAAGGTAGCGTACCGCCGGCTGATCACCCGCGAAAAGCCGCACGCCGGGATGCTCCACAAGTGAGCCGCCCAGCAGTCCCCGTGCCACCAGCTCGGGCACGAGCTGGTCGGCTTCACTGGTGCCGAGGAACACATCGACCTCGGGCAACGCCTCCTGCAGCTCACGCTTGTGCCGCTCCACCATGCACCCCACGGCGAACACGGCCTGCACCTGGCCGTCATCCTTGAGGCGCGCGGCCTCGAGAATCGTATCGAGCGATTCTTTTTTCGCGGCGTCAATGAAACCGCACGTGTTCACAATGATGACGTCGGCGTCCGACGCGTCATCGACCGATTCGCCGCCGTGCGCGACCAGATCGGCGCGATAGCGCTCGGAGTCGACCGTGTTCTTGTCACAGCCGAGCGTGAGAACGGAGAAGCGCATGCCGCCGCTCAGCGGAAGTTGCCGAACAACAACTCTACGCCGAAATCTTCGCCGCGCAGAAACTGAATGGCTTCCTGCAGGTCATCTTTGGAAGGCGACGTAACGCGCACCTGCTCCCCCTGAATCGACACCTGCACCTTCTTGAGCTTGGCGCCCTTGATGGCCGCGGTGACTTTTTTCGACGTGTCGCCGTCGAGTTCGGTCTTGAGCTTGATCTCGCGCCTGACCGTATCGCCGCCGGCCACCTTGATATCACCGACATCGAGGTTCTTCACGGGGATACCGCGCTTGATCAACTTGGTTTGCACCACGTCGAACAGCTGGTGCATCTGGAAGTCGCTGTCGGCGACGAGTTCGAGCAGCGCGTCCGGGCGTTTAAACTCCACAGCGGCTTTGGAGCCCTTGAAGTCGTAGCGCTGCGCCACTTCCTTCTGCGCCTGATTGATGGCGTTGTCGACCTCCTGCAGGTCGACGCCGGTGGTGATATCGAATGAGTAGGTAGAGGCCATGCGGAGTACGGAGGATCAGCCGAGGAAACTCTCGAGCGCTCGCGCGCGGCTGACGTGGCGCAGGCGCGACAGCGCCTTCTCCTTGATCTGCCGCACGCGCTCGCGCGTGATGCCGAGCAGCGTGCCGATTTCCTCGAGGGTCATCGGCTCGTGCACGTCCAATCCGAAGTATAGCCGAAGAATCTTCGCCTCGCGCTCCTTGAGCGAACCCAGCGAGTCTTCGATGGCCTGCGTGAGCGCCTTTTCGATCGTTTGCTCGTCGGGCGTGGGGCTGACCGTATCGGCCAGGTAGTCGAGCAGCCGGTTGTCTTCGCCCGGCGTCAGCGGCGCGTCGAGGCTGAGGTGCACCTGGGAGATGGACATGGTCTTCGCGACCTCCTCCTCGGTGATGTCCATGCCTTCAGCGATCTCCGCGTTCGTGGCTTCGCGTCCCAGCTCCTGCAGCAGGGCGCTGGCCCGCTTGCCGATGCGATGCAGCGTGCCGGCGCGATTGAGCGGGACGCGCACGATCCGGGATTGCTCGGCGAGCGCCTGCAAAATCGCCTGCCGGATCCACCACACGGCGTAGGAGATGAACTTGATCCCCTTGGTCTCGTCGAACTTGTGGCCGGCGCGAATGAGGCCAAGGTTGCCTTCGTTGATGAGGTCGGAGAGTGAAACCCCCTGATTCTGATACTTTTTCGCCACCGAGACCACGAAGCGGAGATTCGAGCGTACCAGTTTATCGAGCGCCTCACCATCACCGGTGCGAATACGTCTGGCGAGGTCGGCTTCGTCTTCGCGCGAGATCAGTGGGTACTTGCTGATGTCGCGCAGGTACTGATCCAGCGAGCCGTCTTCGACCGCACGTTTGCGCACGGTGGCGCCGTTGGCGCTTCGGGTGCGCGCCGGCACACCGTCGGCCTTCGGCGGTCGGTGCGCGGGAATAGCAGAGTCGCGAGCACCCAGCAACGCGGGCGACGTCATGGCGTCTGCCCCGTTGCGTTGCGGGAGCTCAGCGGATGCGCTCTCCAAGCCGCCTCCATCGAATGTTGGTGAGCCAAGGCGCCGACGTGCTGGAATCGGGAGCGTAACTGTAATAGACGAGCACGGGCGTGCCGCGCATGAGCGAATCCGGCACAAAGCCCCAGTACCGACTGTCGAGCGAGTTGTCGCGGTTGTCACCCAACACGAAAAAGTGTCCATCGGGGACCACGAGCGGTCCCCAGTTGTTGCGCGACGGCCGATAGCCGCGCGACGCGACGGGTGTTGCAGCGGCACTGGCCGTCCTGACGAGATAGCTGCGTTGCCAGCGAAAGTCTTCGGCGACTGGATCCATGCCCGGATCGGTATGCACCACGTATCGCTCGTCCTGCTCGACGCCGTTGAGCAGCAGCACGCCTTGCTGCATCGAGACGGTGTCACCGGGCAATGCGACCAGTCGCTTCACGAAGTTTTTGGTCTGATCGGTGGGCCATTCAAACACCACCACATCACCGCGCCGCGGCGCGCGCACCGCCGGCAGCCGCAGACTGGTCAGCGGAATCGTGGCGCCGTACACCAGCTTGTTCACGAGGAGGAAGTCGCCGACGAGCAGCGTACTCTCCATACTGCCGGACGGAATTTTATAGGCCTCGACGAGCACAGCGCGCAGCAGCAGAAACAGCGCAATGGCTGCGGGGAACACGCGCAACCACTCAAACAGCCAGCCAAAGTGCACGCGCGAGGTTCGACGATTCGCCGCGCGCAGCGCGGCGGCGCGCAACTCGGAATCGGCCGCCAATGCGCCGGGCGCGGGCGCGAAGCGCGCTCCGTCGGCCACGTCGGCATTGTGCACAGATGTGGTGTGGATGCCCACGGCCGACGTGTCCTGCGACACGTCCGACGTCTGCTTTTCGCTGTGCGTTGTGCTGGAACGATCCATAACCGACGACCACCGCTCGGGAGGGAACTACTGCACGGAATCAAGCGCCACCTGCAGGGTGACGCAAGCGGCGGAACCCGACGTTCCGCCACTTGACGCACGACGAATCAGTAGTTGTCGATCTGCGCCCGCTGCAGCGCGCCGGAATAATCGACGTAGCCGACTTTCGTCTCCGAATAAAACTCGAATACCTCCCACCCGCCCTCGCGGTGCCCATTCCCGGTGTCTTTGACACCGCCGAACGGCAGGTGCGCCTCGGCGCCGATCGTCGGCGCATTCACGTAGGTGATCCCGTTGTCGAGATCCTGCATCGCACGAAACGCGACGGTCACATTTGAAGTGTACACCGACGACGACAATCCGTATCGCACACCGTTGTTCACCGCGAATGCCTCCTCCGCATCCGGCACACGGATCACCGACAGCAGCGGTCCGAAAATTTCCTCCTGCTCGAGCCGCGAGCCGGCGCGCACGCCGCTGAAGATCGTCGGCTCGAAAAAATATCCGTGCGCCAGCGCCGTATCCTGCGGACGTGCACCACCGCACAACAACGTGGCCCCTTCCTCGAGACCGATCGCCACATAGCGCTCGACCTTTTCGCGCGACGCCTCGTGCACCAACGGCCCGACATCCGTACCCGCCGCACGACCGTCACCTAAACGCAACGCGCGTGCCCGTTCCACCAGACGCGTCACGAAGCGATCGTGAATTCCATCCTGCAGAATAAGACGACTGGTTGCCGTGCAACGTTGCCCGGTAGTGCCGAAGGCACCCCACAGCACGCCCTCAACCGCCAACTCGAGATCAGCGTCATCGAGGACGATCTGGGCGTTTTTGCCGCCCATCTCCAGAGACAGCCGTTTGTGCATGCGCCCGCACGTTTCACCCACGGCCCGGCCCGTTTCCGTGCTGCCGGTAAACGAGATGAGCGGCACGTGCGGATGATCGACTATCGCCTTGCCCACTACCTCGCCCATCCCGTGTACAAGCTGGATCACTTCCGGTGGCAGCCCAGCCTCGAGCAGAATCTCCACCAGCGCGTGCGCAGCGTGCGGGACATCTTCGGCGGGTTTGAACACGACGGCGTTGCCGCACAACAGTGCCGGAAACATCTTCCACGTGGGAATCGCCATCGGAAAGTTGAACGGCGTAATCAATCCGGCCACGCCAATCGGTCGCCGAAAACTCATCGCCCACTTATTGCGCAGTTCGCTCGGCACGGTGTGCCCGAACAGGCGACGTCCTTCAGTCGCGGCGTAATACGCGGTGTCGATGCCTTCCTGCACATCGCCGCGAGTTTCGGCGAGCGGCTTCCCCATCTCGCGCGTCATCAGATCGGCCAACGCCTCCTTGCGCGACGCCATCAGATCACCGACGCGACGCAGTACATCGCCGCGCGCCGGCGCCGGCGTGCGCTTCCACTCGGCGAAGCCGCGCCGGGCACTTTCCACGGCGCGCTCGACATCGGCCAGGCCGGACGCCGGAAACCGTCCGATCAGGTCGCGCGTGTCGGCCGGATTGCGATTCTCGAAGTACGCATCGGTTGACGGAGCGACCCACGAGCCGCCAATAAAATTCTTGAAGTCGGACATCTACTCGCCGTGTTGAGATAAGAGGGTGTGCGAACTCAGGCGCCCGCACCGGGCCGCAGATCGGCCGATCCAGGGGTTGGCTTGACGGCCGGTGCCGGCGGTTCGGCCTGACACGTCCATCGCGCGGGTCGGTCGAAGGTGGCCTCGGCATAGCCCACGCGCGGCAGGACTTCCCGGGCCACCAGCGCGAGGCCCGATCCCAGCACGAGCAGCGATACGATGTGCGAACGCCCCATGCGATGACGCCAGGTGCCAAAGGCGCTCCAGATGCCGAGCAGGCCTGCGCCCGAGCCGGCCACCACCAATCCGAGGAGTGGCATGCCGCAACGCGCCGGCCACGGCCAGAACCAGACCCCGACACCGGCCGCTACCGCGACCGCGAGTTTGGTGTACGCCCAGATCCTGGCCTTGCGCGGTGTGCCCGGTGATGCCGTCGCGGATAGCGGCGCCCCCGCCGATCGTGGCGCCGCAGCCGTCACACCACGCGGCATGCCCGTGCCCGTTGGCTGCGCCGCGGGCAACAATGCTTCATCGGGCATCGACGCCAGCTGCTTGTCGATCTTGGCGAGTTCCTTTTCCCAGTCGCGCTGCGTCATGGCTGGCAGTGTGGAGGCACGGGTGCGAGACGGCGTGGCCAATGATGAGTGATCACGCCGGCGTCGCTTCGCGGGCGAGCGCGTAGCGCTCGATCTTCTTGTACAAGTTGGAACGCGGCATCTGCAGCGCGCGGGCCGTTTCCGACACATTCCAGTCGAACGCACGCAACTTCGCGAGCAGGAACGCCCGTTCGGCCGCATCCTTGAACTCCTCGAACGTGCGGCACTCGGTGAGGGAGCCAAGACCGCTCGGCTCCACCACACGCTTGCCCGTGAGTCGTTCCACATCGTTCACTGCAATGTGCGGTCCCGCTGCCAGAATCACGAGTCGCTCCACGGTGTTCCGCAGCTCACGCACGTTGCCCGCCCACTCCAGCTCCGACAGTCGCGCCAGGGCGTCATTGCTGATACCGCGTCGCGGCAGCCCATCGCGTTGCGCAAATTGTTGCAGGAAGTACACCACCAGCGGCTCAATATCCTCGCGACGCTCGCGCAGCGGCGGCACGACGATGGGCACCACGTTCAACCGATAGTACAAGTCTTCGCGGAATCGCCCTTCGGCAATCTCGCGCTCAAGATCCTTGTTCGTGGCCGCAATCACCCGCACGTTGACCTGCACCGGCTTGTTGCCACCAATACGTGTCACGACGCCATCCTGCAGCACGCGCAACACCTTGGCTTGCGCGGACAGCGCCATATCGCCGATTTCGTCGAGGAACAGCGTACCACCATCGGCCTGCTCGAACTTGCCCGGACGATCCGCGACCGCACCTGTGAACGATCCCTTCATGTGGCCGAACAGCTCGCTCTCAATCAACTCCGAGGGAATCGCGGCGCAGTTCACTTCGACAAACGGCTTGCGCGCGAGCGGTGATCCGCGATGCATCGCCCGCGCGACCAACTCCTTGCCAGTGCCGTTCTCACCGGTGATCAGCACCCGCGATGGCGTGGCCGCGACTTTATCGATGCGCTCCAGCAACGCACGAATCACGTACGACTTGCCCACGATTTCGTAGCGGGACTCGATCGTTTGCCGAAGTCGGTCGTTCTCTTCGGACAGGTCAGCCTGCACCAGCGCGTTGCGAAGCAACAGGAGCACGCGGTCGGTATCGAGCGGCTTCTCGAGAATGTCGTACGCGCCAAGCTGCGTGGCCTCGACGGCGGTCTGAATCGTGGCGTGACCGCTGATCATCACGACGACGGCGCTGGGATCGGCCGTGCGCAATCGCGTGAGCACCTCGAGCCCGTCGATACCCGCCATCTTCACATCGAGAAACACCAGATGCGGGTGAAAGCGCTCGTATTCGGCAATCCCGTCCAGGCCGCTGGCCGCCGTGCGCACCTCGTAGCCTTCATACTCGAGCAATTGCCCAAGCGCCTGGCGAATGCCCGGTTCGTCATCGACCACGAGGATGCGACGTGTTGTCATGAGACGCGGCTACCGGGGTTCAACGCGATACACCGTGATCTGTCCCCGCGAAATACGCACGTCGCCGACGTAGGGCGGCAACTCCACGGGATACCCGTCGTCGTTAAACGCTTCGCCCACCAACCCGCGACGCGTAAGCTGGATCAGCCGCGGGACCAGCGGACGCGGTACACTGAACTCACCCACCACCACCTCGCGAATGCGAAACTGCGCACGACCGGGGGCAATCAGATCAAAGTTCCCGCCGATGATGACGGTGTCCTTGCGATCGACGGCACCAGCCAGCGGCCCCAGAATGGCGGCGCCACCGAAATCTTCGAGCGGCATCACCGATTTCACATACACCATATCGTCGACAACGGCCACCACAGCGCCCTGTGCGGACGCGGGCAGCTGACGGGCGAACGGCTGGACAAGGAACGACGCCAGCTCGCCCGCCTCAAGCGTGATCGTCGGCGGCCCGCCGCGCTGTCCCAGACGCGCCAAACGGATCTGCGCCTCTGAGAACGCGCCGTCCTCGACCCGCTGCCAGCGGGCGTTGGCGAGCCCCGTTGCCGGTGCGGTGCTCATGCTGTCGATCGTGCGCGGCTTGAACGGAATACGTGAGGTGATGCTCGCGGGCAACGGAACGTTGCCGCCGCTGTACCACCACCAGGCACCGACCGCGGCAACTGCAAAGACGGCCGTGCCGACCAGTCGACTGAGGCAGCTCATGGGCGGCGGCTCCTCGACGCCGCGTCACGGGAGAGAATGCAGTTGGAAGACATTCATGAAAGCTAGCCAGCGCCCGCTCGGCCGTGGAAGTCCGGGCCGCTGACACGCCACGGGCATGATTGTCACCCTGCTGGCCTGCGTGTGTCGAATCACTCAAGCGACGTGCGGAGCGTCCGACACTGAGACTCGACGAGGTGGGGAATGGAGTCCCCGCCAGCCCCGCCCCCTTTCGCCCAATGGCCGCCCACCCCGCATCTGCTTCGGTCGATCAATCGCGTGATCCGATTGCTGACGCACGAGCCCTCGTCGCCATGGCCATCGGGCTCGGTCAGCGCACGCGCACCGCGCATCGACTCGGACTGGTGACCGACCGAAAGGCGGCGTTGTACGTGAGTACGCTCGTGCGTCATGCCTCACGACTCCTCCAGTCCGCAACAACACACGATGTGCCGGTCCTGCGAGCCAGCGCCACTGGGCCCGGCGGCAATGCCGTGCATTTTGTGGTGCGACACGACCGATTGGTGGGTCCGCCAAGTGCGAATCGATTCCTCGTCGTCGGCTCAGATGCCCGATTGCGATGCTGCATCGTTGGCGATTACGGCGGCGCGCGCATCTGGGCCGACTACGATGTGGCGACCGCCCCCGAGGGGCTGCCGCTCCGCGTGGTGCTCGATGCGCTCTCGGAAATCATCGCGCGCCTTGAACAAACAGTGATTCAGTTGGAGACACGGGAACTGGTTCGTGAAGCGCAGCTGGAGGCGGACATTGCCGCGGCCAAAGCGCGCATCGCAGGACTGCCGGTGGACGCGCCGATCGTGTCACGACGTCACGCGCGATCGGAGGAACCGGTGCGCCCCTGGACACGCCATGTCGCCACGACCGAATCGCCGCGCGCTGCGCCGGAGAGTGTGGGCGCGTCCGACGTCGAACCAGTCTTCACTCTCGCGACGGAGCCGCCACGATCGGACGGGGCGACTTTGGGGGTCCCACCGAGCGCGGCGTCCGAGCCGGAGAAGGGTCCCAGTGATTCGCCGAGACGCGGATTCACGTTGAGTCGGTTGCACAAAACGATCTGACGAGGCGTTCATGGCGTCGCGGCGCCGCGAGCCGGAACTCCGTCGCCAACAGAGCCCGAAGTTTCCTGCCGTAGAGGTACAACGAGTCGTTTGATGGGCTGATGCACCTGGTATAAAAAAAGGGGCATGTCCTGCCCGGCTCGGGGTGCGGCCGCGGAGCGGAGGCCTGCAGCCCGCTCCGTGCCTAGCGGCGGTCCACGCCGAACGATATCGAACGGCCCTCGCCTACCCCCTCGATGCGCTCATCGCACGCGCTTGCCGCATCGACCGACCATGCTCCAAAAGCACGCGCACCTCAATCACCTGGTCCCACGACGAGTCGCCGGGGGCGGAAGGTCTCGACGCCGGCTGATACTGCCGGATCAAGGCGAGAAAAAGCGCGAAGTTTTGTACAGCGAACCGAAGTTTCTTTTACGAAAACGGCCAGAACCTCGTGTTACAGGGTCGAGTTGCCTTGGCTCCAGGTCTCTCGATGCCTTCGCTCGCTTCCGCCATCCGCGACGCCAACCGGCCACGCAGCGGCGAGCGGTTCACACCCGCCGAACTCGCCTCCGACCGCCCCCTAGTCTGACGGTCCGCGGTCGTTACACTCGGGCGCACGGGACAGATACCGGACGCGCGGACATCACCGCCAGCGCGCATCTCGAGCATACCGACCGCATAGCGGTGGTGCTCGCGGTGGTGCTCGCCGATCCCACAGCGGCAGGGGCGGTGGTGGACCGGATTTCCGAAGGCGTTCGTCGGCGGATGCCCCCCCCGATCACACTCGTGAAGCGACAGATCGAGCTCGGGCGGCAGATCACGG
>JBBRFQ010000012.1:0-37293 GCA_038224035.1 Gemmatimonadales bacterium
CGTGGACATCGGTGACACGGTCACGGATCCGGCGCATCCGGATCGTCTCGAAGGTATCACCGTTGAAGAACCCACGATCTCCGTCGACTTTCTGGTGAACAACTCACCGTTCGCCGGCAAGGAAGGCAAGTTTGTCACGTCGCGTCAGCTGCGTGAGCGCCTGTTCAAGGAACTTGAGCGCAACGTGGCCCTGCGCGTGGAAGAAACCGCTGCCACGGACACGTGGACGGTCTCGGGTCGCGGCGAGTTGCATCTCTCCATCCTCATGGAAACGATGCGCCGAGAGGGCTTTGAGTTTCAGGTGTCGCGACCGAAGGTGATTCTGCGGGAAGGCGACAAGGGGCAGAAGCTCGAGCCGTACGAAGAGCTGTCCATCGACGTACCCGAGGAATACATGGGCGTCGTGTTTGAAAAGCTCGGACCGCGCAAAGCCGAAATGATCGAGATGCGCAACCCGGGTCAGGGCTTGGTGCGGTTGCAGTACAAGATCCCGGCGCGCGGCCTGTTCGGCTATCGCTCGGAGTTTCTCACGGACACGCGCGGCATGGGACTTATGCATCACCGGTTCCTGGAGTACGGCGAGTGGGCGGGTCCGTTGGCCGGCCGGATGCGTGGTACGCTCGTGAGTATGGAGCACGGTGTCACGGTGGCGTTTGCGCTGTGGAGTCTGGCCGAGCGCTCGGTGTTGTTCGTGGATCCGGGCGCCGCGGTGTACGAGGGCATGATCATTGGGGAGAACGCGCGTCCGGGAGACATGGACGTGAATCCCACCAAGGAAAAGAAGCTCACGAACATGCGCAGCAAGTCGTCGGACGAAGCGATGATTCTCGAGCCGCCCCGTATTCTCACGCTGGAATCGGCGCTGGAATACATCGAGGAAGACGAACTCATCGAGATCACGCCGCAGAGCATCCGACTGCGCAAGCGCACGTTGCTGGCGAGCGATCGCAAGCGCACGAACCGTGAGTCCAAGCGCGATCGCGCCTGAGCGGTTGAGCGTGTTGAGAGCATAAACGAATGCGGCGCGCCATTTCCGAATGGCGCGCCGCGTTGTTTTTGTGTGGGACCGGTATGCGCTATCGCAGGCAGACCGAGGCGTACTGCGCACCCTGGCCCGATTCGATGGCGCGCTGCACGGCCAAATCTCCACCCGGTGCACCGCACACCCCGTTGGGCGGCCAGCGTTTTTGCAGCGTGCGCGACAGCTCCGTACGCACCGGGATCGCTTCGACGTATTCCACCAGATCGGCCCGGATCGCGTCCACGGGATAGCCGGGCCGTGGCTGTCCGTTCACGAACACGCAGGCGGCACGTGTGATGATCACGCCCCTCACCTGCAGACTCGGCGTCTGCTCGAGCGCGACCAGCAAATTACGCGCGTCGCTCGCCGCCAACTCGGATCGTGGCACGCGCACCGCTCTCGGCGCGCTCCACTTGCTGCGCAAATCGAGATCGCGCCACACCCACTCATTATTCCGTGAGACGCTGCCGCTATCGCGCAGCACGCTCAGTCCCACGCGCGCACCGTCGTAGACAGTGTACCAAATCAGTCGCGGGGCGAAATGGTGGCACCCGTGAGCGCCTCCATGCGCATTTAGTCACCGGGTGAGAGCCGTTCCGGCGCGTGCGGCTTCGCGCTATCTTACGCGGTATGTCCGGGTCCGGAGTTGTGCGCGATCGAATCGGCTACACCACGACCTTCGCAGTGCTCGTTGTTGCGCTGGCCGCTGCGTGCGGCTCGTCATCGTCGCGAGACGGTGAGCCTGTCGGCGTGACGACCACCCCGGAGACGTTCCCGTGGCCCGACGCTGTTGCACTGGCCGATACGCTTCCGTTCGACGCGTACGGCGCACGTGTCCGCCGTGGTCGCGCCATTCTCTCGGCCACTCGCGACAGTCTTCCCGCCTACGTCGGCAACCAGCTGCGCTGCACCAGTTGCCACCTTGAGGACGGTCGCCGCGGCGACGCCCTGCCGTGGGTCGGTGTAATGGCCCGTTTCCCGCAGTATCGAAGCCGGAACGCGCAGGTCAATCGCATCGAGGACCGTGTCAACGACTGCTTTGCGCGCAGTCTCAGCGGTCGCGTCTTGCCGCACGAGAGCGACGCCATGCGCGACATTGTGTCCTACCTGCAGTTCCTGTCACAGGGCGTGCCGCAGGGGCTCCGTATCGAGCGTCAGGGCGCGCCGGCGGTGCGCGTGACCACCGCCGACCGCAACCACGGCGCCGAGGTGTACGTGCGCTCGTGCGTGCGGTGCCACGGTGCGGCCGGGAAGGGAACGTCGCTCGCCCCGCCGCTTTGGGGCGACGGCTCCTACAGCAGCGGCGCCGGCATGGGGCGACCACGCACGGCAGCCGCCTTTATCCGGGCCAATATGCCCTACGATGCACCCACGCTCAGCGAGCAGGAGGCGCTCGACGTGGCGACCTATATCAACGATCAGCCTCGTCCTGTATTCTCACGCGGGCATCTCGACTGGCCGTTCGGCGGCGCACCGGCCGACGTGCCGTACGTCACCTCCGGTCGCTCGTCCGCGCGCTGAGCGACGCCTCAACAAATTCCTGCGGAGTCGCGTCATTTCCTTGCTCAGCAGTTGCGGCGCGCAGGGCAGCAGTCGATACTCCCCTCGGCACTTCGGAGTCGGCACTTCGCCGGCGTTCCGCACCGTGCCTGATCGTTGGAGCAGCGTGCGCACGGTGCGCGCACTCGTGCGATCATTCAGTCACTCTTCTGGAGAATCCTCTCATGCAGGAGCTGTTCGGGTCGTGGTCGCGGGATGCGTTGGACGAGCACCGTCACGCCCCCCGCTGGACACACCCGCTCGTGGCCGGCGCTCGCGTCGCCTTCGCGTCGGATGAAGACGAGGACGGGCAGGTCGACGATGACGTCGATTTCGACGACGATGATCTTGATGACGACGAGGACGACGATCTCGACGACGATCTCGACGACGATCTCGACGATGACGATGATGACGACGATCTCGACGATGACGACGATCTCGACGACGACGACGACGACGATGACAAGGAAGAAGACGACCCCCTCGTTGATCTCGATGACGAATACGACGTCGACGACGACGAAGACGATCGTCCCGGCCGTCCGGTCGACGAGGACTGACGCCGGGGACGCTCCGCCGCGCGTGCTTTGTTGACGGCGGGGCGCTGCTCCGTTACCCTTATCGATCTGTTCCGGAATGGCGTCGCGGTTTGGGCGCGCCGGTGAGGTGCCGGGCCTGTAGCTCAGGTGGTTAGAGCGCACGCCTGATAAGCGTGAGGTCGGAGGTTCAACTCCTCCCAGGCCCATCCCGACACAAGCAGCGGCAAGACAAAAAGTGTGGTGACGTTATTTGAGACGCGGCCCGGTGCTTTCCGGGCCGCGTCTTTCATTTACAGCATCGCGGTGCCTTCACTCCACCGCGCCGGGGCCACTTTCGTCACACCGTGCGCCACGTGCCTCCACGAAAACACACCGGCACGCTCCGCGTGACACTTGTGCCTGAACACCGAACCGGTCTGTGACGCCATCGCTTTGCCTTGCGTCCCCCCAGTGACTTCCACGACGGGATGACATGACTCGCCTTACCGCTTCGCTCGCCACCATTCTCAACGTGCTTCACGATCGTGGCATGGACGATGTCGTCCTGCGCGAGGGTGATCCGGTGCAGTTGCGCAAAGGCGACCGCGCCTTTCCCGTGAGCCGCGACGTGCTGGGCCGCGACCAGATTCTTCGCATGCTTGACCATCCGGCCGACACACAGACGCCGTGGCCGACCGAGTTCACCATGGCGGACGGTCGGGGCGTCACGGTCGCCGTCTCAAGCGCCGAGGCGGCGCCGAATCGCCTTGAGGTGGTGCTGGCGCGTCGCCGCGATGACGCACCGGGCTCGACTGGCGCCGAGCAGCGACGTCGGGAAGAACCGACCAGCATGCCCCGCGTCGCAGCCGCAGCGACGCCGGCTGGTGCGCACACGCCGGCGCAGCATCCCGCACGGCGCGCGTCGGATCGGCCGACCTGGGGACCCTATGGCACACGCGACGCGGCGTTGCTGGAGCTCGAACGTCTGCTCCGCAAACAAGTCGAGCTTGGCGCTGCCGATCTGCACTTACGCGTGGGCGAGCCGCCAGTGTTCCGCCGTCGGGGTGATATGGAACGCATGAAAGGAGAAGCACCGCTCTCCGATGCGCAGCTCACGGCCATGGTCACCTCAGCGATGCCGGCGCGCAATCTGGCCGAGTACGCCGAGTGTTCCGATACAGACTTCGCGTACGAAATCGCCGATCTCTCACGCTTCCGCGCCAACGCGCTCAAGGATCGGAACGGCACCGCCGCAGTCTTTCGCACCATTGCTGCCGAGACCGTCACCGTTGACGAAATGGGCATCACGCCCGAGGTGCGTCAGCTGTGTTATCTCAGCAAGGGACTGGTGCTCGTGACCGGCCCCACGGGCTCCGGCAAGTCAACAACGATGTGCGCGCTGATCGATCTGATCAATCGCACGCGCAACGATCACGTCATCACAATTGAAGATCCGATCGAGTTCGTGCATCGCAACAAGCAGTGCCTGATTACGCAGCGGCAAGTTGGTGTGCATACACAAAGCTTTAAGAGCGCGCTGCGCGCCGCGTTGCGCGAAGATCCGGATGTGGTGTTGGTGGGGGAGCTGCGCGATCTCGAAACCGTCGCGATCGCGATCGAGACGGCCGAAACCGGGCATCTGGTGTTCGGTACATTGCACACGGCCACCGCTGCCGGCACCGTGGATCGCATCATCGATCAGTTTCCGGCCGATCGGCAGGAGCAGATCCGCGTCATGCTCGCCGAATCACTCAAGGGCGTGGTGTCGCAAACACTGCTCAAGCGCACCGGCGGTGGCCGCGTGGCCGCGCGCGAGATCATGCTCGTGAACGGCGCGATTTCCAACCTGATCCGGGAAGGCAAGACGATTCAGATCCCATCCGTGATTCAGACCAACAAACGTCTGGGGATGGTCGCGCTCAACGACGCACTGATGGATCTGGTGAACGCCGGCGAAGTAGATCCGCTCGAAGCCTACACCAAAGCGGTGGACAAGTCGAACATCGCTGAACGACTCAAGGTGAAGGGCATCGACATCGCCGCGCTCCAGCGTCAGCGCGGCGTCGACACCGCCGGAGGAATGCACGGCTGATCGTTACTTCGCCGGACACACCAGTACGGGAACAGACGCCCCGCGAATCACTTTGTCCGCCACGCTGCCGAGCAGAGCGCGTCGAACGCCGGTGCGTCCGTGCGTCGAGACGGCGATCATGAACGCGTGCTCCTCCTTGGCAACTTCGAGAATCGCGCGCGCCGCATCCGACTGGAGAATGGCGCGGGTGGTGATCTGTAGCGCCCGCGTGCGATGCTTCGCGGCGATCGGTTCGAGATAGTCGGCCTGCAAGGCGCGAATCGTCTCGGCGGCCCAGCTGCTGGTGAGACTCGCCACGGCGGCATCCTCCGCGCGCACCAGCACCAGGTGACCGGGGATGTCACCAACGAGCCGCAGCGTCTCTGCCAGAGCGCGCTCGGAAAACGGGGAGCCGTCAAGCGCCACAATGATGCGCGGAAAGATCGGTTCATTCGCCGAAGTGAGCGTCCATTTGCGCGCCGTGCGGGTGACCAGCACCGGTCGGGTCGCCCGCCGCAGCAACGCGTCGGTGACGCTCCCGAGCCATGCGCGACTGAGTCCGCCCCGTCCATGTGTCGTGAGCACGATCAGGTCCGCCTGCGCGTCCGCTGCCGCGTGCTGGATTTCGTCGACGATCGGCCCTTCACGGAACTGGGTCGCCGTTGTCACGCGATATCGAGTCGCCACGCGCCGCGCGACGCGTTCCAGATGCTCTCGCAGATGTTGTCGCACATCCCGCTCAGCGACCGGATTGCGCACCGTCATGCCCGCCACATCGTCCGTGGTCGAGGGCAACGGATGGGCCATCGTCAGCACGATCGACGCGCCATGCTGCAGTGCGATGGGCACGGCCAGGGTAAGCGCGCGCTCGCTGAAGGGCGATCCGTCGATCGGCACGAGAAGTGTCTGGAACATGTCGAAGCCTCACGTGGGGGAGTAGTCGGTGTCGTGTGATGCACCGAATCATGCCCCGGGTCGGCGTACGTGGCAGTCGGCATGCACCGCGACTAGTGTACGGGAAGCCCTGACACGCGTTCCTGAGCCGGTCACATCACCATCGCCCGTGCGTATGCCGCCGACCCCTCGATCGAGTGCGCCAGCCGGCTCTGAGTTGCCGCGGGAGACCGCTGGAGTACTCGCGCCACCGCCGGCCTTTCCGCTGGTTACGATCGCGCTGGCCGAGGTGCTGCGCTGGTGGCGCCCACTGCCGTTGATTCCGGCTGATCGCTGGTGGCGATGGGTACTCGCCGCGGCGCTGCTTGGTACGGCACTGGCGATCGCCTCCAGCGCGATCGTCACACTCAGGCGGGCCCGCACCCCGGTCGAACCGTGGAAGCCGACGCGGGCCGTTGTCACCGATGGGCCGTTTGCGATCTCGCGGAATCCGATTTACCTCGCGTTCCTCGCGATCCAGCTCTCCTACGCCTGGGCCCGACCGAACGTCTGGGGCGTGTTGCTGATTCCCATCACCATGGCGCTGCTGCACTGGGGCGTGATCGCGCGCGAGGAGCGCTATCTCGCGAAACGGTTCGGCGAGCCCTACATGGCCTACGCGCAACGGGTACGGCGGTGGCTGTGATCGCCGCTCACCCAACCTATTGCGCTGCTCAGCCTAGTGCGACAGGATTGCCCGTGTGAATCAACCCCTCTCCCCACGCGCCGATCGACTCGCGTCACGCCTAAGCGCGGCGCTGGGGGATCGCTATACGTTCGGCGACGAGCTGTCGCGGGTGGGCACGTCACGCGTATTCCGCGCCACGGAAACGGCACTGGGTCGCCCCGTGGTGCTCAAGGTGCTCCCGCCAGAGCTCATCGGCGCGCTCGAAATGGACCGATTCAACCGCGAGATCCAACTTGCCGCATCGATCCCGCATCCGCACATCGTGCCGATTCTCGCGGCCGGTTCACTCGACGGACTGCCGTGGTACGCGATGCCGTTCATCGATGGGGAATCGCTTCGCGCGCGGCTGGCGCGTGAGGGGCCGCTTGATGTGGCCACCACACTGCGCGTGCTGCGCGAAGTCACCAGTGCGTTGGTCGCAGCGCACGCACGCGGTGTGGTGCATCGGGACGTCAAGCCGGACAATATACTCTTCGCCGGTGACGTCGCCGTCGTCACCGACTTCGGCGTGGCGAAGGCGCTGCGGCGCGCGGCGCGCAACGAAGACGTGACCTCGCTGACGCGCACCGGCTTCGTCGTGGGTACGCCCGCCTACATGGCGCCGGAACAAGCGGCTGGTGACGCGAGCGTTGACGGTCGCGCCGATCTGTACGCGCTGGGATGCGTCGCGTTTGAGATGCTCGCTGGCCGACCACCCTTCGCGGCGCGCACGATTCCCGCGCTGATGGCCGCACAGATCAGTCAGCGCGCGCCCGACCTCACGGTGGAGGCCCCTCAAACGCCGCCGCGCGTCGTCGCGCTCGTGCACCGCTGTCTGGCCAAGTCGCCGGACGATCGACATACGAGCGCCGATGCGTTGTTGCGTGAACTCGACGACATCCTGACGCGCTCGACCGGTATGGTGCAAGCGGCAACTGATGAGACGCGGGTGGACGCGTCACACGACGCGCACGGGCAAGCGGCGGGCGGCAGCACGGGCGGCAGCACGAGCGGCAGCACGAGCGACACCGTGGCCTCGCCCGCGCCCAGCGCGCTGCACACGGGGCGCGAAGCCGCGGGCACGTCAGGCGCCGGACACCGCCTGAGTGCGTCGAACACGCCCACGCGTGTCGCAGTCGCGTTGGTGGTGCTGATCGGGATCGCACTCGCTGTGGCGAACTGCTGACGCGCTGCGGATGGACGTGAGGCGGCGTCACGCGTTTCGGCACGCTGCTGCACGGCAGGTCACGCGTCACCGCACTACGGTCGCTCCGTCGATCCCGCGCTGGTCACCCACGCGGTCCACCACAAATCGCGCAGCATCGTCGCGCCGGCCGCCAATCGTTCCGAGGCAAACGCTTTACTCTCGGGCGAGCGCGTATCGATGCCCCAGGCATCGCCGCGGTCGAGCGTGTACAAGCGCTCCACCTGCGCATTGCTGCGACGAATGTAGGCGATGATCTCGCGCCTCAGGTCTGCAAGCACGCGCACGTTCAGGTCGACACGCGGCTGTACGTCCGTCACTTCGATGTGCGCTTGCACATACGCGGTTTCAAATCGACCGTGAAACGCGCGGTCGGTGGCAAAACCCTTGGGATTCTCGCCTGTCCAGCCGTTGTAATGCACCGTGGTGTGCGCGGGATTCGATGCGTCGGCGACGTAGTGGCCGAGCACGCCCGCGTCGTTCAGAATCCGCGCTTCAATCCACGCCCGCGTGGCCGAATCCGGGGCGCTGCGCCACATGCGAAACTCCTGACGCAACCGCTGCGACAGCTCGAGCATCGCGAACGGAAGGAACCCCATCGCTACGGGGTCAACGCCGGCGACGCGCAAGGTATCGGCGAAGGCGTAGCGATGCGGCGCGGTGAGTGCCGCGGCCAGCACTGACGGTGTGGCCATCTCGATGTCGAGGAAGTGGTCGGCGTTGAACGCGCCGTCGAGCGCCGGATCAAGGTCACGTTCGGCGCGCGCTTTCCAGCGGTCCGGCTCAGGGTTCAGGTAGGCGAGCTGATCCGACGCGGCGCGAAAAAAGGCTGGCATCGAGTTCGGCAAAGCGGCAACAGCGGCAGTGCCCACGATCCGGTGGCCTTTGGCGCCCCAAGCGAAAATGGAGCTCGGGAGCAGCAGCGCGGTCAGCGCGATCGCGGCGGTGAGGCAGGCGCGCCGTGGTGTGAAGCGAGTGCGAGGAATCATCCAGACGAAACTAGCCTCGTGAGCGGCGCGACGTGCGCGTGTTGCACCTCCGTGACCTGCGCACGATGACCCGTCAGCCGTGCACCGGCAGCCGGATTTCCACGAGACAGCCACCGCCTCTGGTGTTGCTCATGCGAAACGCGTAGCGATCGCCATAAAGCATGGCGAGTCGCGTGCGCGTATTGGTGAGGCCGATGCCCAGTCCATCCACGCTGGGACTCGCGGCGAGGAAACGACCGCTATCGGTAATGCGACCGTCAAGGCCCCGACCGTTATCCAGCACACGCAACTCGAGCATCGGGCCAAGCCGGCGGGCGGTCACGTGGACAGCCTGTCCAACGTGCCCCGGAGAGAGTCCGTGTTTGAGCGCATTCTCGATCAGAGGCTGCAGCACAAAACTCGGCACTTCGAGATCGACCGCGGCCGGATCCACGTCGATGTCGACCGACAATCCATCGCCATATCGCACGCGCGCCACCTGCAGATACAACTCTACCAGCTCGATTTCACGCCAGAGCGGAATCGTCGGCGTGCCGGCGGTGCGCAGGGACAGGCGCAGCAGGTCACTGACGGAACTCAACGCGCGTTGTGCCTCGCGGACGTCCATCTCCATCAACTCGGTCACGGAGTTGAGTGCGTTGAACAGGAAATGCGGATTGAGTTGCATGCGCAGCGCTTCGAGTTGTTGACGTGACAATCGCTGCTCCAGCTCTGTCGCGGCGCGATCGCGTTCCCGATAACGTCGTACGAACTCCACCATGTACGCCGCGCCGAGGATGGCCCAGTAGAGCATGAACTCGGTGTCGAGACGGCGCGTGGCACTGCCGGAAAGCGCCTCGACATACGTGGCGCGTTCGCCGGCCCACGGCGCGAATTGCCAGTCGAGCCACCCCACCACCAACGCGCTCAAGGTCATCACGATGAGCGAGCTGAGCAGATGCGTGGCCAACCACGACCCGACTCGGCCGCTCGCCAGCGGTACCCGGTCCACGAGCGTGAGAATGCCCTGCGACCAGATGGCCCAGAGCATCCAGCACGAGATCTGCCAGAGCAGGGCGGTGGAGAGCATGATCGGTGCGGCGCCGCCGCGTGCCGTGAACCAGACACCGACGCCGGCGATCGCGCCGGGCACCAGCCACAGGACGGCAAAGAGCAGGCGCGTCAGGCGACGCAGGCGCTCGCCTTCGTCGGCAATGGTGATCGTGGCGGGCGGCGCCGCCGATCGGCTGGGCGGCGTGCTGCCGGACGTGTCAGGCACACTGGATGCGGTCACGGGAGTGCAGTTGTCAGGGCGAGCAAACGGGAACGGGGGTTGCGGTGTCCAAGTCGGCACGATAGCGGACGGACACAGCCGGGGCGAGGGTCGAGGGACGGAGCGCGTCGGGAGAAACAGATTGCCCACGCCTGCGTACGGACAGAAGTTCGCGACGTGCCATTCGAGCTGCCGTCGTTGTGGGTCGACAGGGGTCCATCACAACCGGAGGTTCGTATGTCGAAGGTCCGAGTGCTCATCGTTGATGACGAAAGCCTGTCCCGCCAACGCATCCGCCGCCTGGTGCTCTCTGAGCCGGACGCCGAAGTCATCGGTGAGTGCGCCAATGGCCGGGAGGCGGTCGAGGCCATTCGTGCGCAGGCGCCGGATGTCGTGTGCCTCGACGTGCAGATGCCTGAGCTCGACGGTTTCGGCGTGCTGCAACAGCTTGGTCCCGACGTGCGCTCGAAGGTGCTGTTTGTCACCGCCTACGACGAGCATGCGCTGCGCGCTTTCGATGTCCACGCGGTGGACTACGTGCTCAAACCCGTTGACGCCGACCGCTTTCGCAAAGCGTTTGATCGCGCGCGGCGCGCGCATCAGCAATCGTCGGCGGCAGACCGTCTGGGCCAGTTGCTCGACACGGTGCGTCGCGTGTCGGATGGTGAGCCGACCGCCTCGTTTTTCACACCATCGACGACCGGTGCGCCGCCGGTGAGCGCGTCCGATGGAACCGCGGTTGCGCCGAACACCCCGCGCTACGCCAGTCGTGTGCTCGTCAAACACGATGGACGCATGTTCTTCGTGAAGGTCGGCGATATCGACTGGGTTGAAGCCGATCGCAATTATGTCAAGCTGCATGTCGGCAATACGGCACACATCATTCGGGATCGCATCAGCCACATCGAAGGAACACTCGATCCGCGCATGTTCGCACGCATTCATCGGTCCACGATCGTGAATCTCAATCGTGTGCGCGAAATGCAGCAGTGGTTCTCCGGTGACTACGTCGTGATTCTCGACAACGGCGCAAAACTTCGGCTCAGCCGGCACTACCGTGATCGCGTGGAGCAACAGATCGGCGCGGCCTGACCCGCTCGACCGGACGGCCGCCGCTCGTCGCGAGGCGCGTTCGTCCTCAAGGGCCCGGGCCTGCTGCGCGACGCGGGGATGCGCGCTACTGCGCCCGCATCGCCTCACGGCGACTCGAGGGAGTGCGCGTGTATCGAACGGCTGCGGCGAACTCGGCGGCAAATCGTTCGAGCGTCCGGGGCGCACGCCCGAGCATCCGCTCGATGTGATCGGAGACGCTGGCGAAGTGTCCATCCCGCGCCTCGCATTGCCACGCGGCGCGTCCTTCGGCCTGCCAGTGCTCAAGTCCGGCGGCCAGCTGTCCGCGCACAAACTCGGCTGGCGTGCAATCCACATAGGCCACCGGGCGTCCCATGCCCGCCGCCATTGCGCGCGCCGTATCCTGTGGCGAGATCGCTGCGGGTCCGGTGATCTCGAGCACCTGGCGCGCGTACTGCGGGTCAATCGCTGCGCAACTGAGTACGGCGGCGACATCGCGGACGTCAACATCGGCACTGGCGCCGTCGCCCTGACAGCCGTAAAACGCGTGCTGGCTGATCAGGCTGCTCAGCTGCGTGTACACATGCTGCATCGGTCGATGCGCTCGCACCACCACCCACTCGAGGCGCGTGGCTTGCAGCAGCCGCTCGGTCTCCCAGTGCCAGCGACCCACGTTGAAGCGCGACGTTGGCGACGCACCGACGCTCGACATCTTCACCAGCCGACGCACGCCATGCCGCTGAGCTGCCGACAGCAAGTTACGATCGAGCGCAGCCTGATCAGGGCGCGCCCGCGTGATCAGAATCACGCTCTCGACGCCGTCGAGCGCCACGTCGAGCGCGTGACCGTCCGTGAGTTCACCAACTATCAGCTCCGCGCTGCCAAAGTCGGCCGGCGTGATGGCCGCTTTCGAGTGCACCAACGCGCGATGTGGTACTTTCGCGTCGCGCAATTCGTGTACAACATGGCGGCCGACGATGGTGGCCGCTCCGGTGACCAGAAGCATGGTCGTCTCCTTCGTGAGGATACGAGGGTGTTTACAGGACCGAAGCCATTCGCGCACAGTATCATTCAATAGCCGGGCGCGGGGCGCCAGCGAACAGGCCCCGACAGCAACCGTTCCCACACCACACCCCTGAGCCCCTGCGAATCGTTCCTGTGCGTACTGCCGTGTCCAACATGCACTGGCGCTTGCGATTGGCTGATCTGGCCATCCGCTGGCGCTTCAAACGACATGCCGAGCGACCGCTCGATGTGCCGTGGGCGCGCGAGCGCATCGGGCGTCCCCTGTGGATGCGACGCGTCATCACGCTGCCCGTACAGCGCACCGATGTGGCGCTACCATCGCACCGTGTGGAAGTGTTGTCACCACCCGCTCAGGGATCCGCGCGCGACCTGCGGCCGATCGAGCGGGCGGTGCTCTATGTGCATGGCGGTGGTTTTATCGCATGTTCACCGGCGACGCATCGGCCGCTGGCAGCGCGGATCGCGCGCGAGTGGCGCGCGATGGTCGTCGTACCGGACTATCGTCTGGCGCCGGAACATCCGTTTCCTGCCGCACGCAATGATGTGCTCGCCACGTATCGCTGGATGCTGGAAACGCTCGGGGTATCGGCGGAGCAAATTGTGTTTGCCGGCGATTCCGCGGGGGGCGGGCTCGCGATTTCCGCGGCGCTGGCGTGTCTTGAGCACGGACTGCCCGTGCCGGGTGCCATCGTGGCTTTTAGTCCGTGGACCGATCTTACGTGCAGCGGCGCGTCGCTGGTCGACAACATCGATCGATGTGCGATGTTTGTACCGTCGCAGTTGCATGCCGCGGCGCAGCTGTACGCCGGCGGGATTGCCCGCGACGATCCAGGTCTCTCGCCGCTGCATGCCGAGCTGTCATCGCTGCCGCCGCTGTGTCTGCACGTCAGTCTCGACGAGCTGTTGCGCGACGATACACTGCGCCTGGCAGAACGCGCGACGGCGGCCGGCGTGTCTGTGAGGTGTCGTACATGGCCGTCGGTGCCGCATGTGTGGCAGTTCCTCGCTGGTTGGCTGCCCGAAGCGCGCGACTCGCTGGACGATGCGCGCGACTTTGTGATGCAACACGTCCCCGCCACGACGCTGACGGCCGTCCCCGCCCGACTCGCGCAGCACGTCGCACAACGCATATCACGGCGCGCCTCACCGCATGTCGCCTGAGCGCGCGCCATCGCGGGATGTGCACGGATACGAAACACGTGTGCCCGAGTAGTGACCTTATCGTGACGGGGAGCATGTGCAGGCGTCTCTGCTGCAACACACTCCCTCATCCAGCATTCATGGTTTTTCGTCCGCCCGATTGGATTCCGTTGGAACGCGCGCTCATCAAGGAGTTCGGTGAAGCCGCGCGCGACGCCGCCAGTGCCTTCTGGTTCGTCGGGTTCGTTGACGGTCCTGACGATGTCGGGCCGCTGCGACTCTACGAGCACACCGGTACACATCGCCGCCTGGTCCTCGACGCCGATGGACGCGCGTACCGGCAACATGCCGATCTCGAGCATTTCAGTCCGGTGCCGTTGCAGGACGCCTTGGTGGAAGCGCTCGCCTGACGTTCAACTCCGGTCGTCTTCCTGCGAACTGATCAAGTCCCGGCAACTCGCGGTCGAGACTCGACCGAATGCTCGGACGACCCGCCATTAATCCGCACACCGGAATCGTCGGCCCGACGCTCGTGCCGGCTCGACAGCTTCGCGTGGGCGATACGCCGGCGACCGGTCCGGTGCGCCCGATTCACGGGGTCGAAGGGGTCCAGGCGGCTCTCGAGGAGCTCGCAAGGGCCGGCATTGACGTACAGACACTCCTCGAAGGCGGCGCCGATTCACTCGTCGAGCGGGCGCTGCCAACGGCCACGGCGCTGAGCGATGTGCTGGAGCGCGCCCGATCGGCGATTGTACGCGCGGCTCCCGGTGACGCCCTCGCCGCCCTCGACGAAGCATGGGAAGGTGCCGCACGCACCGAGGGCGGTTGGTACTACCGCAGCGCGGCGCTCACGTTGCTCGGATTGCCGGGCGAAGCCGACCGGGTGCTGCACCAGGGCCTCGTTCGCCGCGGCGGTTCGATTGCGCTGCACTTTCTCGCGTCAATCGTGCGCGCCGCGCAAGGTGATTCGGCGGGAGCACGGAACGCGCTTGCGCAGGCCCAGGCCCGCCGTCCGGGAGACTACGTGCTGGTCGCGTGGCAATCCGTCCTGCTCGCACGGCAGGGCGATCAAGCGGGCGCGCTGCGGTTGCTCGATCCGTTGCTGGCAGAGGAACCCAACTCGTCGGTGCTGTCGTGGGCCCGGCAGGCGATCAGCGTGGCGAATACGGAATCGGCGCGTGCCTCGCTGGCCGCGCAGCGCCGGGTTGGCCTCCCGCTCAACGTCGCCGATGAGACGCCCGACGCTGATTGGCTGGTAGCGGATCACGAGGCGCTTGCACCGCTGGCCGCTTCGCTGCGTCGACTTGGGGCTCGCTTCGTCGGTTCGCCGGCGGTGGAGGCCAGACAGGAGGTGCGACTCTTGCTACAGGCGCTCTCGGCCGGGGGCGCGCTCGATCGGGCCGCGCGCCCCGAGCAGATCGTGGCCACACGCAGTATGCTCGCGGCCATGCTCGGCGTGCTGTCGCGCGAAGCCTCCGACGCCGTGCCGATTCGCGAAATACCGTCGCCACGCGCTTCGGCACCGACTCCAAGAGCCGGTCTTGAAGCGCAGCCCGACGCGGTCGGTCGTTGGCGACTCACGCCGGCTGTTTCGATGGATGCGCAGGCCGACGCGTTGTCGGAACGCAATTTGCCTGGTGCGCGAACCGCGGTGCTCAGCGCACTTCGCGCGGGCCTCTTGAGCGGCGCGGCCGCGTGGCTGCCGCGAGTCAGCAGCGTCGAAGGGGAAGCCTCGGCGCTCGTGCTGCGCCATCTGCTCGCTGGGGCGCACGAGCGAAGCGCCGCTGCCGCGGCACCGCCGCGAGCACGGGTCGGTGAGTCAGCTGCTCCGGGCGTCGCCGAGTCCGGAACCCGGACCCACGAGACCGACGCTTCAGCGGGGAGTTCGCGCGGTGACACGCCGCCAGGCTCGCACCGCGTAGTATCGCCGTCAGCGCGCTACAACGGGCGCGTGGACGATGCGCTCGCCGTGCCGATCCGCATCGGGCTCAGCCTGCTTCAGGAATCGTCGGCGCGCGACGAGGCGCGGATCGCGGTGGGCGCCAGCGTAGCCCGCGAACGTGCGGTCGACAGCTGGTCGGATGGCGGCCGCGAGCTCGGAGCGCCCGCATACTTCGTGGGCGCGGAGACGCCCACGCTCTCCGATCCGAGAGTCGGCGCACTCTTCGGCACCATCGCGGCCGCCTCGACGCCTCGACCTTCGGGAATCGGCGGCGTCAACTCCGGTGATGAGTCAGCTGCGTCGGTGGAGCTCGCCCGGAGCGCCGGTCTCAAGCTGCGCGTACTCGCGCTGGCGTGCATGGCGCTCGCGTTCGCGGCGTTGGTGCTCGGGCATGGTGCGGTCGCTACCGCGCTGGCAGGTGGCGCAAGCTGGCTGGCGCTTCGCAGCTCCACTGTCGCGGCGGCTGCGAGACGACAGGAACGGGCTGAAAGCGCGCCGGTTGCGAGTGACGCGCATGTCACGGACGCAGCGCCGCCCGTCACGTTCGTCGACACTCCGCGCTAGATTGCGCGCGAGCGTCCGCCCTGTGCCGGATGCTGCGACCTCTCTCTTCGTGCTCGCGCCGTCGCGCGTCGTGTCCTTTCCGTCTTCCGTTCCGCTCATGTCTCAGTCTGCGTCTGCGCCGGTCTCGGCGTTTCTCCGTCATCACTTCCGGCACTTCAATGCGGCCGCGCTCATTGACGCGGCCGACGGTTACACCGCGCATCTCTCTCAGGGTGGCAAGATGATGGTCACGCTGGCAGGTGCGATGAGCAGCGCCGAACTCGGGCTCTCGCTCGCCGAAATGATCCGGCAGGGCAAGGTGCACGCGATCACGTGCACTGGTGCGAATCTTGAGGAAGATGTGTTCAATCTTGTCGCGCACGATCATTACGTGCGCGTGCCGAACTATCGCGATCTCACGCCGCAGGATGAAGAAGCGCTGCTCGCGCGGCATCTCAATCGAGTCACCGACACGTGCATCCCGGAAGAAGAAGCGATTCGTCGCATTGAAAAGGCGATTCTCGCGGAATGGCAGGCGGCCGATCAGTCGGGCGTGCGATACTTCCCGCATGAGTTCATGTACCGCATTTTGCTGAGCGGAGCACTCGAAGAATTCTATCAGATTGATCCGAAGAACTCGTGGCTGCTCGCCGCCGCGCAGGCCAGCTTGCCCATTTACGTGCCGGGTTGGGAAGATGCCACACTTGGCAACATCTTCGCGTCGCACGTCATCGATGGCAGCGTGAAGAACGTGCACACCGTGCGCTCGGGCATCGAATACATGATGCATCTGGCCGAGTGGTACACAGCCACCACGAAGGACACCACCATCGGGTTTTTCCAGATTGGCGGTGGGATCGCCGGTGACTTCCCCATCTGTGTTGTGCCGATGCTGCACCAGGACCTCCAGCGCACCACGGTGCCGCTGTGGGGCTATTTCTGTCAGATCAGCGACAGCACGACCAGCTACGGCTCGTACTCCGGTGCCGTGCCGAACGAGAAGATCACATGGGGCAAGCTTGGCGTTGCGACACCGAAGTTCATCATCGAGTCTGACGCGTCGATTGTTGCGCCGCTGGTGTTTGCGCTGGTGCTCGGTCAGTAGACCGAATCGCTGAACGGGTTGCGCGCGACCGCCAGTTCCGGCACGCGCAACCGCTGCCCCGCCCGCAGGTAGTCGTCACGCAAACCGTTCAACTGTCGCAGTACGTCAACCGGAATGTCGTAGCGGCGCGCGATCGATGTGAGCGTCTCGCCGCGCCGCGCGATGTGGGTGGTGTACCGGTCCGGCTGCGCGGTGGGCACACCGGTTCGTGCAAGGCGTTCGGCGTCTTCGCTGAATCGGCGGCGCTCGCGGTCCGCCAGACGGCGTACCGAGTCGGCGGCCGAGCGTTCGGCGTCGTCGATTCGAAGCCGCACCGCACGGGCCGGCGTGCGTAGCGTGAACCGGCCGTCGGCGGTATCCAGCGCGGTGGTGAAGGCGGCGTCAAAGGCCCACGACTCGAGATAGAGCGCCGCCGGCCCGCCGTCCGACGGCCGGAGCAGCGTGACCGGTGGGGCGGCGACATAGAGCAGCCGACGGTTGGTCGCGACCAACAGCCCGTGAGAGAGCCGCCACAAGTCGGAAGGGCGGCGCTGGGAGGCGAAGGCGCGCGCGACGATCAGTTCGTCTGGTGCCAACAAGGCCGTGAGTTCCGCTTCCACTGTCTCGCGCGCGATCCGCCGCGTGCCAATGGGTGAGATCACGGACGCGGCGGCCGTGACTGCGATCACCAACGCTACCATTGAGGCCCGCGAAAGCGCGAGCACGAGCCGACGAGCCGGCCGGGAGGGCCGCACTCGACTAAATGGGTCGTTCGGCAACACGGTGCGTTCGGGCGCGGCCATACGGGTGAAACTGGGCGGTAGATAACCTCCGTGGAAGGAAATCCTTGACAAATCTGCGCTGCCAATACGTATTAGCAGCACAATTGCGATGCAATTCCCCTCTCCCGCCATGACGCCCGCCTCCAAATCCGGTTCCGCCCGAGTCACCGTCCGCGACGTTGCCGCGCTGGCGGGAGTGTCTCAGCCCACTGCGTCGCTCGTGCTCGGCCAGCACCCGCGCGCTCGCGTCGCCGCGGCTACACGCGAGCGAGTTCTGGCGGCCGCTGCACAGCTCGGCTACAGGGCGAATGTGGTGGCGCGCTCACTGGTGCGCGGGCGGTCCTTTGCCCTTGGCGTTGTTGTCCCCGACCTGAGGAATCCGTTCGTCATGGACGTGGTCGCCGGCGCGGAGCGCGTCTCGGCCTCGGAAGGCTACGCGATGCTGCTCTGCGATCAGTCTGCACGACCGGCCGCCGCGCACCTCGAGACGTTGCTCGCGCGCCAGATCGACGGAGTGCTGCTCGACGCCGCCGGCGCGGCGACGCTGTCCCCGGACGCACTGCGCGGCGTCAACGTCGTGTTGATTGACGAGCCGAGCAACCGCTGGCCGGGCGTGCCGACGGACGCCTTCGCCGCGGGGCGGCTGGCGGCCGAGCATCTGCTGGGTCTGGGGCATCGCGTGCTGGGCTTCGTGGGACCGGCGTCGGACGTGCACGCGTACCGCATGCGGGAACGCGGGTTCGCCCAGACGCTTCGCGAGGCGGGTATCGCCATGCCGAGCGAGCGCTGGCGGCGCGTGTCACCAAATGTCACCGGAGGGCAGCAGGCCATGCGTGCGCTGCTCGCGGTGCGTCCCCGACCAACCGCGGTGTTCTGCGCCAACGATCTGATCGCGATTGGTGCGGTGAAGCAGTGTCTGACGCAAGGGGTAGGTCTGCCGTCCGAGTTGTCCGTGGTGGGCTGCGACGATATCGAGATGGCGCGCCTCATCACACCCGAGCTCACGACCGTCGCGATTCCCGCGCGTGAGCTCGGTGCGCGTGCAGCCCGCCTCTTGTTATCGTACATCGAGCATCCGGACGCTGCGCCTGATGCGTCGATTCTCGCCGCCCGTCGCGCACTGTCACGGCCACTGCCGGTGCGATTGCTGGTGCGCGGCTCAAGCGCTGCGGCGCCGGGCGTGGCGCTCACATGACGCGCTTGCCCTCGGCGATTATCACGGGGACGGGGCACGCCGTGCCGTCGCGAGTGGTGACCAACGCCGAACTGAGTGCGCAGCTCGGGGAGGACATTGACCCGTTCGTCTCCGGCGTGCTGGGCATTCACGAACGGCGCTGGTGTGCCGACCACGAAAGCACGGCCGATCTGGCCGAACGCGCGGGACGCGCGGCGCTGCAGGCGGCCCGTCTCGCCGCCGATGACATCGACCTGCTCATCGTGGCGACCGATACGCCGGAGTATGTCTCGCCGGCCACGAGCTCCGTGGTGCAGGCGCGACTGCACTGCACGCGCGCCGGTACCTTTGATCTGAACGCTGGTTGCGCGGGATTCGTCACGGCGCTCGACGTCGCGTGGAAGTATCTGCGTGCTGATGCACGGTATCAGCGCGTGTTGGTGATCGGTGCGTATGCCATGTCACGCTGGCTCGATCAACACGACAAAAAAACAGTCACCATCTTCGCCGATGGTGCGGGCGCCATCGTGCTCGAGCGCGATACGCAGGATGGCATTCTCGCGAGCGAACTCTACGCCGACGGCACGCTGGCCGGCGACATGGGCATTTATGCCGGTGCGGCACGCGAGCCGGTTACCGAGGCGGTGTTGCGTGACGGTACCAGGAATCGCTTGCGCTTCGTGCGCAAATATCCTGCCGCGATCAACGAAGAAGGCTGGCCACGCATCGTGCGCTCAGTCCTCACACGCGCGCATGCCACGCCGGATGACGTGCAGTTGTGGCTCTGGACGCAGGTGAATCGCGCGACGATTGAACAGGTGATGCAGACCCTCGCCCAGCCGATGGAGCGCGCGCATACGATCATGCACAAGTGGGGTTACACGGGATCGGCTTGCCTGCCAATGGCGCTCGACGACGCCGTGCAGTCGGGCCGATTGCACGACGGCGATCTCGTGGTGTTCACCGGATCGGGCGCGGGACTGGCGATGGGTTCGCTCGCGATGCGGTGGCGGTCGTCGCGCACCAGCGGGGAGGGCGACACGTGAACGGTACGCTTGTGCAGACGTTTCTCGACCGTGCGGCTCGCGACCCGGAGCGCCTGGCCTTTCGCGTGCTGGCGCGAGGGCACAGCGCGCTCGGTCCGGCGATCAGCTGGGGAGCATGGGCGCACGAGGCGCAAGCCGTGGCGCGTTCGTTGATCGCCGGCGGTGTGATGCAAGGCGATCGCCTGCTGATCTTCGCCGACAACACGCCGCTCTGGCCAATTGCGGATCTCGGTGCACTCATGGCGGGTGTGATCAGCGTGGGCGCGTATCCAACCAGTTCCGCCGCGCAGCTGCTGCAACAACTGCACGACTGCGGGGCGCGCTGGGTGTTTGTAGACTCCCCGGCGCGTCTGTCGCTCGTGACCAGCATCCGCCATGGATTGCCCTGGCCGCTGCACATCGTGACGCAACACGACGCATCGGAACCAGTCGGTGCGGACGTGCTGACGTGGGAGCGCTTTCTGGCGCTGGGCGATGACGCGGCCCGCGCATCGGCACCCGAGAATCAAGGCGCGACGAGTGTGCGACACGAACTGCAGCGCCGTCTTCACGCGGTCGTGCCCGACGATGATGCACTGCTCATCTACACATCCGGTTCAACGGGGGAACCGAAAGGCGCGCGCATTCCGCATCGATATCTGCTGGCGTCTGCGCAGAGCATTGCCAGCACACTGTCGCTGACGAGTGAAGACTCGGGCGTCGCGTTTCTGCCGTTCTGTCATGCGGCTGAGCGCGTTTTCGGACTGTACGTGCGCGTCTACACCGGCATGAGTGCTGTGCTGGTAGAAGCACCTGAAGAGGTATTTACCGCGACCCGGCTCGTTGCACCGACCGTGTTTGGCGGCCTGCCGCGGTTGTTCGAAAAGCTGGCCTTGGCGGTGGCACAGGCGAACGACGGAGTGAGTGCGCGTGCCGCGATTGCCGCGACGCTCGGTACCAACGTCCGCATCGCCACCTCGGGCGGCGCGACGCTCCCCGAAGCCGTCGCCCAACGACTGCACGCCGCGGGATTGACCGTGCTTGGCGCGTACGGGCAGACCGAACACCTGTGCGTGGCGATGAATCGTCCGGATGCGTTTCGCTTTGACGCCGTGGGTGCGCCGATGCCGGGCACGATGGTTCGCATCGCCGATGACGGGGAGTTGCTGGTGCAACGGGGCGCGCTGACGTTCGCCGGCTACTTTGGTAAGCCGGCCGCGACGCGCGACGCGTTTACCAGCGACGGCGCGTGGCTGCGTACCGGCGACCTCGCGGCGCAGGACCCCGATGGCATGCTGCGGTTGATCGGCCGTCGCAAGGAAATCATCGCGTTGTCGAATGGCAAAAAGGTCGCGCCGCTGCCGATCGAGGCGGAACTCGTGAGCTCACCATTGATCGCACGTGCGCTCTGCCATGGGGAAGGCCGGCACTTCCTGACCGCCTTGCTGCAGCTCGAGCGCGAGGGAGTGGAGCTGTTCGCTGCAGCGTGCGGCATCACGGCGACGTGGCCCGCGCTGGCCGGGCACGTGACGGTCCGCGACGCGTTGCAGGCGCACGTCGATGATGTGAACAGTCGCCGCTCGCGTCCGGAACAGGTGCGCACGTTCGCCGTCTCGGTAGTGCCCTGGACCGTTGACGGCGGTGAACTCACCCCCACGCTCAAACTCAGGCGACAGCGATTGACCCAACAATATCAGCCGGAATTTGACGCCATGTATGCGCGCGTTGGCGAGGGGAACGCGTCGTGAGCCAAGCGCTATCTGTGCGCGATCTGGCACTCCGGGCGCTGATTGCGGGCGTCGTGGGAATCGCCCTGGCGTACGCGAGTGCGTTTTTCCCACCCGCGCTGTCGCGATTTGGCCCGTGGTTGATGGCGATTGTCATGCCGATGACCATGTTCGCGATGATGATTCTGGGCGCGGTGCGCGCCGGTCGAGGTATCGGTCCGGTGGCGGTGCCGTTCGCACTGGTGTTTCTGTTGGTCTCCGGCGGATTCGTGCTGGCGCTGGCGCTGCCTGCGGAGAGCGTGAGTACACCGCTCTGGTTTGGTCTGCCACGCCGCGCGGCGGTGATTCTGTTCGGTGTCGGGCTGCTGCCGCTGTTCGTGCTCCCCGTGGTCTACGCGCTGACGTTTGATCTGCTCACGTTGACCGACGACGATCTTGCACGCGTGCGAGCCGCACGCCTGCCCGAGACCACGTCGATCGGCGCACGCGAAGGTGGCGTGTGATGCCGAATGTCAGCCTGAGCGCGCTGCCGCCTGTCGCGGCGCTGCTGCAAACTGCGGCGCTTCCCGAGCTGTCGCAACCGATCATCGGCGGCGTCGCGATTGCGTACTTCGTGATTGTCGCGGTCATCGGCACGTGGGCCTCGCGGCGCACGCGCTCCGCCGCCGACTTCTTCGTCGCGGGCAAGGGCATCGGCTTGTTCACGCTCGCGATGGCGTCGATGGCTGCCACATTGTCCGGGTTCGCATTCATCGGTGGCCCAGGGTTGGTGTACACCGTGGGACTCGGCGCGGTGTTTATCGTGTTGCCGGCGGCGCTCACGAACTCCATGGGCGCGTGGGTCATGGCGAAGCGATTGCGTCTGTTGGCTGAAGTGCGCGAAATGATGACGATCCCGGATGCCATCGCGGCGCGATATGACTCGCGTCTTGCGCAAGGCCTGTCGGCCGTGGCCATCATCATTGCCGTGGTCGGATACATGGCCACCAATTTTCTGGCGCTTGGTCTGGTCATCGACGCGATTTTTTCACCCGGATTGGTGGCGGCCATCTGGATCGGCACGATCATTGTGCTCGCGTATTCGGTGTCCGGCGGCATCCTCGCCGGTATCTACAACGATGTGTTTCAGGGTTCGCTCATGGCATTCGCCTCGGGTGCCGTGTTCTGGTACGCACTTGAAGCCGGCGGTGGATTCGCCGGTATCTCGCGCACGATTCTCGCGACGGATCCCGCATTGCTCTCCCCGTGGGGCAAGCTCACGCCCCTCGCCGCGCTGTCGTTCTACTTCGTGTTCGGACTTGGCTCGCTCGGGCAGCCGCATGTGATTCACAAGTTCTTCATGTTGCGTGATGCCCGGCGCCTGAAGTGGTTCCCACTGCTCATGACGACGGCGCTGTTTGTATCGCTGCTGCTGTTCATTGGTGTGGGGCTGGCCATGAAGTCCCTCGTACTCAGTGGTGCGACGCCCGCGCTGCGCATTCCCGACGACGCCACGCCGTCGTTCCTGTTGCTTTTCACGCCGGTGCCGCTGGCAGCGATCGTGTTTGCGAGTGTCGCGGCCGCGATCATGAGCACGGTCAACTCGTTCATGAGTATCGGGGCGGCGGCGTTCACGCACGATCTGCCGGTTGCGTTCGGCACGCGACTCGGCGACGAACTCACGTGGGGACGCATCTGGACCGTGGTGATCGCGCTGGTGTCGGCTGTCGTGGCACAGGCCTCCGGCACCCTCGTCGCGTTCCTCGGCATCTTCGGTTGGGGGCTGTTCGCCTCGACACTCGTACCAGCGCTGGCCGTCGGCCTCAACTGGTCGGGCGCCACACGCGCCGGCGCCGTGAGCTCGATCGCCACCGGTCTGGTGGTCACGCTCTCACTCGAGACGATGGCGTATCTGCAACTGTTCTCGTTTCCGTCCGGCGTCACTGCGTCCGCGATCGCGCTGATGTCATCGATGCTCGTGTTCTTCGTCGTGTCGTGGCGGACACGCGACACGGCCCTGTCTACACTGGCGCCCGACGTGCGCGCCGTCATGGAGGCGTAAGCATGGAGTTTGCATCGCTCGTCGTGGGTGCCACCTCGGAGTGGAGCAAAACTGTCTCCGATGCAGATGTCATGCAGTACGCGGAAATCACCGGCGATTTCAATCCGGTGCACGTCGACGCCGAGGCTGCTGCCGCAAGCCGCTTCGGCGGACGGATTGCGCATGGCATGCTCACGGCCGGCTTCATCTCGGCGGCCATCGCGAACGGGGTGCCAGGGCCCGGCGCGATCTACCTGTCGCAAACCCTGGCATTCCGTCATCCGGTGCGCCTTGGCGACACGGTGACGGCTCGGGTCGAAGTCACCGAGATCATGGTACGCACTCGTCGCGTGCGGCTCTCAACCGTTTGTCGCAACCAGGACGGCACCGTCGTGCTCGATGGTGAAGCCGTGGTGCTGGTCCCCCCTCCTTTCATTCCCCCCACGCTCGGAGCCGTCTGATGTCGTCCGCTCAGTCCGTTCATTTGCAGGTTGTGACGCGTCGCCGGCGGGTGCTCGGTGCGTTGTTCGGCATGGCGGTCGCCCTCGCGGCGGCGGCTCCCACGGCGGCCCAGGCGCAGTCGGGTAGTGTGGCCGGCGTCGTGTCTGATAGCGCGGGCGCACCGTTGCCCGGTACGCAAGTAGGTTTGATGGGCACACGATTCGCGGTCACCTCGGGTACCGACGGTCGCTATCGCATGGTCGGCGTGCCCGCCGGTACGTACGAGGTGCGTGCGCAACGCATCGGGTCGACTGTGCGCACGTTCGCCGGCATTGCGGTGCGTGCGGGTGAAGAGACCCGGCTGGATGTGCAGTTGTCCACGAGCGCGCTGCAAATCGGCAGCTATGTGGTGTCTGCGTCGCGCCGCGTCGAGAAGATCACCGATGCACCCGCCACCGTCACACGCATCGACGCCGACATGATCCGTAACACGGTGGGCAACTCGTTTACGGCTGCGCTGAAGGACATCAAGGGCGTGGACTTCTTTCAGGTCGGCATCGCGTCGGCCGGCATCAATGCACGCGGTTTCAACAGCGCGTTCAACAACCGCATGCTGCAGATGGAAGACAATCGCATCGCGGTGCTGCCAGAGAATGGATTGCCGGTGGGCGTGTTCACCACGATTCCGAAGGTGGACATCGCGGGTATTGAAGTCCTCATCGGTCCGGGGGCGGCGTTGTACGGACCGGATGCGTCCAACGGCGTGATCACGCTGTTGTCGAAGGATCCCAAGCAGTATCCCGGCACCATTCTGGAGTTCTCCGTGGGCGGGAACTCGCTCAGCAGCTTTGGAGAGGAGACGCCGGGTATCGTCTCGTTCAAAAACGTACAGGGAAGACACGCCGGAGTGCTGCTCAACGGCCGGCTTGGCTACAAAGTCACCGGTGAAATGATCGATGCCTATGACTGGCAGAACGTGAATCGCTACGCGCCGGTGGCGCCTCGCACGACGCCGTCGCCGGAAATCGGTATTGACTGGAACACGGACTACCTGCGCGGCGGTGGTGCGCTTGTGTGGTACTTCGACAGGGGCGCGCGCCTTGAATATCAGGGTGGCGCCAGCAAAACGAATGGTGTCGGCATCACGAGCGCCGGACGCAATCAGCTGAAGGATTGGGGCTACTGGAATCAGCAGCTCCGCTTCACGAGCGACCGGCTTTTCGCACAGGTGTACGCGACGCGTTCGCTGTCTGGCCAGACCTTTGCGATCAACGGTTTTTCGACCAATCGACTCGCGGCGCGGTTCAACGGGATCACCGACGACTCGGTGAAACAAGCCTCGGGGTTCCCGGCAGATGGTCGCCTCATGGCCGCCGAAGTACAGCACAACTTCACCGTCCCCTCGCTGCTGAATACGCGCGTGATCTGGGGTGGACAGGCGCGTCAGGATCAGGTGTCGTCCAAGCAGGTGTGGCTCGAAGACGCCATCACCGGCGAAGACCTCAAGCTCCAGCAGATCGGTGTATACGCGCAGACAGAAACGCCGCTCAACGCACACACGAAGCTCGTGCTCGGTGCGCGTTTTGATTCGCCGGAGTTCTACGACAATCAGTTCTCGCCCAAGGCGGCCCTGCTGATTTCGCCGTCCGACAATTCCACGTTCCGCCTTACATACAACCGGGCGTTCAAGTCGCCGTCGATTCTGCAGACGAGCTTCTACTTCCGTGACTTCGCGCCCGGTATCGGTGTGTTCGGCAACCGGGATGGCATCGAAGTGAAGAACGTGGCTGGCGCGGTCGTGCGCACGCTCGATCCCGTGGTGCCGGAGCTCAACAACACCATCGAGCTTGGCTACAAGGGCGTGCTGGGCGACAAGCTCTTCCTCGAGGTCGCCGGCTGGGTGGCGCGTTACGAGAGCTTCCTCACGCCGCTCCAGGTGGTCGCGAATCCGTTTGCCGGCGCCAACGCCACCTTTGCATTCAACAAGCGCACGGGTGCCAAGTACACGAATGCGGCGGGCGGCGAACAGATTGCGCTGACGTATTTCAATCTCGGCAAGGCGACGCTGTCGGGCATTGACGCGGGTTGGCGCTATCTCATCTCGCCGTCACTGTCCACCACCGGCACGGCGTCGCTCATGAAGATCGACTCCATCATCCGCGCGCCCGGTGAGCCGGCCGAAGCCACGGCGCTCAACAGTCCCACGGCGAAGTTCACCGTCGGCATGGAAAGCTCGGCGCTGCCCTTCGGATCGTTTGGCGGTTTCACGCTGCGCTTTGTGAAGGACTACCAGTTCCTGTCGGGTGTGCACAACGGGCGCATTCCCGGACTGCTCGGCCTCGATTTTAACATGGGCTATCGACTCCCGTCACAGCGCGCGCAGATCAACCTGTCCGTGCAGAATGCCTTTGTCTGCACAAGCGGGACCAGCAACGCGCCGGCGTTCCTGAACGCGGCGCTTCCGGCCACCTACACGCGCGGCTGGGGCTGCGGAGTCGGACGCGAGCACATCGAACTGCTCAACATGCCGGCGATCGGGTCCATGGCGTTCCTCGGTGTTCGCTTCGATCTTTGATGCCATGAACTGGTTAGTGCCTGTCCTGTCGCTGATGCTCGTCGCCGGAGTGCTTCCGGCGACGGCATGCCCGCATCGAGCGGCGCCGAATCACCGGGAGGCTCTTGTGTTATCGGATACGCTGCCGGGACGGGTGGTGCAGGGTACGCACGAACACGGAGGACTGCGTCGTGCGTGGCGGCTGTACGTGCCGCAGAGTCGGCGCAAGGATACGGCACCGGCGCTGTTGGTCATGCTCCACGGATGTACTCAGGATGCGGCCGATCTGGTGCGCGGTACACGGGTGGAGGCGCACGCGGAGCGCGCGGGGTTGCTGGTGCTGGTGCCGGAGCAACCAGCGTCAGCGCATCCGCAGAAGTGTTGGAACTGGTACGATCCGCGGCATCAGGCGCGCGGCGGTGGTGAAGTGGCGTTGTTGTCGTCGCTGATCACCGAGGTGATGTCGGCGTATGGTGTCGACGCCGCGCGCGTGCACTTGGCCGGTATTTCGGCCGGTGGTGCCATGGCGCAGTTGCTCGCGACTGCACACCCCGAACAGTTCGCCTCGCTCACCGTCGCCAGTGGTGTTCCCGTCGGCGCGGCGTCTTCGGTGCCCGACGCGCTCGCGGCGATGCGCAACGGACCTCGACCGGGCAGCGCGAGCAGTGCGGTGGTGATGGCACGGATGGGAGAACGGGCGCGGGTGATTCCCTTGCTTGTCATGCACGGAGCAGCTGATCAGGTGGTGTCCGCCAGCAATGCCGATGCGTTGGTGGCGCAGTGGTCCGGGGTGCTCGATGCGCTCAAGGTTGCGCGGCCGCGCCAACGGCTCATCGGCGACCAGGGGACGCCGGGGAAGTGGCTTGAGGTGACCGGGCAGTGTGATCGCGCGGATCGAGCGTTGTTGTTGGATTGGCGAGTGCGGGGGCTTGGACATGCGTGGTCAGGCGGCGATGCGGCGGGTTCGTATACCGACCCCGAAGGTCCGGACGCGACGGCCGCGTTGTTGGCGTTCATCGCGGAACAGGACGCCGCGCTGATCAAGAGTCGCACACCGTGACAGACACACGGACGGGTGAGGGGCTGCATTCGAGCGCCGCGTCGGTGATCCATGCGCCTGTGCCCGGCGCGTTCGATCCCCTGGCGTGGTGGGCGGCGCACGATCCCAACCGCATCGCCGTGGTCGATCCGCTCCGGGGCGCGGAGTATTCGTACGGCGCGCTTGACGCACAAGCGACACAGTGGAGCGGTGCACTCGCCGCGATTGGAGTCGTGGCGGGTGATCGCATCGCGGTGCTCGCGGGCAATCGCGTGGAGTATATCCCGCTGCTCGCTGGCGCCAATCGACTGGGTGCATCGCTGGTCCCGCTCAACTGGCGACTCGCTGCCAGCGAACTCGCCCGTGTGCTGCGTGACGCGACACCATCGGTTTTGTTCGGCGAAGATCGCTTTCGTGCGCTCGCTGAACGTGCCGTTGCAGAAGCCGCAATCCGGGAACCGGTGTGGTGTGATCTTGATCGTGATGTGGAGGCATTATTGCAGCGCGCGAAGGCTCCCGGCGCTCGCGTGGACATTACGCCCGACACGGCGGCGATGCTGCTCTACACGTCGGGCAGTACCGGCGTACCCAAAGGCGTGGTCATGCCGCATCGCCAGTTGCATTGGAATGCCGTGGCAACGAATCTCGCGTGGGAACTTTCCTCGCACGATGTCGGGCCGCTGGCGTCGCCGCTGTTCCACACGGGCGGCTGGGGCGTGTTCACCCTGCCACTGCTGTTCTGCGGCGGTCGTATCGTGATGTTCGACGCGTTCGATCCTGATCACTTGCTCGCTACCATGCGGTCGCAGCACATCACGGTGGCGTTCGGCGTGCCAACGCAGCTCGACATGCTGCGCGATCGACCGTCGTGGGGTGAGCCGCTGCCGGCCCTCCGTTGGTTTGTTGCGGGCGGTGCGCCGTGTCCGCAACGCGTGCGCGATTCGGTGTGGGACGCGGGCTATCACTTTCGTGAAGGCTACGGACTCACCGAGTGTGGACCGAACTGTTTCACCACGACCAATGCCATCGCACGCGCCAATCCCGGCACCGTGGGTCACCCGTTGCCGTTTCTCGAGATGCGTCTGATCGCCGACGACGGACAGCTCGTACCGTCGGGTGACGTGGGTGAGCTGCAACTGCGCGGTCCGCAGATGTTCGGCGGCTATTTCAACGCGGCCGCGCGAACGGCTGAGGTGATGACCGCCGATGGCTGGCTTCGCACGGGTGATCTTGCACGGCGCAACGCCGACGGACTGTGGGCCATTCGTGGACGACGCAAAGAGATGTTCATCTCGGGCGGCGAGAATGTCTTTCCGGGCGAGGTCGAAGCGGCGCTGCTCAACTGTCCAGGCGTATCGGAGGTGTCGGTCATCGGCGTCGACGATGCGCGCTGGGGAGAGATCGGCTGTGCGGTCGTGGTGCGGGCGATGGGTCACGAACGTCTCGCCGGCACGGCGCTGATCGCCGAGGCACGCGAACGGCTCGCCGGATACAAGGTGCCGCGACGCGTGATTTTCGTGGACGAGTTGCCCAAACTCGGATCCGGCAAAATCGACAGGAACGCCGTGGCGGCGCTGATCCCCATACCGGAGCGTGGCGGGGCCGTGCGATGAGGCCGTTCCCGCCATGACGTCGTCGTCGCGCAGCACGGCGGCCGGCACGTCGGCGAAGGGAGCGGCCGTGCGGGGCACGCTGCGTTTCGTTGAACACCTCAGTGGGGCTGAGGTGCTGCAGCGCGTGCTCGCCACACTCCCGGAAAAGCTCTGCGCGTCGCTCCACGCGGTGCAGCCGACCGACGACGTGCCGTACGCACAGCTGGTGTCGCTCTGGGAGGCCGTAGACGCCGAGTTGCGCGATGAACACCCGGCCTGGGCCGAGTCGGCGGGCGCGTTCAGCATTGAGTCGCTCGGCCTGCAATTGTATGGCGGGATTCTGCGCAAGCCCACGCCATCCGACTTTCTCACGCAGAGTGTGTCGCTGTTCCGGCTGTTCTACGCGCCGGGTGACATGACCGTCGTGCAGGAGGATCCGGGAAGCGCCGTGCTCCGACTGGTCGGGTTTGATCCAATACATGCGGTCTTCTGCCGGCGGCAGATGGGCGGACTTGGGCGTGCGCTGGAACTGGCCGGTGGACTCTCGCCGGTTGTGCGCCACGTTCGGTGCTCATTGCAGGGCGACGTGTTCTGCGAGTGGGAAATGCACTGGGACGAGAAAAAGCCGCCATCGGGCACCTGATTCTCGTTGCCTCTGGTGCGACGGCGATGATTTCGCCAGCCTTCGTGCATCATGCCCAGCGCTCCCCGCTCCTCACGTCGTGGCCGGCTCGATCGGCCAACACCACCGCCCGTCGCGGCGACGCAGATTGATCTCTTTCCGGAGCGGCCGGTTGTGGAGGTACTTGACCCGCGCGCCGTGGTCGGGCCACGCACCGCCACCTCTGCCGTGATCCGCGTGCGATTGCGCAGCGTCGAAGCGCCGCATCTGATTTTCCACGATCGTCACGGATGGTACTGTGACACCCACGGTGCGACGTGCGAAGCGGTGGCCGTCGCCCGTTCTTCGACGCGCGATGGTGCGCACGATGCGCCGCCATTACCGACGTCCGGGGACGTGCACGAATGACTTCGGCGTCGATCCCGTTGTGGGTGCCGACCGAGACCTCGCGCGAGCACACGCAGTGGACGGCCTTTACGCGCGCGCTCGCCGCCGAGGGACTGATCCCCTCGGCCACACTCGATAGCCAAGCGTTGTGGGCGTGGAGCGTGAACAACCGCGAGGCGTTCTGGGCCGCGCTGTGGTGCTTCTGTGACGTGATCGCGGATGTGCACGCCGATGGCACTGCGTACGAGGCGGTTGTGCACGGCGGTACACGCATGGCGCCGCCCGAGGCGGTAAACGGCCCGCGATGGTTTCCCGGCGCGCGGATCAACTTCGCCGAACATTTGTTGCGGCGACGTGATGCGCACACCGCAATCGTCAGCTGGACGGAGAGCGGACGCGAGCGCGACCTGAGCTACGCGGACCTGGCGCGCAACGTCGCGCGCTGCGCGGCGGCGTTACGTTCCGCCGGCGTGCGTGAAGGTGACCGCGTGGCGGGCTGGCTTCCAAACATCCCTGAAGCGGTGATTGCCATGCTGGCCGCCGCCTCGATTGGCGCGGTGTGGTCGTCGTGTTCCCCGGATTTCGGCAGTGAGGGTGTGCTCGATCGCTTCGGCCAGATCGAACCCACCGTATTGATCGCCGCCAATGCGTATGTGTACGCCGGCAAGCACATCGATCTGATGCCGCGCCTGCGGGAGATCGCGGGCGGATTGCCATCACTTCGCGCCACCTGGGTGGTGTCACGGGCGCCGAGACTCGCGGATATCGGCGAGATGCCCGACGCAACACACTGGGATCACGCGCTCGCCGAGCACGATGACGCCGTACTCGGTTTCACGCGTCTTCCGTTCGATCACCCGCTGTACATCCTGTATTCGTCGGGTACGACTGGGCTTCCCAAGGGAATTGTGCACGGGGCGGGTGGCACGCTTTTGCAGCATCTGAAGGAGCACGTGCTGCACACGGACGTACGTGCGACCGACACCGTGTTCTACTTCACCACGTGCGGCTGGATGATGTGGAACTGGATGGTGTCGGCACTGGCGGTGGGCGCGACCATTGTACTGTACGACGGCGCACCGCTGCCGTCCTGGGAGCCGGGTGTGCTGTGGCGCATGGCGGAGACTGAGCGGATATCCGTTTTTGGCACGAGCGCGAAGTATCTCTCGGCGCTTGAAAAGGCCGGCGTTCGCCCGCGCGAGATCGCGGACCTCTCGGCGCTGCGGTGCGTGCTGTCCACTGGCAGTCCCCTCGCGGAACATTCGTACGATTTTGTCTACGGCGAGATCGCGCCGGGCGTACAGTTGGCGAGCATCAGCGGTGGCACGGATATCGTATCGTGCTTTGCACTCGGAGATCCCACCGCGCCCGTCTATCGCGGGGAAATGCAAATGCGCGGGCTCGGGATGGCTGTCGATGTCTGGAATGATGCCGGCCAATCGCTGCGCGGCGAAGCTGGCGAGCTCGTATGTACGGCGCCATTTCCGAGCATGCCAGTCAGCTTTTGGAACGATCCAAACGGCGAGAAGTACCGCGCGGCGTATTTCGAACATTTCCCGGGCGCGTGGCGGCATGGTGATTGGGCGCAGATCACAGCCCGCGACGGACTGATCATTGACGGGCGCAGTGACGCGACGCTGAATCCCGGTGGTGTGCGCATTGGCACGGCCGAGATCTACCGTCGGGTAGAAACGCTGCCCGAGGTGGCAGAGAGTGTCGTCACCGAGCACGCGCCGACCGGTCAGGCCGGCACCGAGGCGCGCATTGTCCTCTTCGTGAGACTCGCCGACGGCGCCACGCTCGACCGAGCGCTCGAACAGACGATCCGTGCACGCATTCGGGAGGGGACCAGCCCGCATCACGTGCCGCGCGTCATCGCGGCCGTGCGCGACATTCCGCGCACGCGCAGCGGCAAGATCAGCGAATTGGCGGTCCGCGAGGCGATCCACGGCCGGCCCGTGCGCAATCTCGAAGCGCTGGCGAATCCCGAGTCGTTGGCCGAGTACACGCGGCTGTTTGCGTTGCTCTAGGCTGAAGTTCCTCTCCCATTCACCCCGTTTTTGAGTGGTAACCCCTATAGAATCAACAACATTGATGGGCGTCCGTGGTTTTTTTTGTAGACATGTTAACTCTTGACATTGTGAATTGCGTATTCCGGTCAAAGCGGCCACGTAATCCGGTTCAAACCGGCCAGGCATTCCGGACCAAAGCGGCCACTGAATCCGGCCCATTTCGGCCACGCGTGGCGGTGTACGGGAAGGGGTAGGGTGCGTGCGTGAGATCAGTGGAGAAGAGTTACGACGAGGTGGCGTCCGACGACGCCGCAGCAAACACGTGCCTTCGCCTTGATCGAGACCATCACCATGTAGACAGAATATGGAACCAAAAAAACAAGCTGTTTCATAGGGGAAACTCGCTTTTCGGGCGCAGGAACTTCAGACTAAACGAGTGCAGTGGTGGCAGAAGCTGACCTATCGTTTGGTGGCTCTTGCGCAAACCTTGGGCACAGTCGCCGGCGAAGCGAGCAGGCGCTGGCACTATCGACTTCGAAGCAGATCTGCCGGACCTGGAAGACCATATGCGGCAAGCGACTTCTCAAGTGTGCGACGGTGGGTTCGACAGCATGCTGCCAATCGCTTTACCGTCCAGCTCGCAGGATCTCGCAGCGCCGCAAAGATTACACATCGCCAATCCTCTCGTACCAGCATTAACTTCCTCGCGACAGAATCTTCGATTCTGATGCGACTCGGCGGAAGTCGGTTCGCGACCGAGAGAAGCCTTGAAAGATGCGTCCCAATTTGCTGCGGAGAAGTCAAGGCGATGGGCGCGAGACCGATTCTAAGCGACAGTGGTCCGGCTACCAGATCGTCGAACTGCTCTGGTTCATCCCCGGACGCGAAAAAGAGAATCCCGTCCCAACCAGCAAGCAGCTTAACTCCAGGCAGGCAACCGTAGCGCGGCGCGAATCCAGTTGAATCCCGAACTGCGAGGTGCCACTGGACAACAAGAATCGCGACCTGTTCGTACGGGAAGTCTCGATACAATTCATTGGCGTTGCTCGCGTGCCAGGAAACTACCCGCCGGTCGCCGGTCGCCGGTCGCCGGTCGCCGGTCGCCGGTCGCCGGTCGCCATCGAGCCTCTAGGCGAGCGAGCCCAGAGTCAAGTAGAGCGCGCAATTCTGGATCGATCAACGAGCGCACTTGAAACCTCGGAACCAGGATCGGATTCATAGGAGCGCTCCTGCGCCGTTTGGTGCAGCCCAAGATTGAAGAACGAGCCTGCCAACGCTCTGCTTCACCTCCGATGACAATTTCGTCGCAAAAGGTCTCACTAGAATCGGGAGGCCGCAATGCCGCCATACTTCATGTTGCGCTGCGTGAGTCGCTGCGCAACGCCCTCCTCGCACGCGCTTGGGACTAGTGCAGACTGCACCATACCGCGCACCCGACCGCCAGTGGAGAGTTCACACTGCACCGACGCAGGGGCGGTTGCTCTGAACCGCTCCTCGGCGATCGCCTCTTCCCTCAATAAACTCTGAATCAGGCAGCGCGCACCGCAACTTGCGGTTTAGTCTGTTCCAGTTTCCATGAACGTGTGTCGCCGAAAACAACATGGGTGCGACGGATTTCGTAGTGAGATCGGAACGCCACTGTCGACCTCATCCAAATTCAGCCTCAGATCTCGTGAAGGATGGAAAGCGCAATCGACTAGTGGAGCGTCCTGGCGCGGCCTAATCACTCGGTCGGGCTCTGACGAGGTATGTAGAAGGATCGGAACATCCGCAGACGGAAAGGCAATGCTGACGGGCAGTGCATTCGTGACAGAACAGTAAGCTGCGCGAAAGGACTCACTGCGGCCATGGGCGACGCTGCAGCACGTCCAGCTCCTCCTCTGTGCGCTCCACTGTATACACGTGACGCGCGCCGAATCCCACGATTCTCACGTTCGTCGGGAGCGCCAACCGTCGCACCAGGGCGCCACGGCGATCGATGACATCGTGCAGGCGAATGGCCTGACGAGCGTCCGGCGTTCGGATCACAATGAGCGTTCCGTCTGGCGCACTGACCAACGCATTCGGTTGGAACGGCGGCAACACCTGCGGCCACCCCGGCATTTCCTTGTCTGTGAATAGCGCCCGACTTCTCCCCGTCCACTGGCGGTCCATCTCCGCCTCGCGTTGCGCAGCATCGACCGCGACGCGATCAAACGGCAGAGGTCGGCCTCGCGTCCATTCACCGGTCGGCGAACGCCAATCCACGCGGTACGGATCTCGCCTCGCGACCGCGAGCCAGCCGTCAAGATAGAGGAGCGCCTGTTCTTCGCTTCTGAAGGGCGCGTAGAACATGAACGGCAGCGGACCTTCCCTCACCTGCTTGGTTGCCGTCCCGACTCCAGCGAACGACCCGCCAATGCGTTCAACGGTGTCACGTGAACGTCCGCCGTCGGTCACCAACACCACAAGGAGCGAGTCGGCGAAGTCACGAATCTTCGGCGTGCGCATGATTGGTGACGTGCCGTAGTGAAACGGTACGAGTTCAGCGTACTGTGCTGCTTGAGAGACCCCGACCAGTTTGTGGTCGGTGGCGTAGCGCGTGACGGCATTGAGTGGGCCAAGGATGCGCGTACCGGCCATCTTCAACCAGCTACGAGCGTTCGTGTCTTCCACGACTGACGAGTCATCACCCAGCGGATAGAGGCCGCTCACATCCAAGTACTCACCGGGTCCTCGCCCTACTCTTCCGACGTCACTGGTTCGGTTGGTCGTCCAGTCTATCACAAACAGCCGTCCTTCGAGATCGTCAGCGATGAGGGTGCGGCCGTCCGGCAACTCACGGACTCCGCTGACAAGTCGAAAATCCTGCCGACTTCGTTCGGTCGCCGGACGGAGCACCGTGCTTTCCCTTACTTGTGCAGTCAAGCGATGGATTGGAGAGACTACAAGCATCGCGACAAGGAATGCTGGCGCTGCTCTTCGCCTGAACCTGAGGGCTGAAGCGAACAGTGTAAGTGGCTCAGCCGAGAGTCGCACCATCATTTGCCAACCGATACCATGCCGGCTTCCGGCAGCGTTTCGCCCCTAAGCAACCTTTTGACGACTTCCAGCAGCTCGGGTTGCGTAGAAGGAACTGTGAACGCCCAGCCGTTGATCATTACCGTTGGCGTGTACTGCACGCCAAAGCGCTCCCCGAGTTCCACATTGTCAGCGACCAAGCGCGCCGCTGATTCGGACTCCATGCAGAGCTCGAGCGTTTCCGAATCTGCGCCGACTGCAACCGCGAACTCGGACCACGCTTTGAGACCAATCGAGTCTTGCACGCGGAACAGTTCCTTCGAGAACTCAGCGAAACGACCCTGCTGATTCGCACATTCGGCAGCGACCGCAGCCGGACGAGCGTGCTTGTGCATGGCTAACGGATAGTGGATAAAGGTGAGGGCAATCGACTCGCCAAACTCGTCAACTGCTCTCTCGAAAGCATCGTGAAACCGCTTGCAGTACGGGCATTCATAGTCGCCGAACTCGACGATCTGAATCGGTGCCGATGCTGGTCCGATTATGCTTTTGGACTCCCGTAGAATGTCCCAGTCCTCAACCTCTGTTAGCCGTGGCACGGCTTGGCTCACAGCCGAGACATCGGGAAAGAACTCTCGCTTGACGAGTGAGCTTGCGATCCCGATTGCCGCAATGCTCAGTACGACCGTGACTGCCCTATCGAAAGACATGAGTTGTCTCCGCTTTGAGGAATGCTGGCATCAGGAAGCTCGACCGACGAAGCGCTCCGCCAAATATTGCTCAGTTGAGGTGCCCTATAGCTCGGAACCACCGCCCCAACGCCGTGGCGTCGAAGCGGTGGTGTTGCTCCGCAAGCTTGCACGCAAGCCTATTCGACGTTCGTATTGCAGACGATCAAGAGCAAACCGCCTGAACAGGTGCCGAACTCACTGCACGACTCTCTGCCCGTATCGCATCCTGACCAAGCCGCACAGAGTGCCGCCTCAAGTCCGCATCCGGTTCCGGCCACGCACTTGACGCAGAAGCCCTCAACCACGGCATCTCGCGCTGCGGCGTGCGCTTCAGACCGTGAACCAGCGAGACCCGCAACAATGATCCCGAGCGCAAGAAGAACGTTCTTCATGGTGACACTCCGTGCGAGAAGTGAGCATTCGTTTCTATTCGAGCGGAGCTCTTGAGAAAACGATATCTCGGACACAAGACCTCCCTTTCGATTGGTGACTGGGATGTACGGAGTTTGCAGGAGATCGTCAAGCGATTCATTGAGCGCAGTTGCGGCGTAGTTGCGGCGTAGTTGATCGCGTCCCTCCTGCGAAGGTTGTCATGTCGTGTCTGCACCTGAGCTGATTCGAGGGAGATCGGCCCTAGCAGAAATACTCTTCACTTAACAAGCTAGACCCAGTAGATTCTTGCTCCGACCTCCACCTCGGAGCGGACCATGGCGCGCACGCCCGCCGCACTTCCCGCCGGCATACGTCTGACTGATCACATCAGCGTGGGTGTGTTGACGGCGCGTTTCCCGTTGGACACCGTCACGTAAGGGCTGTTCGAGACGGAGCGCCTGAGTCAGCGCGAGCGCGATCTGCCAGCGCACGTCATGGTCTACTACGCGATTGCGCTCGCGCTGTACGCCGACGTGTCGACGCGCGAAGTGCTGCGCTGCCTGCTCGAGGGCGTGCGCTGGCTCGGGGCGCCGGGGGCGGTCGCCGAGCCGGCCGGCCCGTCGGGGATCTCGCAGGCACGCACCCGCTTGGGCGCCGCGCCGCTCGAGGCGCTCTATCGCGCCGTGGTACAGCCCGTGGCGACGCACCAGACGCCGGGCGCGTGGTATCGGGACTGGCGCGTGATGCGTCTCGTTGGCACCACGCTCGATGTCGCCGACACCGCCGCCAATCGCGACGCCTTTGGCCGGCCC